>NZ_JBHLUU010000015.1:0-407850 GCF_042433785.1 Robertmurraya beringensis | reverse complement strand
TCGCCCTTGATACTTTTATCGCAACCTTTTTCGACTGTTTGTCAAGAGCGATTGCGGGGCCTCACGTCCCCCCAATGGAAGTGATCTAATACTTTACATAGTTTTCATAGAACTTTTGACACTACCTCTCTTTGACACATTTCGAAAAGCACATGATGAGTAGATCTTGGATGCATAAAGGCCACTCTTGCATGATGTGCTCCTTCTTTTGGATTATCATGAATCATTTGTACTCCCTTGTCTTTTAACTCCTGTATCCTAGATTCAATGGAATTTACCCCTAGAGCAATGTGATGGATTCCTTCTCCGCGCTTTTCGACAAACTTATAGATAGCGCTTTCAAAATTTGTCGATTCTAATAGCTCTAACATGACGTTCCCTGTATCTATAAAGGCTACTTTTACTTGTTCTGATGGGACTTCTTCAATACCGACGAGCTTTAATCCAAGAGTCTCTGTATAAAAAGGCAAGCATGCATCAATGGATTTTACTGCGATCCCAATGTGATCGACATTATTTATCACTTTTTCCATCTCCCTCAGAAGTAATATAATTATAAATATTCGCTTTTTGGACAAAAAATCCCTTCCAAAACCTGAGCGGTTGTTCAATTTATCTTTTCCTAGTAAAATAAACGTAGAAAAGTTTCTGCCTGGGAGGAGATCGAAATGGGAAATAAGAAAACACAAAAGTTAGTTGTTTATTTAATGCTATTTGCTATGTTAGCTTCTACGATACTAGCAGGAGTCGTTGCATTTTTATAAAAGCAAAAAGTCACTTAAGGGTTTGCCCTAAGTGACTTTTTATTTTGAAATCGCACCGTATTCTTTTGCTATTTCTGCATAGTTTTCATTTGTAGTTGTGATTAATACCTTTGTGCCTATGGGAATGAAATCAAAGAGAGATTCGATGGCCTCATTTTGAAGTCTCACACATCCCTGCGAAACATACTTACCAATGGAGCTAGGTGTGTTGGTTCCATGAAGACCATAGATTCTTCCATCAGTTTCATTTGCATCAAAACCGATCCATCTAGTACCTAAAGGATTTTCCGGATCTCCACCATTAATATTGTTTTTTCGATAATATGGATTTTTTGCCTTAACCGTTATCGTGAATAATCCTTCTGGAGTTAACTCCTCTGTCTTGCCTGTTGCAGCTTTTACCACTGTCTGAACCCGATTCTCATTAATTAAAGCTACTTCATTTGTAGCTTTATTAACAATTAAAAAAGGACCCCCCGGAAGTGGATTTTCTCCTAATGGCCAAATCGGACTTGAAGTAAATGCTATAAATAAAGCTAGAAGAAAGGATACCATATGTTCACCTTCCGTATTATTTCTCTTTAGTAGTTTGTAGCATCTTCTTCCTTTTATTCACTTTTGGTTTTTTCATACCGACAAAGTCCTTTTTAATGGTTAAATATTGCTCCATTTCCTTTGTAAAATGCAAAAGAGCCGCCCTTGTCTCAAATTCCTCACGGGTTCTAGGAAGCTCCATTTTTTGAAATTCCACTCTCATTCTCTCTAACTTTTCAATATAAATATCCGCTGTGTTCCCCGGGTGGATATTTTTTGAGAGATCTTCAATGAATTCCGCAATCATCTCTCCCTGTTCAACGGTAAGGGAAATGGAACTTACAAGAGGCAGAACTCTTTCAATAATTTCAAATTGCTTCTCTCTCATTTTAAAATAATGATAATATAAGTTCTCATTACGAAGGAAATGGTTTTCAACATCACGAAAAGCTAGAGTTTTTGCCTCATCAATAAGCGTCGCTGTTTCTGGGATTTCATGACCATCCCAATCGGTTTTATTATTCTTTAAATATAAGATAATTTCATCAAAGATGGCTTTAAATTTTTCCTCTATTTCCATTTGGTAATCAATCAGCTTATTTTCTAAACTTGGCATATATAAGTTCATAATTAAGGCCACACCAATTCCAATAATAATTAAGCCCAGTTCATTCAATAATAAACCCTTTGTAATATGTCCCGCTGAATACAAATGGAGAATAATAACTGTGCTCGACACAATCCCATCGCTTGCTCCAACCATTACCGCTGTTGGAATGAATAATAATAATAAAAGTCCGATCATGACGGGATGAAAAGCAATTCCTTCAAAAATAACAATTGAAAAAACCATTGCCACTATGCAAGCTAAAAACCGTTCCCAGGACGCACGTACACTTTTCTTCTTTGTTACTTGAATGCAAAGGATGGTCAGGATACCCGCAGATGTAAAACTTGAAAGTCCAAAAGCCTGAGCAATCATAATAGAAGCTGCTGCTCCTAATGCGGTTTTTAAAGTTCGGTAACCAATTTTAAATTCCATTTTGTCTTTTACTCCTATATGTTAATTTCCCATTAGTTACCTTACCCTTGATGACGCTTTCAATTCAACTGTTAACCGATGAAGATCCAAAAAGAAAAACCTCAGAGACCTGAGGTTACACTTCTTCACAATATTTATCGAATGCTTCTTGTAACTTTTGTACAACTGCCATTGGTTCATGCCCTTCAATTTCATGGCGTTCAACCATGGTTAAAATTTTCCCATCCTTTAATAAAGCAAAAGAAGGAGAAGATGGTGGATAATCAGTAAAATAAGAGCGTGCTGTTGCTGTCGCTTCTTTATCTTGACCAGCAAAAACAGTTACTAATTGATCAGGCTTTTTATCGTAGTGAACAGAATACATAGCAGCTGGACGAGCAATTCCACCTGCACAGCCACAAACTGAGTTGACCATTACAAGTGTAGTACCTGACTTGGAAAGGGCAGCATCCACATCATCTGACGTCTTTAATTCTGTATATCCAGCAGCAACAATTTCTTGTCGCGCTTGTCGAACTACATCATTCATAAATAAATTAAAATCCATATTCACGAAAAGTTCCCTCCATTATTTCATTATTATATATTCAATATACCAATATGAGATACAAATATACAAACAGAAAGGTTTAAGGTAGTGAAAAAAGGGTATGATATAAGCACAGCTAGATCATACCCCTACTCCTTAGTTGAAGGTCACCGTATGTGTGACCTTCCTTTTTTATTTTTTTTCATAAAAATTTTTGAAGAGAAGGTCTACTGCAGAAGTAACCGGCTGATCACCCTCAACAACAGCTTTTTCTAGCTGAGGAAGTAATTCTTTTATTTTTTCATGAGCATAAAACTGTAACTGAAGTTGATCTGTGATTAAGGCGTGCATCCAATCCTTTGTTTGTTTTCTTCTTCGCTCTTCAAACACTCCTGTTTGTGTCGTTTCATGGATAAATCGTTCCATCGTCTTCCAAATTTCTTCGATTCCTTTATTATATAAACTTGAGCAAACATAGGCTCTCGTTTCCCACCCTGTAGTAGAGGGTTGTAGAAAATGCAGAATTCGATTATATTCATCCTTCGTTTTTCGTGCAAAAGCTTCATTATCACCATCCGCTTTATTTACGACAATGGCGTCGGCAAGCTCCATGATACCCTTTTTCATCCCTTGTAGCTCGTCACCAGCACCTGTTAGCACTAGGAGCATAAAGAAGTCTACCATGTCTCTTACCATCACTTCGCTTTGTCCCACCCCAACGGTCTCAACAATAATCACTTCGTAACCTGCGGCTTCACAAAGAGCAATAGACTCCTTTGTTTTTCGGTGTACGCCACCTAGCTTTCCTCCCGTAGGGGACGGCCGAATAAAGGCCATCTTTGACCTAGATAGATGTTCCATTCTCGTTTTGTCCCCTAAAATACTTCCTCCACTCCGCTTAGAGCTCGGATCAACAGCTAGAACAGCTACCTTAATGCCTTGCTCACATAAGTACATCCCAAATGAGTCAATAAAGGTACTTTTTCCCGCTCCTGGCACACCTGTAATGCCAATTCGAACCGAGTTACCTGAGAAGGGAAGAATTTGTTGAAGGAGATCCTGCGCCTTTTTAAAATGGTGGTCAGCATTGCTTTCGATTAAAGTGATCGCTTGAGCAAGCATCGAACGATTTCCATTCCTAAGTCCTGAACAAAGCTCCTCGACCGTTGGAGCATTATTCACTATTTTGTGAAACCGTTTTGCAGAAGAAAAGCTATTCTCTAAATGATTATCATTCATTACTTCTCCACTTCCTCATAGCCTAATCGCTCGTAGATCGCTCTTACCACCTTTTGAGCAGCTACTGGAATGACGGTCCCTGGTCCAAAAATTGCGGCAGCCCCTTGGCGATATAAATAATCATAATCTTGCGCAGGGATTACGCCACCGATTACTACTAAAATATCATTTCGACCTAAGTCCTTTAATTCTTTCATTAATTTTGGAAGCAGTGTTTTATGACCGGCAGCAAGTGAGCTTATGCCAATCACGTGAACATCATTTTCAATCGCTTGTAAAGCGGTCTCCTTTGGTGTTTGGAATAACGGTCCAATATCCACATCAAATCCTAAATCAGCAAAAGCTGTTGATATCACTTTTGCTCCCCTATCGTGACCGTCCTGTCCCATCTTGGCTATAAGGATTCTTGGCCGGCGTCCTTCGTTTTGTAGAAACTCCTCTGTCATGAGCTGAACTTCTTTCATTTCTTCTTCATTCGAGTACGCAGAGCTATATACTCCACTAATTGAGCGGATAATGGCTTTGTGTCTTCCAGCAACAACTTCCACCGCATCAGATATTTCCCCGATTGTTGCACGAGCTCTAGCTGCGCTAACCGCAAGTTCAAGGAGGTTTCCTTCGCCTGTCTGTGCTCCTTTTGTTAATGCTTCTAACGTTCGTTTTACTTCTTTCTCGTCTCTATTTGCTTTTACGTATGCCAGTTTTTCAATTTGTTTTAATCTTACTGCTGTATTATCTATGTCTAAAATCTCAATATTTTCTTCTTTATCAACTCGGTATCGATTGACACCGATGATCGTTTCCTCACCTGAGTCAATTTTGGCTTGGCGCTTAGCTGCCGCTTCTTCAATCTTCATTTTTGGCAAGCCCGTTTCAATTGCTTTTGCCATTCCACCTAGCTCTTCAATCTCTTCGATATGCTCCCACGCACGTTTAATCAACTCATCTGTCAGAGCCTCCACATAATACGATCCACCCCAAGGGTCAATCACATTCGTGATACCAGTCTCTTCCTGAAGAAACAACTGTGTATTGCGAGCAATTCTAGCAGAAAAATCGGTTGGAAGTGCAATGGCCTCATCTAAAGCATTGGTGTGAAGTGATTGAGTATGTCCCATTGCTGCCGCATGAGCTTCTATAAGGGTGCGCGTCACATTATTAAACGGATCCTGTTCCGTTAAGCTCCACCCAGATGTTTGGGAATGGGTACGCAAGACAAGAGATTTTTCACTTTGAGGAGAAAACGTCTTCATCATCTTTGCCCAAATATAACGTCCCGCCCTCATTTTAGCTACTTCCATAAAATAATTCATACCAATCGCCCAAAAAAATGATAATCTCGGAGCAAAGGAATCGATATCAATCCCCGCTTTTAGACCTGTTCGAACATATTCGAGTCCGTCAGCTAGTGTATAAGCAAGCTCGATATCAGCTGGTGCTCCTGCCTCTTGCATATGATATCCTGAAATACTAATGCTATTGAATTTTGGCATATGCTTAGAAGTATACGAAAAAATATCAGAGATAATTTTCATCGACATTTCTGGTGGATAAATATATGTATTACGAACCATATATTCTTTTAAAATATCATTTTGTATCGTCCCAGATAACTGTTCCTTACTTACCCCTTGCTCTTCAGCCGTTACAATGTAAAAGGCCATGATCGGCAAAACCGCTCCATTCATCGTCATCGAGACTGACATCTGGTCTAGAGGAATGCCATCAAACAAAGTTTTCATATCAAGGATTGAATCAATAGCCACCCCGGCTTTACCTACGTCACCTTCGACGCTTGGATGATCAGAGTCATAGCCTCGATGAGTGGCTAAATCAAATGCTACAGACAAACCTTTTTGTCCCATTGCTAAATTCCTGCGATAAAATGCATTACTTTCCTCTGCGGTCGAAAAGCCTGCATACTGTCTTACCGTCCAAGGTCTGTTTACATACATCGTTGGATAGGGTCCCCTTGTAAAGGGGGGCAAACCAGGTAAATCTCCAAGATGGGCTAAATGATCGCGGTCCTCTCTTGTATAAAGAGACTTTATCCTGATTTGTTCATTTGTTTCGTAAAATAAATCGTCTATGGAAGCAGTTATTTCTTCTTTTTCTCGTCTACTTTTTTCTTCCTTATAAGACGATATCTTTATTTGACGAAAATTGGGTTTGTTAAGCATGTGTAGTTTCCTCCATTTCAGTCAAGAGACTCAATAGAGAATCATAGCAGTTACTTTTACGATGAAAAAAGCCCCTTACACCTGTTTGAAGCCACACATCCTTATGTTCAGGAAGACCACCCAAATATAATCTTTTTTCTGGATAAATCGCCTGAAATTCTTTCACGATGGATAGCCCCCATTCTTCAAACTCTCCATATGCTCCACACAAACAGTACGTTGAATAGTTGCTGCTATCAATATATTTCTGAATTTGTTTCCAACTGTCCGTTTCCTCACTTTTTTCCGTAACAATTCCACCTGGTGCGAGAAAGCCTGCAACAAAATCTGCTTGTGGTTTAAACTGTTTGACTCCACCGATACAGATTACCCCTACGACTGGTTTCTGTTCTAGTTTTTCAGAAACCCTTCTAAGGTTTTCATAGGGTTCTGAAAGTCTAGATTGCTTTAGTTCAGGTATCTTTATTGCTACATCTTCAGGTGTAACTTTTTGCTGGACGCTTAATTTTAATGGTTGATCTTGCAAATTTGCGTATATATTGGTACCGATAATCGATTGTTGTCTTGTGAAACTATCATTCTTTCTATTTTCCAATACTTTAGAGAGTTGAGATTGAATCTCTCCATCAACAAGGGAAGATAGCATTCCACCAGAATCATCAATTTGTATAAACAACTCCCATGCCTTATTGGCAATCTCGTCAGTTAGTTCTTCTATATACCAGGAACCACCAGATGGATCGTGAGTTTTACAAATAAGCGCTTCTTCTTTTAGAATAAGTTGCGTATTTCGAGCCATTCGCTCTGAGAATTCTGCTCCGTTCCCTTCGAGCTCATTATATGGACTAACATGCAAATATTGAACCCCTCCGATAACTGCAGCAAACGCTTCATTACTAGAACGAAGAAGATTCACATATGGGTCATACACTGTTTTGGTAAAGGTAGACGTTCGTGCTGATATGACCATTTTTTGATTTTCTTTACTTCCTCCGTATGCTTTTACGATTTCACCCCAAAGCATGCGAGCTGCTCTTAACTTAGCAATTTCCATAAAGAAATTAGCTCCTATTGAGAAGTGAAAAATATATTTAGATAGTATGGTTTCAATCGGTATGTTTCGGTTTGAGAGTTCTTCTAGGTGGAATACAGCAGATGCAAGCGAAATCGCAATCTCTTGAACTGCGTTAGCTCCCCCATTATGATAGGGAGATGTGTCAACAAGAATTGTTTTTAATTCCGGGAATTTTTGTGAGGTGATTTGAATATTTGTTGCTAGTTCATCATACACAGCATTCACTGGCTCTCTTAAATAGCCATCTGAAGCCAATTGGGCTAACGGATCTGTTGCAATAAAGCCTTGTAGATCACTTATCTCTTTGATGCTACAGAGCTCTGAGACGAGTTTGGATTGCTGACTTTTTTTTGCATGCACACAAATCGGGAAACGGTCGGCAAACTCTTCAAGTATAGATTGATATGAGATATCCTCTTGAACAGAGAAAGAAACAGCGGTCTGTCCACCTTTGATTGCAGCTTCTATCTTATCTTTTAGTTCCTTTGCAGTCGACGCTTGAATAGTCTGAGCAATTCTCCATGGTTGTTTCTGATCAATGTACGAATCAATTCCTCTTCGATAATCTGGGACACCTGGAAATTGAGAACCATGTTGTTCTTTCTTAAAATAAAGCGGTTTCAATTTTATCTGTTCGTATGTACGATTTATTAATTGTTCTACCTTTTTTCCTTTCAGTGACTGTTCACTTTTTTCGATCCAGTCTTTTTCTTGCCAAAGTGGGAATGACGCATGTTTCATATCTCTTATTTGCATTGTATGCCGTGCAAAATCTGCTACGGCTTCCCTCCCTCCGAAAGATAAATTGAGGTAAAATTCAAAATTATTGATCTTACCCTTATTGTAGTACACATGGGAATAATTGCAAAGAAGAAAAACCGCTGTCTAATTGACAACGGCCTTTTGTCTTAGTAGATTGATGTATTTTCTTTTGTGGTAGCCTCAAGGATATCTTTCACCCGTTTTAAGAATCTTCCGCACACAAGACCATCAAGAACGCGGTGATCAAGCGATAGACAAAGATTAACCATGTCTCTTACAGCAATCATTCCGCCATTCATTACCACCGGACGTTTAACAATGGACTCTACCTGTAGAATGGCTGCCTGAGGGTAATTAATAATTCCCATAGATTGTACAGATCCGAACGAACCAGTGTTGTTAACAGTGAATGTTCCACCTTGCATATCAGTACTTGTTAATTTTCCAGCTCTTACTTTAGAAGCTAATTCCGTTATTTCTCTCGCAATCCCTTTAATGGTCTTTTCATCCGCGTGTTTAATAACTGGAACATATAAAGCATCCTCCGTTGCAACTGCGATGGAAATATTAATATCCTTCTTCTGAATAATTTTATCTCCTGCCCACATAGAGTTCATTTGTGGAAATTCCTTTAAAGCTTGAGCAACTGCTTTTACAAAGAACGCAAAGAACGTTAAGTTAAATCCTTCTTTTGCCTTAAACTCCGATTTGATGGAGTTTCTGTATGCAACTAAATTTGTCACATCGACTTCAACCATTGTCCAGGCATGTGGTGCCTCATGCTTGGAGCGTAACATATTGGCCGCTATCGCTTTTCTAACACCTGTGACTGGAATTTCTATATCTCCGGCTGTTACAGGAACATCCATTGGAGCAGGCGGTGCTTTTTCTACCGCTTTTGGTGCTGGAGCTGTTGGAACAGTTACAGCTTTTTCTTGAGGTGTTGGAATGGCTCCGGATTCTATAATCGCTTGAAGATCTTTACGCGTAATTCTGCCACCCGCTCCAGAACCTGACACCTGAGTTAAGTCAATTCCATGCTCCGCAGAAAGCTTTAAGACTGCAGGTGAATAGCGTGCTTTATTTGGCGCATCACTTACTTCAGTCTTAAGAACTTCCATATTAGATGGCTTAGAATCAACCGATTCCTCTTGTTTACGATTGTCGCCCTCGACTTCGATTGTACAAATGATGGCGCCGACCTCTAATGTGTCTCCTTCATTGGCGATGAGTTCAACAATTTTCCCAGAGAAGGATGAAGGTACTTCTGCATTTACTTTATCCGTCATTACCTCTGCTAGAGGATCGTATTTGTTTACCGTGTCTCCAACTGAAACGAGCCATTTGCTAATCGTTCCTTCTGTAACACTCTCCCCAAGCTGAGGCATTTTGATTTGTTCAATAGCCAATTCGTTACCTCCTTGTTAACCTTTAATCCCTATTAAAATTCAGCAAGCTCACGCATTGCTTTTTCGACCTTATCTGGATTTACCATAAAGTATTTTTCCATCGTTGGTGCGTATGGCATAGCTGGTACGTCAGGGCCCGCTAAGCGCTTTATCGGTGCATCCAAATCAAACAAGCAGTTCTCTGCGATGATCGCTGCTACTTCGCTCATAATGCTGCCTTCCTTGTTATCCTCCGTTACTAATAGGACTTTTCCTGTTTTAGAAGCCGCTTCAATAATTGCCTCTTTATCCAAAGGATACACGGTACGTAGGTCAAGAATATGGGCTGAAATCCCGTCACTGGCCAATTTTTCTGCGGCTTGTAGAGCAAAGTGAACACATAAACCATATGTGATGACGGTAATATCTTCTCCTTCTCGTTTTACATCTGCTTTACCTATTGGAAGAACATAATCATCAGCCGGAACCTCCCCTTTGATTAAGCGGTAGGCACGCTTATGCTCAAAAAACAGTACAGGATCATCATCACGAATTGCAGCCTTTAACAGACCTTTTACATCGTAAGGAGTCGAAGGCATCACAATTTTCAGACCTGGCTGATTGGCAAATACCGCCTCAACGGATTGAGAGTGGTACAGTGCACCGTGAACGCCTCCACCATACGGAGCACGCACTACAATAGGGCAATTCCAATCATTGTTAGAACGGTAACGGATTCTTGCTGCTTCGGAAATAATTTGGTTCACTGCGGGCATAATAAAATCAGCAAACTGCATTTCGGCAATAGGTCTCATGCCATACATTGCGGCACCAATTCCGACTCCTGCAATGGCTGATTCTGCTAGTGGAGTGTCAATTACTCGCGCCTCACCAAATTGATCATATAAACCTTGTGTTGCTTTAAACACACCGCCCTTTTTGCCAACGTCTTCTCCTAAGACAAATACTTTCGGATCGCGTTCCATTTCCTCACGAATCGCCATAGTTACCGCATCAATATACGAGATTACAGGCATTAATTTCTTCCCCCTTACTTCTCAGCGTACACATGCTTTAATGCACTTTCAGCAGCTGCATATGGTGCATTTTCTGCATAGTCTGTTGCTTCATTTACTTGTTTCATTATTCGATCATTAATTTCCTTTGCTAAATCATCATTTAAGAGTCCAACTTCTGTTAGATAAGAAGCAAATGTTAGAATTGGATCCTTCGCCTTTGCTTCTGCTACCTCTTCCTGGCCACGGTAGCTTCGGTCATCATCATCAGAGGAGTGAGGAGTTAATCGGTATGAAACGGTTTCTACCAATGTTGGACCTTCTCCGCGACGACCACGATCCGCAGCTTCTTTCACTGCCTTGTATACTTCAAGAGGATCGTTTCCATCAACCGTTACCCCCGGCATTCCATAACCAATGGCTCGATCGGAAACATTCTCACATGCCAGTTGTTTTTCAATTGGAACAGAAATCGCATACTTGTTGTTTTCGCACATAAAGATGACTGGAAGCTTATGAACTCCAGCAAAGTTTGCGCCTTCATGGAAGTCTCCTTGATTTGAAGAACCTTCTCCAAACGTAACGAATGTTACTAAATCTTTGTTTTCCATTTTCCCAGCAAGAGCAATTCCAACGGCATGAGGAACTTGTGTAGTTACTGGGGAAGAACCTGTGACAATCCGATTTTTCTTCTGTCCAAAGTGACCTGGCATTTGACGGCCACCTGAATTTGGATCCTCTTCCTTAGCAAAACCAGACAGCATGAGATCTTTGGCAGTCATACCAAACGTTAAAACTACACCCATATCTCGATAATACGGAAGAACATAATCCTTCTCACGATCTAATGCAAATGCTGCACCAACTTGAGCTGCCTCTTGACCTTGACATGAAATAACAAATGGAATTTTCCCCGCGCGATTTAACAGCCACATCCTCTCATCAATTCGACGAGCAAGCAGCATCATTTCATACATTTCTAAGACAGTTTCATCACTCAAACCTAACGCAAGATGACGATTTTCACCCATTATCATAACCTCCTATTTAACGGTGACAGACACCACTCGTGGACATTTGTATTTATGGAGTGGACACCCTGTCACCCATGTAATGCTTTCCCGTCGACTGCAAGAGCTGCTTCTCCGATTGCTTCAGATAAAGAAGGATGAGGGTGAATCGTATGAGCGATTTCCCACGGAGTTGCATCCAACACTCTAGCCAACCCTGCCTCTGAAATCATATCTGTTACATGCGGTCCGATCATATGGACACCTAAAATATCATCCGTTTTCTTATCAGCAATGATTTTTACAAATCCATCTGATTCACCGTACACCAGTGCTTTTCCGATGGCTCGGAAGGAGAATTTCCCTACTTTTACTTCAAATCCTTTCTCCGTTGCTTCTTCCTCTGTGTATCCTACACTTGCTACCTCAGGATTAGAGTATATACACTTAGAAATGAGACTATAATCTATTGGAGAAGGATTCTCCCGGGCAATATGCTCAACCGCAACAATTCCTTCATGCGAAGCAACATGAGCCAACTGTAGTCCGCCAATGACATCACCAATGGCATAAATATGGGATTCCTTTGTTTGATAATAAGAGTTGGTTTTTATAACCCCTCTTTCTATCTCTATATCCGTATTTTCAAGGCCAATTCCTTCCACATTCGCTTGGCGACCTACAGAAACCAAAATCTTCTCAGCTGAAAATTCCTTAATCGTTCCATTTACATCAGCAGAAATCGAAACAGCATTTTCCTTTTTTAAAGATTCTGGCAACACTTTTGCACTAGTAACCAATTTAATTCCTTTTTTCTTCATTAACCGCTGCATTTCCTTTGAAATTTCACGATCTTCTGTAGGAATGATACGATCGCTATACTCTATTACGGTTACTTCCGTTCCAAAATCTGAAAGCATCGATGCCCACTCAATTCCAATCACACCGCCGCCAACAATAATCATTGAATCCGGAACAGACGTAAGCTGCAATGCTTCATCTGAGGTAAGTACATGTGAACCATCGATTTCAAGACCATCTAACGTACGAGGACGCGAACCAGTAGCAACAATGACATTTTTCGGTATCAGCATCATATTGTCTTCTCCGCTATTCATCTCTACCGAAACTGTACCTGGCATTGGTGAAAAGATAGAAGGACCTAGAATTCTACCCGTACCTTCATATACACTGATCTTCCCTTGTTTCATAAGGTGTTGAACCCCCTTATGGAGACCCTCAACTATTTTATTCTTTCTTTCTTGAACCTTACCGAAATCTAATGAAATATTTGAGGCAATTACACCAAAATCTTGCGCTTTCATAGTCGTTCGATATACCTCTGCACTTCGAAGTAATGCTTTACTAGGAATACACCCTTTATGTAAACAAGTCCCGCCTAACTTTGTTTTCTCAACGATTGCCGTTTTTAAGCCGAGCTGGGACGCACGTATCGCTGCCACATAACCGCCTGTACCTCCACCTAAAATGACTAAATCATACTCTTCTGCCAAACCAAAACCCTCCTCGTTACTTGCTATGAACAGTATCTTTTACTCCATTTGGATACTGTTTCGCCTCTTCTTCTCCTCTTAAAACTCTTAGCGCACCTTCTACAAGAGCCTGCAACTCATTTTCACCAGGTTCAATCATGACGTCTGCTATCCAGTTGACTCGGTCACTGATTTCTTTTACAAAATCTTTCCCGTACGCTAATCCACCTGTAAGGATAATCGCATCCACTTTTCCTGCCAAAACACTACTCGCTGCTCCAATCTCTTTTGCCACTTGATAGGCCATCGCTGAGTATATAAGCTTTGCCTGCTTATCACCCTTACCGATCATCTCTTCTACCTTTATTGCATCATTCGTACCAAGATACCCGACAAGCCCGCCTTGACCGACTAGTTTCTTCATCACTTCCTCACGATAAAAATCTCCTGAATAACATAAGGAAATTAAATCACCTGCTGGTACTGTACCAGCACGCTCCGGACTAAATGGCCCATCACCATGCAATCCATTATTCACATCAATCACTCTACCATTTTTATGAACCCCTACAGTGATTCCTCCACCCATATGAGTCACGATTAGGTTCAGGTCCTCATACCTTTTTCCGAGTGACTTTGACACCCTCCTGGCAACCGCTTTTTGATTAAGTGCATGGAAAATACTTTTTCGTTCGATTAATGGAAAACCAGAAATACGCGCGATAGGATCAAGTTCATCTACAACCACGGGATCGACAATAAATGCTGGGATATTTAAACCCGATGCAATTTCAAAGGCAATAATTCCTCCCAGGTTTGATGCGTGTTGCCCTGAATAACCAGCCTTTAAGTCTAGAAGCATTATATCATTTACTTCATACGTACCACCTTCAATTGGGCGAAGTAATCCACCACGTCCACAAACCGCACTCAGCTTCGATATATTTATGCCTTCTATATCAAGCGTCTCAAGTATCGTCTGTTTTCTGAATTCGTATTGGTCAATGATATTGTCAAACGAATTAATCTGGTCTGATTCATGTCGAATGGTCTTTTCAAAAATTGATATGTCATTATCGAATACTCCGATTTTCGTTGATGTAGAACCAGGATTGATTACAAGAATTCGATTCATTAATTCGTGCAACTTGTTAACCTCCATTGTTCAAGCTTTATACTAGTATGTAAAAGACAAGAGGCTGAAATCATCAGCCTATTCTTGTCAGTGCATTAACGTCGACTTAAAATATGATGTCCATTTTGTAGGAATTGACTTCTAGAATTACGCATTCTTTCGATTCGCTCTTCTGCCATTCGATCAGCCGCTTTATATGTCGGAATTCTATCCCGTTTAGCAATTTCAATAACTTTTTCAATATTTGAGTAGATCGTCTCTACTTTTTTCATAGCTCTCTCATGATTATAGCCGTATAGCTCATCTGCTACGTTAATTACTCCACCTGCATTGATTACGTAATCTGGTGCATAAACAATTCCCATTTCATGAATGATATCACCGTGGCGTGGATCACGTAGCTGATTGTTTGCCGCTCCTGCAATGACTTTCGCTTTAATTTGCGGAATCGTGTGATCATTGATGACTGCCCCAAGAGCACATGGTGCATAAATATCACAATCCACACTATAAATTTCATTCGGCTCTACCGCTCTGGCACCAAATTCTTCAACAGCCCTTTGTACGGCTTCTTTATTAATATCCGTTACAATTAATTGTGCACCTTCTTCATGAAGATGACGGCACAAGCTATATGCTACATTTCCTACACCTTGTACGGCAACCACTTTTCCTTCAAGTGAATCTGTGCCGAATGCTTCCTTTGCAGCAGCTTTCATCCCACGATATACACCATATGCTGTAACTGGTGATGGATTCCCAGAAGAACCAAATGCCGGTGAGATACCCGTGACATAATCCGTTTCTTCATGAATTATGTCCATATCAGCTACTGTTGTTCCTACATCTTCCGCTGTGATGTAGCGCCCATTTAATCCTTGAATGTAACGACCGAATGCACGGAACATTTCCTCATTTTTATCTTTACGCGGATCACCAATTATAACTGTTTTTCCACCACCAAGATTTAATCCTGCCGCTGCATTTTTGTACGTCATTCCCTTTGCTAGACGCAAAGCATCTTCAATCGCTGCTTCTTCTGACTCGTATGTCCACATCCGCGTTCCACCTAAGGCTGGACCTAATGTTGTATCATGTATAGCGATAATCGCCTTTAATCCGGATTGTTTATCTTGGCAAAACACCAACTGCTCGTAATCGTAAGTTTCCATATACTTAAAAATTTCCATTTACCTCTTCCTCCTCAACCAACAAGTTTTCTTTATTTACAAACAGAACAAATAGCAAGAGCAAGGGAATACACTTTACTTTCAGCTGAATCTGCTCTGGATGTTAAAACAATTGGTACTTTTGCTCCGGCGATGATCGCACCAACCCTTGCCCCAGCAAAATATACGAGTGATTTATATAGTGTATTTCCTACTTCAATAGTTGGCACTAATAAAATATCAGCTCGTCCAGCCACCTCACTGTTAATCTTTTTCTGCTTAGCTGCTTCGAGAGAAATGGCATTATCAAGACCAAACGGTCCGTCTATGAGGCAATCCTTTATTTGGCCTCTCCGGTTCATTTGAGTTAAGATCGCTGCATCCATTGTTGCTGGCATGGATGGATTTACGACCTCCACTGCAGCAATGACAGCAACACGCGGAGTTTCAATCCCGATTGATTTCGCAAGTTTTACGGAATTATTTATAATTTGAACTTTTGTCTCTAAATCAGGATTTATATTCATAGCTGCATCGGTTACAATCGTAAAACGGTCATAACCAGCAACTTCAAAAACGGAGATATGCGACAGCACATTCCCGGTTCGTAATCCGTAGTCTTTATTAAGTACTGCCTTTAAGATGGTGGCTGTTGGAACATTTCCCTTCATAAGTACATTTGCTTCATTTAATTTAATTGCTTTGACTGCATGTTCAGCAGCAGAAGCACTTGAGTTGGTATGAAAAATCTTTATTTTTTCACTTCTCACTAGCTCCGGGGCCTTTTCTCTCAGTATAGACAAAATTTGCTCTTTATCTCCATATAGAAAGAAATTAGCTATTCTAAGCCTAAGAGCCTCAATGACTGCTTCGATAACTTCTACATCATCTGCTGCAACTACTGCCACAGTCTTTTCTTCATATTGGGTCGCTCTTTCGATTAGCCAATCCAATGTCATGTAAGTTCAACCCCTCTTTTACCCAAGCGTTCGATCACTCCTGTATAACATTATGCAAGAAGCATGCCAAAAAATAAAATATGAAAACGTTTTATTTTGCATGAATTATCCTGCAAATTATTTCATAGCATGAAATTTATTGCATGCCACTTCTGGCAAGATTGTATTTATCAAGCTTATAATACAAATTTCGAACCGATAACCCTAACTTCTTTGCAGCCGCTGTTTTATTTCCTTTTAGCTCCGCTAAGGTTTGAGCGATTATTTTCGCTTCAAACTCTTCAACCAGTTCGGCAAGCGATTCTTCTTTTTCATCCTCAGCTGTCATCTTTGGCAACTGATCTTGCTCCTTAATTAAAGCAGGAACGTGCATAATATCAATTTCTGTTTCATGGTTGGTCATAAAAATGATTGCCCGCCCAAGAATGTTTTCTAATTCCCGCACATTGCCTGGCCAATCGTAACGCATAAGTTGCTTCATTGCGAGCGGGGTGATCCCCTCTACATTCCGTCCATAATCCTGATTGATTTTATGAATGAGCCTTTCACAAAGGAACGGAATATCCTCTTTTCTGAACCTCAAAGCAGGAATATGAATAGGCATTCGATTAAGCCGGTAATATAAGTCTTCCCGAAAAGTACCGTTCGCAATGCCTTTCTCAATATTTACATTCGTAGCAGCAATTACTCGCACATTAATTGGTATAGATTTGGTCCCACCAACCCTTGTAATTTCATTTTCCTGTAGAACTCTTAGTAGCTTCGCTTGTGTATTAGCCGTTAACTCACCGATCTCATCAAGGAAAATACTTCCATTGTTTGCTTCTTCAAATAATCCTCTTTTCCCCCCACGCTTCGCACCTGAAAACGCTCCTTCCTCATAACCAAACAATTCACTTTCTAGTAGACTTTCTGATAACGCCGCACAATTCACACGGATAAATTTGTTATATTTCCGATCACTTCCATTATGAATCGCGTGCGCAAAAAGCTCCTTTCCAGTTCCTGATTCACCGCGAAGCAATACCGTTGCAGGAGTTTTTGCACCAAGTCTTGCTTGTTCAATTGAAAGCTGAATTTCCTCCGAATGTCCAATAATATCATCAAAGGAGTATTTCGCTTCAAGCGTCCGAATAATTTGTCTCGCTCTACTCAACTCTTTATTTAAGCTTTGTATTTCGGACATATCATGTATGACACCGACGCTACCTTTTAACTTCCCATCAACGATTATTGGAGCAACATTAACAATGACATCTTTTTTATTCGGTCCAACTCTCATCGTTACACCTCTTACAGGTCTTCTCGTTTGGAGCACTTTCATATGCATACTTTCACCTTCTGATATATCAGCATTGGCTGGTTGACCAATGACTTGTTCCTCTGTCAATCCCGTTAGCCTAGAATAAGCAGGGTTTATCATAAGCCCCTTTCCATTCTCGTCCACTACAGAAATCGCTTCATCACTTGACTGAATAATCGCTTGAAGCATAATTTTAATCTCATTTAAATTTGTTATTTCAAGCGCTAGGTCCATTAACTCTGTTTTATCTTTAAAGACTGAAAATGCACCAATTAAGTGATTATCTTCATCGATCATAGGTATTCGGGTGGTAATTACATGCATCCCATTTGTTAGCACCAATTCGTGATTCGCTTCAATTTTCCTGGTTTTTAAAATACGCGGCAACTGACTTGAAGGAATAACCTGAAGGATTGGTTTTCCAATCGCCTCTTTCTGACTTATTCCTGTCATTCTCTCTGCGCTGCTATTAAAAAGGGTGACAACTCCATTTTTATCGACTACGATCATCCCATCGTCAGTCGAATTAAAAATAAGGTCATGCTTGTATGCATCATTTTGCACTTTATCAAGCAATTTTTCTTTCTCTTCCATTAACATCGTAACCAGGAAGGCTACACTCCCTGGAATTAGAACCGTATTTTTAGAACGAGCATCTCTTAATTCACGGAAAACCTTATCATCACCAGTTACCTCAATAATAATATCAACGGTTTCAATATATTTACGCCAATCAATATCTGTAATGATCCCTTCCGTTTTCGCATGTTTCATACCTTCCGCCTCTAAATCATGATCAATTACTACTTTGACATCAAGCATAGCTGTTTCTTTTAATATTTTTAATATAGAGGTTCCACCTTTACCGGCCCCTACAATCATGACTGTCTGCAAAAAATCACCTACTCTAAATGTATAATGAAAAATATTGCATGTCTCTATTTTAATGTGAATGATTCACCTTGACAAATCGGGAGAATAATTTATGATGGCAGAGGAGACCACACTTTTGTTTTGAAGGGATTGCCTATGATTAGAATATTTGCGTTACTTATCTTATTAATACCTGGTTTTTTAGCTGCATACGGTATTAAACTAATGCGAGATATGCTGTTCGGGATACTTCTTTCACCCTTTCCATATCTTTGGCTTCAATTTCTGATTGGTCTATTTCTGTTTGTGGCAGGTTTATCTTTCGTGGCAGGATTCATCTTTCATAGAGATCGCAAAAAAAATAAAGTACAAGCTCGTTTTCAGACACAAAAAAAAGACAAAGCGTAATAATATGACTACGCTTTGTCTTTTTTATATTTATCCCGTAGTTTAACCGCTATAGTTGGGTCATCTGTTATAAACGCGGTACAGTTGATTTGAAATAATCTCTCCATTTCCACTTCTTTATTCACAGTATATGGTCTCACAGCAATTCCCGACTCTAAGGAAAGACTGATCACCTCATTAGGCACAGCTGAATAGCGAGGATGAAACCCTTTCGCTCGGATAGAAGCCGCATATATCCAAGGCATATATAAACCTTCTGATAGTAATGGGGCAATCTCAACTTCTGGTGCAAGTCTATAACAATGAACAATGCTGTAATGGTTGAACGAAGAAATGATCGTTCGTTTGGAAAGATCATATTGACGAATTAATTTTATCACTTTTTCTTCCATTCCTTCGTAACGGAACACACCATTTTTTAATTCAACATTGCAGATTAATGTATTTGTCGCTAGCCAAGCAAATACTTCCTCTAATGTAGGAATCGTTTGTTTTTCACTTAAATTTGGAAACAATACACCCGCATCCAATTTTTTTAACTCTTGAAGTGTAAAGTCCTTCACATATCCTTTTCCGCTTGTTGTTCTGTTGAGCTTTTCATCATGAATGACAACTACTTCACCATCCTTTGAAAGCTGAACATCTAGCTCTATTCCATCTGCATTTGCATATTCAGCTTCATGAAATGCGATCATCGTATTTTCAGGAAACTTAGCTGAATAGCCCCGATGTGCAATCACTTCCGTCATAATGCTCGTACCTCCATTATTCAGAGTAAAGTGTATTCCTATCGCAATAAATCGTACCTTTTATTAAAGATTGAACATGCTTTTTCTGATTCTTGATCTGTAATGTCGTTTCTGGGTATGCGGCAACTTGTATACTGACTTGACCTTCTCCCTTTGTCTCAAGAAGCTTCATGACGTTCTTTCTTCTTGCCTCTAAAAAGGAGACTTCAATCATTTCGTCCTCATATATGGACTTTAAACGTTGAAATTGCTTGAATTGGGTTTCATTAAGATGTGATTGTAAGTCTTCAAAAGAATCGAGTTGCTTTTTAAGACCTTCCACATAGAACACTTTTTCTTTATACCTCAACAACAACTCTGAAAGCTCATGTTCTAATTCAAAACGATTAAATCCTTCGACCTGAATAAACGTCTTCCTTTCAAGCCTATTGCCAAATACAGCAGCACTTACCTTCCCCTTCGCCTCAATAGTACCTCCGATAATTTTACCTTTTTCTTCGTTAGCAATTATGTTTCTCCCCTTAATTTTTGCGCCTAACGAATAATAACCAATATGAATATCCTCACCAGCTTTTAAAATACATTCATTGGCATGTTTTAAGAATATATTTTTTGCTGCTTTAATAATGGTTATGTTATTCCCGAATACTCCACCTTTAATAAAAATATCACCGCTTATGGATTCGACTTCTTTCACTCCACTTATTCCAAGCTCTCCTAAAATTGAAATATCCTGAGTAGCTTTGACACTAAAGCCTGCTGAAACAATCCCGTTAATAGTAACACTTCCATCAAATTGAATGTTCCCAGTCCCCGTTCCTACATCTCCATTAATAATGAGATGATTCCCGACAGAAATTTTACCATCTTTGAATTGGACTACTCCATCTACAAGCGCTTTCAGAGTGGTTACATTATCGTTTTCTATCTTCTCAACTGTCTTATGGTCATAAAACAAGGGTTGATCCTTTCCTTTTTTCGGAAGCAAAACCTCTCCAAGTACATTTCTTCCTGGAACACCTTCTGTACTTGACTTCTTTTCACCAAGCCATTCCCCAGCTTTCACCTCATCAATAAAATTCAAATCAAAATAATCCGCTTTTCCGTCTTCACGAATCGTCGGTTTTCGATTTGATAATTGAAAATACCGTACAACTGCATCTGCTCCAGTAAGGGCCGGTTCTCCTTTTGCTATGACAAATTCCTTATTAACAAGTGGTTGCTTTACTTCCGTTTGCAAAATTCCACTTTTAATTCCATGAACTTCTAGTGCTTCCGATATATCAGCCATGAGTTTTTCACGTTCGCCAAGTAGTACCGCTTCTGTTACGCGAAGGCGCATTTTAGCAACCATCTTATCTTCACTAATCGAAATAGAAATAAGAGGCTTCCATTCACCGATATGTATCTTCTCAATTTTTGCCTGTTCTAAACTCGCTTTCAATTCTACAAATTTTGTGATCGCAATTCTTGGATGTTCTCGAACAAGCTGATCCAATTGATTAAGTGGATATCCTTTTTGTAAAACAGTAATAAAGATCGATCCGTTCTCCTCTTCCAGTCGAATATACTCATTGTTTATAAGGTCCATGATTGCTGCCACCCTAATCATAATAGTATTTTAAGTATATATGAAAGATGGTAACTTGAATATACGTGATCAGTCTTCTTCATATAAAAACAAAACTTTGTCCTCACAAGTGATAACTATTGAAGCAATACCATATTATTAAGTAACTATATTACTGTTTCCGAATACAACCAAGTAACACGACGAGGATAAAGATGATCACCATTATTAATTTTCGACAGTACAACAAAACCCAATGACACATTTGTCATTGGGTTTCCACTATTCTTATAATTAATAGTACTGAATGATGGCTTTACTTTCCTTCTAACTCTTTCAAGAAGCCTTATGTTCTAAACGAAGCTTATCCGCAACCATCGCGATAAACTCAGAATTTGTAGGTTTTGCTTTTGACATGCTCACTGTATATCCGAAAAGACTCGAAATGCTGTCGATATTTCCTCTGCTCCAAGCAACCTCAATGGCATGACGGATTGCACGTTCTACTCGGCTAGCCGTTGTATTATATTTCTTAGCAATATCCGGATACAGTACTTTCGTAATAGAGCCAAGCAGTTCAATATCGTTGTAAACCATAGAAATAGCTTCACGTAAATATAAATAGCCCTTTATATGAGCCGGTACACCAATTTCATGGATGATACTAGTAATGCTTGCATCAAGATTTTTCGGTTTTGCTTCCATTTGTTGACGATACATTGGACTTGTTGTTAAAGGAGAGGTTGATCTCATGACAGCGCTTGTTTTTCCACTCACTTGACGAATATGGTTTCCTAAATTTTCTAAATCAAATGGTTTTAAGATAAAGTAAGAAGCTCCAAGTTCTACCGCTTTCTTAGTAACATCCTCTTGGCCGAATGCTGTAAGCATAATAACGTTCGGCATCGGAGACTTTCGAGAATCGCGTAACTTTTCAAGAACTGCTAGCCCATCTAAGTGTGGCATAATAATATCTAAAACAAGAACATCCGGAGTCACTTTTTCTAATAAATCGAGGCATTCTTGACCATTATGAGCTGAACCAACGACTTCCCTATCTTCTTGGGACACTAAATAGTCCTTAAGTAAGCCAACTAGCTCTCTATTATCATCAACTACACATACTTTTATCTTTTTCACTACATGTTTCCTCCTCGAAAGTTTTCTCACCTGAACAATTATCTATATATATAATCTACTAACCAATTCGACAATGCAACAGTAAATCCTTTTCTTTTTTGAAAAAATCTAAAAAAATGGTATAAATCTCTATTTTTCTTCGGTTTTCGCCCGTATTCGACTTATTCTGTACTTTTGTCGAAAAATCTTTATTTTTCGAATAAAAAAAAGGGAGGCGTAAAAGCCTCCACCTTAACTCGCCTTTTCTCTTGGTTTTTCGTATATATCGATTCCCGCTTCATTTAGCATCCATTCGATGTGAACACCATAGCCTGAAGTAGGGTCATTGACGAACACATGCGTTACGGCTCCAACCACTTTATCATCCTGGATGATCGGACTTCCACTCATCCCTTGCACAATCCCACCCGTTTTTTCAAGTAATTCTGGGTCAGTTACCTTAATAACCATTCCTTTTGTAGCTGGAAACTTTTGTGGAATCGTGCTTACAATTTCAATATCAAATAGTTTTACTTGATCATTATCTACAACCGTTAGTATCTTAGCCGGACCCTCTTTTACCTGATGGGAAAGAGCAATTGGAAGGGCCTTATCCATTATTCCATTCGTAATTTCTTTTGAAAGCTTTCCAAATATTCCAAAAGGGCTATTTCTTTGAATGTCACCAATTACCTCTTTATCGGAAGAGAAACGGGCGAGTTTTTCACCTGGATCTCCATTGCTTCCTTTTTCAATAGACGTGACTGTTGAACGAACAATTTGACCATCCTCAACTACAATAGGCTTTTTCGTGTCCATGTCTGAAATAACATGTCCTAAAGCACCATACTTTTTCGATTCTGGATGATAAAACGTCATTGTTCCAATACCAGCCGCCGAGTCACGAATATATAGGCCGAGCTTAAAATTCTCTTCTCCAGCTTCTTTTAATGGCATAAGTTTTGTATCAATTTTGCCATCTTCTCTGCTCACTTCAATATTCAGTGGCTCACCCTTTTGACCTGCAGTTTGAACAAATGGTGCTACATCTGACATTTTTTCAATTTTTTGACCGTTAATCTTTGTAATAATGTCGCCTACTTTAATTCCTGCAATTTCACCTGGAGATTTTTTTCCTTCTGCTGTATTTACTTGATGGTGACCAACGACAAGGACTCCTACCGTATTAAGCTTCACACCGATAGATTGTCCACCTGGAATGACTTTAAAATCCTTTAATACGTCTACATCGACCTTTTTAATAGGGAAACCTGCTAGTTCAAGTAGCATTTCATCTTTCCCATATTTCTTTGCTTGTAAAGACACGGTTTGATCATCTTGTTGAATAGAAAGAGTTGAATTTGCTGTGACGGCAGCAGATACAGGAGTAGATTTCTGTAAAATAAGGTTTTCACCCTCAAATAGGGTAACACTTTTGGGGATACTAAGGTAATCTTGAAATGGTTTTGAAAATCCTATGGCAACTAATGAAACAAGGAGAATTCCACCAATTATTTTTCTAAGAAGTTCATGCCTCAACATCTTTCACTCTCCTCGCTTCTAGTCCACACACACTTTTTTCTGCTTTATGGCTACATCTTTAATTTTGCCTGCTTAAGTCGCATTTATAACCTTTTCCGTTATAAAAAAGCTACCCAATATGGATAGCTTTTCAAGTTACCTTCATTTCCTTTGCTAAATGGAGTAATTCTTTCGCATGCTCTCGGGTTAAATCGGTAATTTCTACTCCAGATATCATTCGACCAATTTCTTTTACTTTATCGGGCTCTGATAATGATTGTACTGAAGTTTTCGTTCTACCCTTTTGGGTAACCTTTGAAATATAGAGATGAGTATCAGCCATAGCTGCCACTTGAGGCAAATGGGAAATACAAAGGACCTGCGATGAAACGGCTACTTTGTAAATCTTTTCTGCAATGGCTTGTGCTACACGTCCTGACACTCCAGTATCCACTTCATCAAAAATAATGGAAGTAACGCCTTGATGTTTAGAGAAGATACTTTTTAATGCTAGCATCATTCTCGACAGCTCCCCACCAGATGCTACCTTAGATAGAGGCTTTAATGGTTCTCCTGGATTTGTAGAGATAAAAAATTCGATTTGATCACAACCTGTAGGAGTAAACACATCATAATCTGAGTGAAAACGCACTTCAAATACTGTTTTGTCCATATAAAGCTCTTTTAATTCACGGTGAATCGATTTTGTTAGTTTCTCTGCAAACTGTAACCTTGTGGAGGTCAGTTCTTTCGCTTCGAGAACTAAATCCTTTTTTATGGCAGCAAGCTCTTTGTTTAGTGCATTGATATGTGTTTCTTTATTTTGAAGTGTTTCGATTTCTTCTTCTATTTTAGCCGCATATTCTATGATCTCTTCAATTGTTTTTCCATATTTTCTCTTTAGCTGATTTATTTCGTTTAGTCTGCTTTCAATATCGTGCAAACGTTCTGGGTTGAACTCAAGACTATCCATCTTGCTTCTCAGTTCTCTAGCCACGTCCTCTAAGGCATAGTAACTAGTAGACACTGTCTCAGCTAACTCTTGATATTGTTGATCAACACTAGAAACATCTTCTAAATGACTCATTAAAAGACCAATCCAGTCCAACCCCTTTTGTTCCCCTTGAAGCACAGAATAGCTGTTAGAAAGACCTTCGTAAACCTTCTCAAAATTAGACAATCGTTTCTTTTCTTCAATTAGTTGTTCATCTTCATTAATCACTAACTGTGCTTTTTGAATTTCATCAAACTGAAATTGAATCAAATCTAGACGATGCGCCATTTTCTGTTCATTTTCACTCAAACTTTTTAGCCTCTTGGAAGTTTGCTCATAGCTTTGATATAAATTTGCATACTCCTTTAGTTGGCTCGATATAGATTTTGCACCAAATTGGTCTAAAAGCTTTTGGTGCTTAGATTCCTCCATTAATTCTTGATGCTCATGCTGTCCATGAATATCAATTAACGTTCCCCCTATTTCACGCAAGGTAGATATGGTCACTAGTTTGCCGTTTATTCGACAGACACTTTTACCCGTTTGTGAAATATCTCTTCTCAATATGAGCATTCCCTCTTCAATCTCTATTCCAAATTCTTCGGCTTTTTGATAGCTCGGATGTGTCAAACTCTCTAGTTGAAAAAGCCCTTCAATTTCAGCTTTTTCTTCGCCATGTCGAACAAATTCTGACGAACCTCTTCCACCAACGAGTAGATGAACAGCATCAATGATAATTGATTTCCCCGCTCCTGTTTCACCTGTCAAAACGGTTAATCCTTTTGTAAAGGATACAGTTAAGTTTTCAATAATTGCAAAATTTTTAATCGACAACTCGGTTAACAACTGGTTTCACCTCTATTTAGAGCATTTCAAGGAATCGATTAGTAATGGTAATCGTTTCTTCTTCTTTCCTACAAATAATGAGGATCGTATCATCTCCACAAATGGTTCCTAATATTTCTTCCCAATCTAAATTATCTATCAGGGCACCAATGGCCATAGCATTACCCGGTAGTGTCTTCATCACAAGTAAGTGACCTGCACTATCAATACGAACGAAGGCATCCATTAAATTTCTCTTTAATTTTTGAAGTGGATTAAAACGTTGATCGGCTGGAAGACTATATTTGTATCTACCATCCATAAGTGGCACTTTTACTAAGTGAAGTTCTTTAATATCTCTAGAAATGGTTGCTTGTGTTACATTAAATCCGGCAAACTTTAGTTCATCAACTAATTCATCTTGTGTTTCAATATCATTGCTCGTAATAATTTCTCTAATTTTAATATGACGTTGACCTTTATTCATGTTTTCACCCCTGATTGCTTTCAAAAACTCTGTAGTATTTTGTTTTATTTTTTCAATTTTTGTAGATGTATATATGTATAAATATACATCCTTTTGCTTATTACGTCAAAGTATACCTACAAAAAAAGAAGAACAAGCAGGACGCTTATTCTTCTACATTCGACTTTGATTTTAAAACTTCATGGGCTTCTAAAACGATTTGGTTTGGCTTTTTGGAAAGATGGTTTATCCCTTGCTCCTTTTCGCCATTCCACCCTAGATGCAGCAAAAACTCAATATTGCCATCGCCACCAGTGATTGGAGAAAAGGATAGATTTTTGACATCATAACCAAGAGCTAAAGAAAGGTCAATGATTTTATTTAAAACCGCTTCATGAACCTTTGGATCTCTTACGATTCCTTTTTTCCCTACTTCTTCTCTCCCGGCCTCAAATTGCGGTTTCACCAATGCAATAATATCACTATTGGGCACTAGAAGAGTTTTTAACACAGGGAGAATAAGCTTTAATGATATAAAAGAAACATCTATTGAAGCAAAATTTGGCATCTCACCAGTTAGGTCAGCAGGGGTCACATAACGAAAATTTGTCCGTTCCATGACAATAACTCGCTCATCCTGCCTTAACTTCCAAGCTAACTGATTATATCCGACATCTAAGGCATACGATTGTTTTGCTCCATTTTGTAAGGCACAGTCTGTAAACCCTCCGGTCGAAGCACCAATATCTAGCAAAACCTTCCCTTCAACATGCACGTCAAATTCCTTCAAGGCTTTTTCTAGCTTTAAGCCACCCCTGCTTACATATGGCATGACATTCCCTTTTATCGTTAAAGGCAGATCGCTGCTTATTTTCTCACCAGGTTTATCCAATCGGTTTTCATTGCTATATACGAGCCCTGCCATAATCGCTCGTTTTGCTTTTTCTCTTGTTTCTATTAACCCGCGTTCAACTAGCAGGACGTCAATTCGTTCTTTTTTACTTTTCATAGTAATGAACCCTTTTTCCCTTTAACCTGAGTAAGTTCGATTACTTTTCGAATCGTTGAATCCACGGTTAAATCGATTTCTTTCAATAACTCATCAACACTTCCATGCTCAATAAATTGATCTGGAATTCCCATGCGATCAATCACTGCATCAAAATAACGATTTTCAAAGGCAAACTCTAAAATAGAACTTCCAAATCCACCTTGAAGGACGGCTTCTTCAATCGTTAATACTGGCATTTTTCGTTCAAATAGCTCCGAGAGCATCTGACGGTCTAGCGGTTTAATAAATCGAGCATTAACGACCTTCACAGAGATCCCCTGCTGTTCGAGATGTTTTGCAGCCTCTAATGCCATTGGAATCGTTGTTCCAAATGTTAATATAGCCACATCTTCGCCTTCTTTTATTACTTCCCAAGTGCCAATCGGAATGGTTTTAAGGTCCTTATCCAATGGAACTCCTACTCCATTCCCTCGAGGGAACCTCATGGCAATCGGTCCCTCATCATACTTTAAGGCTGTATTGACCATATGTTGCCCTTCGTTTTCATCTTTTGGCATCATCAGCACCATGTTTGGCACATGTCTCATAAAGGCGATATCGAACACACCTTGATGAGTTTCTCCATCAGCACCTACAAGCCCTGCACGATCAATACCTATAAATACATTCAGGTTTTGACGGCAAATATCATGAACCACTTGGTCATAGGCTCGTTGTAGGAAAGTCGAATAAATGGCTAAAAATGGCTTCATCTTTTGGGTGGCAAGTCCTGCAGCTACGGTCGCTGCATGCTGTTCAGCAATACCTACATCAAACATTCGATCAGGGAATTCACTTGCAAATCCCTCAAGTTTGGAACCAACAGGCATCGCAGGGGTGATTGCAACGATTCTCTCATCTTCTCGCGCGAGCCTACGAACCGTTTCGCTAACCAGTTTACTCCATGCTGGCGGAGGCGTTTCAACCGGTTTTGGAAATGCTCCTGTTTCAATTTTATACGGTCCCGTTCCATGCCATGTACCCACAACATCACTTTCTGCAGGATGGTATCCTTTTCCTTTTTTAGTGATCACATGTAAAAGAACGGGTCCTTCTGTCTTTTTTGCGTATGCTAAATTTTCAAATAGTTCGTCATAATTATGACCGTCTACTGGTCCTAAATACGTAAAACCCATCTCTTCAAAGAACATACCAGACACTAACAAATACTTCAGGCTATCTTTTATTCTCTCGGCCGTCGTTGCTAATTTTCCTCCGACAGCAGGAATTTTCTTTAATAAATACTCGAGTTCATCTTTCGCCCAGTGATATTTCCCAGCCGTTCGTAAACGGCCTAATATACTGTGAAGAGCTCCAACATTCGGTGCAATACTCATCTCATTGTCATTTAAGACAACGATAAGGTTCTTTTTTTCATGACCGATGTGATTTAAAGCTTCCAGTGCCATTCCACCCGTTAAGGCACCATCACCAATTACAGGAACAACAAAAGATTTCTCCTTTTTTAAATCTCTAGCAATTGCCATACCCATAGCAGCGGATAAAGAAGTCGAACTATGCCCTGTTTCCCAAACATCATGTTCACTTTCAATCATCTTTGGAAAACCACATAAACCTTTATATTGTCTTAGCGTGTCAAATTCGCTTGCTCTACCCGTTAAAATTTTATGGACATATGATTGGTGACCGACATCCCATAAAATTTTATCTTTTGGGCTTGTAAAACAAGTATGAAGAGCAATCGTCAGCTCTACCACTCCTAAATTCGGTCCAATATGGCCACCTGTAACTGATAATTTTTCTATTAAAAATTGTCTGATGTCTTCACTTAATTCTTGTAGTTGTTGTTGAGAAAGCCCTTTTAAGAAGGAAGGGTCTTTAATTGATAACAGATCCACTAGTAGGACCACTCACTTTCATCTCTTAATTGTTGCTAATCTTTCGTTAGCTGTATACACAAAGAGTAACGTATTACAGACATTTTTCCAAATGTTTTACGTTCACACTCTTATTTAATGATTTCGATTAGCTACTAAATCCGTGATTTCTTTAAGAATTTCCGTTTCAAGTTCCATGCTATTTAAGGCATCCTTAGCGAGCGTAATATGCTCTAATAATGATTGCCTTGCTCCCTCCATCGTCAACAATGATGGATATGTGCTTTTATTGTTTTGTTCGTCACTGCCCACTTTCTTCCCGATGATTTCTTGATCACCTTCAAGGTCTAGAATATCATCCCTAATTTGAAAGGCTAAACCTAAATGGTGAGCAAAGGTAGTAAACTTTTCTAATAGTTGATTATTTGCTCCGGCAATCATCGCTCCAGCAACGACACTATAAGCAAGTAACTTCCCTGTCTTATGGATGTGAATGTATTCAAGTTCATCAAGGCTTAAGTCTTTCCCTTCCCCATCCATATCAGCTACTTGTCCACCTACCATTCCTTCAGCACCTGATGCTTTGGCTAGTTCTGTAATCAGTTGGATTTTCACTTCAGTTGGAATAGCCTCGGAGGATGCACTAGAAATCACTTGAAAGCTATATGTTAAAAGAGCGTCACCTGCAAGAATGGCATATGCTTCTCCGAACACCTTATGATTCGTAGGCTTTCCTCTTCGTAGGTCGTCGTTATCCATGCTTGGAAGATCGTCATGAATTAACGAATAGGTATGGATCATTTCTATCGCTGCAGCCGCTTCTATACCTAATTCCCCTTTCTTCCCAAACGCTTCTAATGTAGCGAATAATAATAACGGACGAATACGTTTGCCGCCTGCTTCTAACGAATAGAGCATCGCTTCCTTAATCTGTGTAGGTGCAGATAATTGACTAACAGATTCCTTCAGGTATGCTTCTACTAGCTCTTTATACTTTTTAGAAAAGGTGGTAAAACCCACTTTGTTCACTATTATTCCTCCTCTTGAATAGAGAAGGTTTCCTTCTTCCCATTCTCCGTAAGAATTTCTGTTAGCTGCTCCTCAACATTTCGAAGCTTATCGTGACAAAGCTTTGAAAGCTCCATTCCTTTTTTATAAATAGAAATCGCCTCTTCTAAAGGTACATCCCCTTCTTCTAGTTGTTCAACGATATCTTCAAGTTGCTGCATGGCTTCTTCAAAGCTTATTTTCGTGTCTTTACTCATTTGTTTGATCCTTCCCCTCGATCTCTAACACTTCACAAGTGATAGAACCATCTACAAGTTTTATTTTAATACTATCATTAATTCGAATTTGTTCCGTGCTTTTTACTAAGTGATCGTCTTCATTGTAGACGAGGCTATATCCTCGATCCATAATTTTCAGAGGGCTTAATGCATCCAATGCCATATTCACTCTTTGATGTTCTTTTTTCTTTGCTAAAAGGAGGCTAGTAAAAGCACGATTTAATGTCTTTTCCGTCTTAGATTGCTGCTGAACGGCTGTTTGAAGGAGTGTATTCAAATTATTTCTTTCAAGTCTCCGCCTGGTACGAATATACTCTTCATTTTTATTTACAAATAAAGCTTGAGCTGCCCTCTTTAATAATTCTGTTGACTTATCAACTTGCTCTAACTTTTGTTCATACAATCTTTGCGGGTACTTAAAGGCGTATGATTTACTTAAACGATCATATCGCTGTGCTTGTACACTTATCTTCTCTTTAATTTTTCGTATAATCCTTGTTTGTCTAGTTAATACTCTTTCGATTAATTCATCAATATGTGGCACTGCAAGCTCTGCCGCTCCCGTAGGAGTCGGAGCTCGGAGGTCCGCCACATAATCAGCAATGGTCGTGTCTGTTTCATGACCAACAGCAGAGATAATCGGAATCCTAGATGCAAAAATGGCCCTTGCTACAATTTCTTCATTAAATGACCATAGTTCCTCAATGGATCCCCCACCGCGACCAACAATCAATACATCAATATCATGTGACTGATTTGCTTGCTCGATTGCCTTTACAATGGATGCAGCTCCTTGCTCTCCTTGAACAAGGGCAGGAATGACCAATATATTAGCAATCGGATATCTCCTTTTAAGAGTTGTTAGAATATCTCGTATTGCTGCTCCCGTAGGAGAGGTAATTACCCCAACAGTGTGAGGATATTTTGGCAGAGCTTTTTTATATTCGTTTGAAAATAGGCCTTGTTTTAATAGTTTTTCTTTTAGCTGTTCAAAAGCTAGATAAAGATCACCAATTCCATCAGGCTGCAATTCTTTTATGTACATTTGATACTGACCACTTTGTTCGTATACGGAGATATCGCCTTTCACTAACACTTTCATCCCGTTTTCTGGTCTGAATTTGATGGACTTATTAAAGCTTGAAAACATGACGGCCAGGATTCTTGCTTTTTCGTCTTTTAAAGTAAAGTACATATGTCCACTAGAGTGCTGTTTAAAGTTTGAAATTTCCCCTTTTACGTACATATCCTGTAAATGTGGATCGGCGTCAAACTTTCTTTTTATATATTTAGTTAAGGCAGTTATTGTTACATATTGCTTTTCTTCCATTCAGTACTCCTTTTTTCGGAAAAGGTATGGATCACGCAAAAAAACAGTCCTATCTAATTATAAGGATAAATCTCTTTTCAGTCACGTCTTGATAGTGCGAAAGGGATTACCTATATAAAAAAGGGCTGTTTTATAGCGGAAATTACTGTTGTTCTGTTTGTTGCTTTATTTTAGAGAGAACTCCATTTATAAATCGACTAGCATGCTCATCTCCGAAAACTTTTGCAATCTCAATCGCTTCATCGATAACAACGTTTGCAGGTACTTCTTCCTTCATGTAAACAAGTTCGTAAACAGCCAGTCTTAACAGGTTCCGATCCACTGGCGCAATTCGCTCAATTGTCCACTTCTCTAAATGCTCTTTAATCATTTCATCTATCTCACTTTTGTGTTCCACAACCCCACTTACTAGAGTAGAGAGGTAGTCATCTCCACGCTCTTCTTCTAATACATGAAGAATCGCTTCCTTTGGATCTGCTTCACTTATGTCAATTTGAAATAATGCTTGTAACGCTTTTTCTCTTGCCGTTCTTCTTTTCATCTATCCTAAACTCCTTTATTGATTGAGATACCTTAATCATCAATATGATCATAGCATAATAACTCATCATACATGAAATACTCGAAAGAAAAAAGAGCCAAAGACTTTTTTGTTGTCCTTGACTCTTTAGAGTGAGTAAATTACAGCTCTTGTTCTTGTTCAACTTCTTGCTTTGTACTTTCGAACTGGATGCCAACGATATGCACGTTTACTTCCTTAGCATCAAGTGCAGTCATATTCAAAAGCGCTTGTCGAATATTATCTTGAACCTTCTGAGCGACAGTTGGAATGGAAACCCCAAACTTCATTAAGCAATACACATCCACTTTAATTCCGTCTTCTCCAAGCTCCACCTTAACGCCCTTGCCATGATTTTTCTTACCTAATCGCTCAACAACCCCTAACGCAAAGTTTCCTCTCATTTGAGAAACCCCGTCAACTTCAGACGCAGCAATACCAGCAATTACTTCAATTACTTCAGGTGCAATCTCTACTTTCCCAAGACCAGAGTTTCCTGGATTCATTTCCAAGATGTTATTTTCGCTCATTCAAAGCACCTCCAACATTATTTTCCTGTTTCCATTAAATCATACATTTCAAGAAATTTCGTGTTAAAGTCTCCTTCAACAAACTTTTCATGATTTAAAAGTTTTAAGTGGAATGGAATGGTTGTATGAATTCCTTCTATGACAAATTCACTTAACGCTCTTTTCATGCGTGCGATTGCTTCTTCTCTAGTACTTCCGTACGTAATCAGTTTCGCAATCATGCTGTCATAATAGGGTGGAATCGTATAACCAGGATATGCAGCTGAATCCACACGAACTCCTAAACCACCAGGAGGAAGATACATTTCTATTTTACCAGGTGAAGGCATGAATTTCTTCATTGGATTTTCTGCGTTAATTCTGCATTCGATCGCCCACCCATTAAAAACAACTTCTTCTTGGGTTAAACTAAGCTTTTCACCAGATGCCACTTTAATTTGTTCCTTAATTAGGTCAACGCCAGTTATCATCTCTGTGACCGGATGTTCTACTTGGATACGAGTGTTCATTTCCATAAAATAAAACTTACGGTTTTGATAATCATAAATAAATTCTACTGTCCCGGCACCAGAATAATCAACCGCTAATGCTGCCTTAACGGCTGCACTTCCCATCTCATGTCTTACTTCTCCGTCTAAGGCTGGAGATGGCGTTTCCTCAAGAAGCTTTTGAAGTCTCCTTTGGATGGAGCAATCTCTTTCCCCTAAATGGATGGCATGTCCATGATTATCTGCAAGAACTTGTATCTCAACATGTCGGAACTCTTCAATAAACTTTTCGATATATACTCCAGGGTTCCCAAAAGCCGTTAATGCTTCTTGTTGAGTAATGTTAATCCCTTTGATTAGCTCAGTCTCCGTTCGGGCCACACGAATTCCTTTTCCACCCCCACCAGCAGTCGCTTTTATAATAACAGGGTAACCAATTTTATTGGCCAATTCGATTGCTTCTTCATCGTCTTTAATGATTCCTTGGGATCCTGGAACAATCGGAACCCCTGCTTGTTTCATCGTTTCACGAGCCACGTCCTTTGTTCCCATCTTAGAGATGGCTTCTGGAGATGGTCCAACAAATGTGATATTCACATCCCTACAAAGATCTGCAAAGTCAGCATTTTCAGCTAAAAATCCATAACCAGGATGAATGGCGTCACAACTCGTCAGCTTAGCTACACTAATGATATTTGTAAAATTTAAGTAGCTATCCTTTGAAGCTGTTGGTCCAATACAGTATGCTTCGTCAGCAAGCTGAACATGTAAGGATTCACGATCCGCCTCAGAATATACAGCAACAGACTCAATCCCAAGCTCACGGCAAGCCCGTATAATACGAACGGCTATTTCTCCTCGATTCGCAATTAATAACTTTTTTATCATAGCAGACAGCTCCTTACTCTGGCTTCACTAAAAATAACGGTTGACCATACTCCACTAACTGTCCGTCTTTTACAAGTATCTCTACAATTTCTCCGTTAACTTCAGCTTCAATTTCATTAAATAACTTCATTGCTTCTACGATACAAACAACTGAATCGCTAGACACTTTTGAGCCCACCTTAACATACGCATCAGCATCAGGTGATGGAGATGCATAGAAAGTCCCAACCATCGGTGAATTGATTTTATGTAAGTTTGAAGTATCAGCAGCAGGTGTTTGTGCTGGTTGTGCTTGCGGTGCGATTGGCTCCTCGTGCTTTACCTCTACAGCAGCCACTGGTGCTGATGTCTTTTCAGCAACGACTACAGGCGCAGGTGTAACTTGTTCCTTTACAGTCACTGTTCCTACAGCCGCATTCTTTTTCATTTTAATTTTAGCACCTTCGTATTCATAAACAAATTCATCTAGACTTGAATGATCTACAAGTTTTATTAATTCTCTAATTTCTTGAACCTTTAACATCATATTCACCTCTAATTTACTTTTTAGCACTAGATACTAATATCATACGATAAGACCTCATAGAAGTTCAACCTTTATTCCTCTATATACATATTCGACAAAAGAACACGTTTTCATTTTTGAAATATAAGATTTTTTAAAATTTTTGTTAGTTAAATTTTCTCCTACGACTAAAGTTGTAGAAAATATCGAGCTTTTACATGAGGGAAATGTTTGAAATATTTTCTATTCTGTAATTACAAGGAACCATTTATACAGGAGGAGATTTGTAATGAATAGTAACGATGTAGTTATGATAACTGGAGCATCAAAAGGATTAGGAAAGGCTTTAACATTAGCATTTGCCAAACAAAGAAAACGGTTGTCTATTTGCGCTAGAAATATGGAAGCATTATCTAAAGTGAAGGAAGAAGCAGAACAATTAGGAGCAGAAGTGTTTGCGATAAAGGCAGATATTTCTCTCCCAAGAGACGTTGAAAGATTTGTAGCTTTAACAGTAGAAAGATTTGGACAGATCGATGTGTTAATTAATAATGCCTCAACCCTCGGACTGAGTCCAATGCCTCTATTACTAGATTATCCTGAGGATGACTTTTCTACTACATTACGCGTAAATGTTCTTGGCCCTTTTTCTTTAACAAAAAGAGTGCTGATCCACATGCTTTTACAAAATAAGGGGTCAGTCATTAATATTACCTCTGAAGCCGGCTCAACTGGGTATGCTGGTTGGGGTGCCTACGGAGTATCAAAGTTTGCAATTGAAGGATTAACAGAAACTTGGGCTGATGAACTACGTGATACAAATATCCGTATCAATATGGTTGATCCTGGGGAAATGAATACCGAAATGCACACACTAGCCGTTCCTGATTGTGATTACCCGTTAGCAGACCCTAATGATGTGGTTGATGTTTTTCTTTATTTAGCTTCCGACGACTCAAATAATATTACTGGGAAACGGTTTGAAGCTCAAGTATTTAAGGAGGAAAGCAAATGACTTCACAAGCTTTTGATTTTCATCTTCCAACAAAGTTGAATGCGTCAATCCCCCCTGAGCGAAGAGGGATTAGACGTGATCAAGTGAAAATGATGGTTCTTAATAAACAAAGTGGGCAAGTATACCACGATGAATTCTGTCAGCTTGAACATTATCTTCAAGAAGGTGACCTGCTTGTTCTTAACAATAGCCGAACCATCCCCGCACTATTAAGAGCTAGGTTTCATCCAAATCATCAGAAGGAACCATCGATTATAGAAGTAAAGCTTGCTCGTAAATTAAATGAGTTCGAATGGGAAGCTTTAATTTTAAGTGATGAGGTTTCAGAAGGAGAAGTTTTACACTTCTCCCCTACTTTGTCAGCTACGGTGTTAAATCAGAAAAGCCCTACTCCCCTTTCTCGAATTCTATTTTCAAAAGGAGGTACTGAGCTACTAGAAGAGGTCTATATGATCGGTGAACCTATCCGTTATGAATATATTCATAAACCTTGGAGTCTTGAATATTATCAAACCGTTTTCGCAACAACACCCGGATCGTTGGAAATGCCTTCAGCCGGAAGAGCCATAAGCTGGGAACTGCTATTTCGATTACAAAAGAAAGGGATTCAGATTGCTTTTCTTCAATTACACACAGGGCTCAGTTATTTTTTGGATGACAATTTGCTGCCAAGTCCTGAACAAAATAGTGAGAAATATATGATTCCGGAAAAGACAATGAATAAAGTACTAGATACAAAGAAACGCGGCTCAAAGGTCCTTGCGGTAGGTACGACCGTTGTCCGTGCCTTGGAAACCGCTTCGAAGACCAGCTGTCTCAATGGATGGACAAATTTGTATATTACGGAAGAGTCAAGGCTACAGTTGGTTGATGGAATCATTACTGGCTTTCATGAACCAAAAGCGAGCCACTTGGATATGCTTTTAGCTTTTGTACCAAAAGAAAAGCTATTTCCTGCGTATGAGGAAGCACTAAATAAACAATATTTATGGCATGAATTTGGAGATATTAATGTCATTCTTTAGGAGGGTGTTATCTTGCGAGTCCATCATTATGGGATTGAAGTAAAAGATATGGAGAAATCCATATCTTTTTATGAAAAGGTACTTCATTTTCAAGTAGAAGAAAAGGTAAAATTTATGGAAGAGGATATTGTTTTTTTACGCTTAGAGGATATACGTTTGGAGCTTTTTCTAGGTGATCATGTAAATAAAGTCTCACATACGCATATTTGCTTCGAAGTTCCTTTTTTACAAGAAATCATTCTTCGTTGTAAAGAATACCATTTTTGTATGGTGGAAGGTCCATACGAGTTGGAAAACGGGTGGACCACTGCATTTGTGACAGGTCCATCAAATGAAACGATTGAATTTTTACAAAGAAGTTGACAATAGTTTGAACATAATAAATTTCTATTGTTTGAGGGTGACATGATGGGAGAGAGTTCTAGATTTAGAGAAATGAAAATACTAAAAGAAATTGCTGAAATGTTAAACGAGGGGACTGAGCTGAATCACGTTCTATCTCAAGTCCTAAAAAAGCTTTTGGATTTAACAGGACTCCAAACAGGTTGGATCTTCTTTATTGATGAAAAAGGCTCCCATCAACTTGTTGCACACGAAGCCCTTCCCCCTGCTCTTTCGTATGAACAAAACATAAGAATGTGTAAGGGTTCGTGCTGGTGTGTTAATCGTTATCATCATCAGAAAATAACAAAGGCAACCAATATTATTGAGTGTCAAAGAATCGAGGAAGCCATAGAAACCCAAAACGGAGACCATAACGGCTTAACACATCATGCTACCGTGCCGCTCCGTGCAGGTGAGGAAAGATTTGGTTTATTAAATGTAGGGGCTCCCTTTAAAACCTTCTTCAAGGACGATGAGTTAGCCCTGCTTGAAGCCGTTGCATTTCAAATTGGTACGGCCATTAAGCGGCTGAAGCTTGTGGAACATGAGCAAAAAACCGCCCTGAAAGATGAACGAAATCGACTTGCACGAGATCTTCATGATTCTGTGAATCAATTATTATTTTCTTTAAGTCTCACGGCAAGAGCAGGTGTAGAAATGACTAAGCCTGAGGAAATGAAAAGTACCTTCACCTATATACAAGAGCTTGCTCAAGATGCACTTGGGGAAATGAGATCTTTGATTTGGCAGTTACGTCCTCAAGGGTTAGAAGATGGACTACTAAGTGCCTTTCAAAAATACGGCCAGTTACTAGGTCTAACTGTTCATATTAACCTGAAGGGTGTTCCTCATTTTTCAAGTCAGGTCGAAGAAGCACTGTGGAGAATTGGGCAAGAGGCACTTGCGAATTGTAAAAAACATGCTGGTACAACGGTTGTATATATTGATTTAGAAAAAACAAAAGAGAAAACCATTCTAACCATTAAAGATCTTGGCATTGGGTTCCAATATCAAAAGGGAGTTCAAACACCATCGCTTGGTTTACAAAGTATGCGACTTCGAACCGAAGCGTTTAAGGGGGAGTTTTCACTAGAAAGTTCCCCCGATAATGGAACACTTATTCAAATCAAAATACCAAATTAAGGAGGGAGCTAAATGACTACGAAGATTCTGGTGGTCGATGATCATCACGTTGTTCGTAGGGGACTCGTCTTATTTCTTCGCACCCAAAAAGAAATCGAAATTATAGGTGAAGCGGGGAACGGAGTGGAAGCAATTGAGCTTACGAAAAGACATCAACCCGACCTAATATTAATGGACCTTTCCATGCCGGAAATGGATGGCATCGAAGCTACGAAAATGATTAAAAACTTGTACCCTACGATAAAAATCATTATTCTGACAAGCTTTTCTGAGCAGGATCATGTCATTCCTGCACTCGAGGCGGGTGCTTCTGGATATCAATTAAAGGATATTCAACCAGACGAACTTGTTCAGTCGATCCGAAATGTGATGTTAGGAACAAACCAGTTACACCCCAAGGCTACAAGTCATTTATTAGCGAAGTTATCAACCGATCGAAACCAAAATCGCCCTTCCATTTACGAGTTAACAAAACGAGAAATGGAGGTATTAAAAGAAATTGCCAAAGGAAAAAGTAACAAAGAAATTGCAACTAGCCTATATATAACAGAGAAGACTGTCAAAACCCATGTTTCTAACCTTCTCTCAAAGCTTGGTTTAGCCGATCGTACTCAAGCAGCCCTTTATGCAGTTAAAAATCGGCTAGTTGAATAAAAAACGGAAAGCGCTCGGGCTTTCCGTTTTTCTATTATTTACTTATTTGAAATTGTACCACTGGCTTCAGCCCGCTTAATTCAGAGCGTACTAACTTTAAGATTTCATTTGCAGCTGCTGGAGAGTGGCTTTTGGCTTTTACAGTGACGCGAACTTCGTTATCGCTTACTCTTACTAAAGCATCTTCATAGTCCATCGCTACAATCATCGTTTCAAGATACGCTTCTTTTTGGGTCACATCATTTAATTCTTTAATTTTATCAAGAGCGGCATTAATATCTTCTGTTGGTAGATCCGTAGAAGCAACAGTCGTTTCTAGCTCTTCTTTTAATTTACTTCTCTCTTCATCTAGCTCTAAGCGAAGTGCTTCAAACATTTCATCGCTAGCAGTACTAGAAATGACAGATTCACCAGATTCAGATGTATTTTCTCCACTTACTGTTGAATCTTCCTCTGATTCTTTTTCTACTGTAGCCATATTGTTCATTTGCTGTTCTGGAGAAGTAATGTAATATACCGATAATACAACAACTAAGCTAAGCATTGTTAATAACCAAACTGTTTGTTTTTTCAATAACATCTATAAATCCCCCTTTTATTTTTTAGGCATAACAGACACTCGATGAACCGGTACATCTAATAGTTTAGTAACGGATTCAAGTATCCATTTTTTTACTTGTATATTATCAGCTCCCTTTGCAATCACGATGACGCCACGAATGGCAGGCTTCTTCGTTTCTATTACAATAGGAACCTCTTTTTCCCCATCTCGGATAATCACTAACTGTTCATCCTTTGATTGGTCTTCGACTGTTCGTTGCCCACCCTCACGGTCAACCTCTTCGGTTTTTTGGGACTGAACAACCACATTTTTTTCAAGTATCTTTTTCTCAGTCGCGTCGACATTTACAGCTACAATCACTTCGCCAACGCCGACAATTCCCTCAAGTGTTTCCTTTAATTGATTTTCATAATGATCTTCATAGGCAGCAATTATTTCATTTCCATCAATCTTTTTCTGTCCAAATGTTTCTACATCCTCACTTGATTTCTCAGCATTTGCTGCCGTTTCAATAGCGGAAGGACTTGGATTTATTAGCAAATTACTTGCTAACATAATGGCGGCTCCAATTAACAAGACGATTAAGAAGTATTGATATTTACTAGATTTTTTCTCAGGAGGGCTTTCTTTACTAAATAGGTTTTTTAGGAATGTAATGGGCCCTTTATCTTTGTTAGGTTCTTTATCTTTTTCTGTATCATTTTCCACTTATTTGTTCCCCCCTTCTATGAAGATTTCAACAGCGCCTTTGTTTACATCCCATTTTTCAGAGAGAAGTGAAGACAGTTCCTCGTTTTGTTCACTTTCCGAATTAGATGGTAGAGGTGAGTTCGTATTAATATCAACCATTTGTACGACTTCTACCACAGTCTCCGTTGTTGATTCACGTAATGTAACAGATATCTCTTGAAGATTGTCTGGGAAGGTTGCGCTGCTCGTTTCATCCACTGATAGATCGATACTAGCAATCTCTAAACCGTACTGTTCCATCAACTCCTCTTCAACGTCCTTTTTTAATTGGACAGCCACTTCTTCTAAAGCATATGCATCAAAAGAGGCTTGTATTTCTTTTTTCTTCATTTCTATTGAATTTTCTATATTTTTTTCTGAAAAGGAGTCTACTTCGGTGATGGCGGAGAGGTTCGCTTCAAAATCACTAGATAGTATTTTCAGTATGGGCGAAAGAATAATAGCTATTAGTAATAATCCAGTAACCATCCTGGTGTACTTTTGCATATTTGAATTCGGAAGCAGCATATCAACAACTGTTGCTAGCAAGACGAAAAGGATTATATTTGTGATCCAGTCTTTTAGGAAATCCATACCACCCCTCCTAACGAACCATCATCGTAAGGTTTCCTGCTGCTATGACAACAGTTAAACTTAGAAAAAACATCATAGATACGATAGCTAAAGCAGCAAAAACGAAAACAATGCTTTTACTAATAATTTCTAAACAAGCGATAACCGGTCCTCCACCTAGAGGCTGTAAGACAGCAGCAGCAAATTTATAAATAAAGGCAATCATTAATATCTTAATCGCCGGAAAAGCAACAATAAGTAACAAGATTGCTACCCCTGCAATTCCAACGGTATTTTTCAGTAAAAGCGAAGCACTAATCACTGTATCAGTGGCATCTGTAAACATTCGTCCAATAACAGGGATAAAATTACCGGTAATGAATTTTGCTGTTCGAATCGTAATTCCATCTGTCACAGCTGCTGAAGCTCCTTGAACACTAAGAACACCAAGGAAAACCGTGAGGAAGATTCCGAGTAATCCAATGCTCCAATTTCTTAACAGATTTCCTAATTGAGTTACTTTGTGATGCTCTGATAAAATACTTACAATGCTTAATACTGCTCCTAAAAACAAAAGTGGTAAAACAACATATTGAATGAACATTCCACTGCTATTCATGAGGAATAAAATTACTGGATGGAAAAAGGCAGCAGATACGAGCCCCCCCGACGAGGCGATTAATGCAAGAAGAAGTGGAATGAGCGCCAAGATGAAGGAAATCATCGTTGTTATCGTATCATTTGTATACTGGATGGCTACATGAAAACTGTTTAGTGCGATAATAATCAACACCATAAATACAATTGCATACGCTACTTTACTAACTGTGCTCTTTTCGAATGAGTTTTGCAGTGTTTGCAAAAACATGGAGAACACGGTTAGCAATATTAGGGTACCAAGAAGCTTTCCATTAACAACAAATTCGTGAAAAATGAATTTAATTATTCCATTTGTCCACTCTTTTAAGGAAAATTGCTTGTCCCCCTTGATAAAATCGTAAAGGCTTCCCTTCTGACTTTCCGGAAGGAATCCTCCGTATTCCGTTGTAATCTTTTCCCAAAAAACCTTCATTTCATCCATATCTAAAGCTTCAAGCTGTTCTTCCATCATTTGTTCAGGATTTATGACGGACTGTGAAGAAGATTGAGTTTCTTCATTTGTCTCCGCTTTACTTATTGGGACAGACACAAATAGAATGAGAAATATGAGAGAGAATGTTTTGAAGATCAATTGCTTCAACTTTTTCACCTTCTTTTATCGGTTCAGTGGTTCAATTAATTTGGGATTAATGCAATGATGGTTTCTATCAATACCGTCAAAATGGGGATCGCCATAGCAAGTATTAATATTTTCCCAGCCATCTCAATCTTCGAGGCAATTGCTGCTTGTCCCGCATCCTTTGTAATTTGAGATGCAAACTCCGCAATATAAGCGATTCCGATAATTTTCAGGATGGTTTCTACGTAAATAATATTTACGTTTGCATTTATCGCTATCTTTTCAAGCATATGGATAATCGCGTAGATTTGATCGATTAAAAAGAGAAAGATGGAACATCCAACAAATACGATTAGCAAAAAGGCGAAATTTGGTTTTTGCTCTTTAACTACAAGAGCTAAAAAGGTAGCAATAAGCGCAAACCCAACTATTTGTAAAATTTCAATCGTCAAACCCTCCTTTATCCTTGGAATAGGAACACTGATTTGATTTTTTGAAATAACTCATCCACAATAGAAGCGACCATAAACAATATATAAATAAAGCCAAATAAAGTTACCCACTGAGCGTACTCTTTTTTTCCGACTTGATCGAGGATCGTGTGTAAAAACGCAACTACAATACCTACTCCAGCTATTTTAAAAATAATATCCACTTCTAAGCCCATTTGCTTTTCCTCCTAAGACCACATTCGATTTTTTACATCAGTAGAATAACTAGTAGTAACCCTGATAGAAATCCTAAGCTTTTCATCATCTTTTCATATCTCAATTGTTTGTCATATGCATCCGCTTCTTCACGCTCTAGATGGGTTAAGGCTAACCGAATTTGTTTTTGTTGAGAGAAACGATCATGCCTTCCAAGCGTCTCACCAAATTGCTTCATAATCTCATATTCTCCTTGCTTTAACGCTGTAAGCTTCCAAACCTCTTGAAGACTTTCCTCCCACGCATCCTTTACCGTTGTTTCAGAATTGGTTAGTTTCTTCGAAAAGGATTCAAAAAACCAAGAAATGGGCTTGGAAAGCTGCGATGCTAATCTTCTAGCTGCTTCATGAAGAGGGGTATGACCATACATGATTTCAGCCTCAAGTGATTGTAAGGCTGATTTTAGCTGTCTTAGTTGGCGAGGTCTTTCCGTTAAGTGCCTAGAGGCTTCAAAGCCCGTCCAAGTAGTAGCAACAATAATAAAAACAGCTCCGATTATCTTTAACATTTATGTCACACTCACTTTTCTGACCATTTCTCTACCATGTTGATCCTTCACAGAAAGTATCGTTCCCGGCCCTTCTTTTCGGCTTAATTCAATGAATCTCTGAAAAATTTCACTCTTGATGATGGGTGTCAATGTGGGTCTTTTTACAATATCTGCGTACGAATGACCATGTGTCGTTGTTACAAGTGAGATCCCTGCATGAACTGCTTCTAAAATAGCCTCGCCGTCCTCTTCCCTGCCAATTTCATCTACAACTAACACATCAGGACTCATGGAGCGAATCATCATCATCATCCCTTCAGCTTTTGGACAAGAATCTAATACATCTACTCTAGGTCCAAATGTTAACTGTGGAATACCATTTATACTTCCAGCAATTTCAGATCGCTCATCGACAATTCCTACCTTGGCTGCTGGAATCGTATTTGTACCTGTTGATATCACCCTAGCCAAATCTCTTATTAACGTGGTCTTTCCTGTCTGTGGTGGACCAATAATCATGGTATGCAACCAATCTCCTTCATATAGAAATGGGAGAAGACTATGACAAATCCCGATTTTCTCTCTTGCTATTCGAAAGTTAAAAGAGGAGACATCTGTAATTGCTTTCACCTTTCCCGCCTCCAAAATAACTTTCCCGGCAAGGCCAACCCGGTGACCACCTGCCACCGTAACATATCCTCTTCTTAATTCTTCCTCTAATGTATAGATAGAAAAATGACTGATCTTATTCAACAGTTGTATTGCATCTTCTGCTTTTACCGTATAAGGTAGGAAGATTGGTTTTCCCCCACAGGTGATCTCCAATGGGCGACCAATTCTAATTCGAATTTCTTCCATATCATTTAATTGAAAGGGAGACAGTTGATTCATTTGATTGGCAATCGCTTTAGGTAACATACCAATAACATCTTCCATAACCTTTCCTCCTGTCATCAGAACCTTTCTCATTAATTCATTTGTATGCCTGCTTGGCCACTTTATGACTCCTGAATTCTATAATTGACAGTAGAATCTTATTCCTTATACTGCATACATTTTACAAAGGAGAAGTATTGAAAAAGGGGGAGTTGATATGTATCAGAATTACACGAGAGCATGGAACCATTATCCTTCTAGAGCAACAAGTAGTAATGAAATTAGAGTGATAGGGGAAGGAACGGTTGATATTCAACCAGACCAAGCCGATGTTATTATTGGAATCATCACAGAGAACAAGGAACTCGTACCCGCACAACGAGAAAATGCACAAGTAAGTGCTGCTGTTGTGGATGCTTTGCTGTCACTACAAATACCGAGAGAAAAAATTAGAACATCTGACTATTCTATTTTTCCTCAATACGACTTTGTTGATGGCGTCCAAACGTTTCGAAATTACAAAGTTGAGCATCGTTTAACCGTTACATTATCCAATATGGATCAAATTGGCATGGTCGTTGATAAAGCGATAGAAAGTGGAGCAAACAGTATACTTGCGATTAACTTTTCAGCAAAGAATGTATTAAATCAGGAACAACAAGCACTCACTCTTGCCGTTCATGATGCGACACAGAAGGCTGCAGCGATTGCTCAATCTCTACGTGTTCAACTCAATCATCCTCCTATCCTCATTATTGAAGGAGGCAGTGCTGTAAATATTCCTGAGCCACTTTATTCTACGATGCCGATGGTAAAAGGGGTAAGTACAACGATCGAACCTGGTTTACTACAAGTAAAGGCAACCATTACGGCTGTCTTCCAATTTACTTCGTAACAAAAAAAAGACACTCAATCGAGTGTCTTTTTCATTCTTAATTGCACGTGCAATATTAAGCTCTTGAAACGTATGACGATTCTGTTGTGTTAATGATTAGACGATCACCTTGGTTAATAAAGAAAGGTACTTGAACAGATAGACCTGTTTCTAAAATAGCAGGTTTTGTTCCACCAGATGCTGTGTCACCTTTGATTCCTGGCTCTGTTTCAACAACTTCAAGCTCAACCGTATTAGGAAGTTCCACTCCTAGTGTTTCACCTTGATACATCATGATATGAACTTCCATGTTTTCTTTCAAAAACTTTAGTTCATAATCAATTGCTGTTGCAGGAAGCTCGATTTGATCATATGACTCCACGTCCATGAATACATGTTGCTCTCCGTTTGCGTATAAATATTGCATTTTACGGTTGTCGATTTGCGCTTTCGCTACCTTCTCACCCGCACGAAATGTCTTCTCTTGAACGGCTCCTGTACGCAGGTTACGAAGCTTTGAACGAACAAAAGCCGCACCTTTACCAGGCTTAACGTGTTGGAAATCCATTACACGCCATAAGCCGCCATCTACTTCAATTGTTAAACCTGTACGAAAATCGTTTACTGAAATCATTAATAAATCCTCCTAATAAGATGCATTAAAGAATAATAAGTTCTTTTGTAGAGTATGTGAGGGATTCATTTCCATCCTTCGTAATAATCGTATCATCTTCAATACGAACACCGCCAAGCCCTGGAATATATATACCAGGTTCAACAGTTACAATCATTCCTTCTTCAAGAACAAGATTTGATCTTACTGATAGTGCAGGTCCTTCATGCACCTCTAGACCAATACCATGTCCCGTTGAATGACCAAAATACTCACCATACCCATGCGAAGAAATATGATTTCTTGTTAATGCGTCGGCTTCTTTTCCCGTCATTCCTGGTTTGATTCCTTCCATCCCGAGTAATTGCGCTTGTAAAACAATATTGTAAATTTCCTTTAGCTTAGCATCAGGTTCTCCAACTGATACGGTTCTTGTAATGTCGGATACATAGCCTTTATAATATGCCCCAAAGTCAAGTGTTACAAAATCACCTGCTTCAATCACTTTTTCACTAGCCACTCCATGAGGTAGTGCAGATCGAATTCCTGAAGCAACAATTATATCAAAAGATGATGAAGTTGCACCTCTTTTTCTCATAAAGAACTCAAGCTCATTCGAAACCTCTAACTCTGTTACGCCAGGACGAATAAAGCCTAGAATATGTGTAAACGCAGCATCTGCAATCTTTGCTGCTTCCTTTAATATCTTAATCTCTGCGTCAGTCTTTATCAAGCGCAACTTTTCAATAACGCCTGATAATGGTACTAGTTCTGATTGGACGGCTTCTTTATAGGATTGATAAGAAGAGTATGTAACATGTTCTTGTTCAAAGCCTAGTCTTGTGATCCCCAACGCTTTAACTTGTGCTGCTACTTCCTCAGGTATGGTGCCGTTATGCTTTACTATTTCAAAGCCTACACATTGCTTTTCTGCTTGCTCGACATAACGAAAATCAGTAATAAATTGTGCACGATCTTTACTAATTAGAACAACACCTGCTGACCCAGTGAAGTTAGACATATAGCGACGATTAAAACTACTTGTTATAAGAATGCCATCCACATTTAGCTTTTCTAACTCGGCTCTTAATTTATTTAATTTTCCCATCATTCTCTCCCTTTCGTATTCTTATTCTTTTAAACGAAAAAAGAATGCTCAATAAGAACATTCTAACACATCCTTTTTTCGTTACACTAGTCTGGAGAGAACTGAGGCTCATGGTTTGCTTTTTTTATTTTCTTCATTTCGTGTTCCTCATAGGAAATCGAATAGCCGATAAACGTTCCATATAAAACATAAAAACAAGCTGTAGTAATTAATGTATTTAACTCCATCTTTCTAAATGGAGGAATTCCAGGAAAGATTGGGTTAAGCACGAACAATACTAATGCCAATAACGCAAGTCCAAAGCCTATGCTAATAAATATACTCCTAAAACGTCTGAGTAATATGTAATACATAATGGCAACCCCGATTGAGATAACTCCGAGAAGAACAATTGAAATCAATGTACCTAGCCATTGTTTCTTCCATGCGCCGATCGCCCATGGTTCTAGGATAACCCTAGGATGAATCTCTGTGAAGTTAAAATACCATGCAATAAATGCAAGTCCACTCCACAGCATTCCTCCTACAAACCCTGTGATAATGACCATAGCCATAAATGATAATGGTTTTTCATGCTGTTCTTGCTCATATTTCTCCTTCTTTTCTGCCATTAAAACCACCTCCATTTGTATTATGTCCCACAGCATTTCTTTCCTTACTTATAAATAAAAATAATTTGATTTCTGTCAATTTTAGTCTACATGATAGAGGTTTTTTTCTTTTTCTAGTAGAATAAATATAATATAAGATTTTATTAAACAAATGTAAAAACGGTGTTCCAATATCGTGGAATGTAGCATAAATTAATTAATACCAATAAAACGTTTGAAACAAAAACAACCTCACCATTTAAAATGTGCAAGCCTAATATTCACACCATCTTAACCAACAATGGGTGGAAATTGTGTAATTGTCAGAGCAGCTAGTTTAAAAGCGGAAAAAAATGCTAATCATGCTTTTAGGGAGGTGGCTTTCATGAAAAATCGAACTTCGCTTATATTCATCGTTTGTTTAGTTACTTTAGCTGCTATCGGAGTAGTATCTAGGCTCATGGTCAATCCTAGTGAATTTTTTAAAAGTATTTTTGTGTTTGCAATTGTCGGAGTCATTCTGTACTTTTTGGTTCGACATTTTTATAAGGGAAGTCCCGACAAAAAAGAACAGCATGCGTTCCGCAAAGCTGCTAAGCGTTCAAAAAAGAAGTATATACAAAGGGAAGGTCGGAAACCTTCAGCCAAAAGTGGCTCTATCACTTCTTTAAAAAAGCATGCGAATAAATCTAAATCAGCCACACATTTAACGGTCATTGAAGGTCGAAAAGGTAAAAAGAAAAACCGAGCATCGTTTTAAGAGGCTCGGTTTTTCTTTTTAGTAAGCTCTTTTCTTAAACTTTGAAGGTTATTGGAACAAAATTTTAATGGTTGTGCTAAGTATCTAGGAGAAAATGGGTTGAATTTAATAAGAAAAGAGCATGCAAACTAAATTCTTAAGCGCAAGATAGCTATTTCTACGTTAAAATCGGCTTTAAGATTTTAACAACAATCTTTACGAAAACAGCCTTTTAGTAACTCCATTTTGAAAAGAATTGGGATGCTCTTTCCTTCCCAAAATCGAAAAGGATTTGCTTTTTTTCCTCGGTCAATTCAAACTCCGTTGTTAATACCCCTTCCGTTGGGATAAAGATGATATTTTTTTCATGCTTCCTCGAGATATATCTTGAGTCATGAGCATCCTTCATAGTCTCAAACAGCGCCTCGTATAGTTTAATTGCATTAGTGATTGGTTTAATCGGTCGATCCTGAATACTATGAGACAGTTTAATTCCTAATACTGGTCTGACCTTCTTTACATTCTCACCATCAAATAGCCACATAGGGAAATTACTTAGTACTCCACCATCAACAACGATGCTTGTCGTATGTCCATGCTTTATCTTAACGGGTTCAAAGAAATACGGTAAGCTGCAGCTCATACGAATCGCCTTTGCAACTGAAAATGAATTCGGATTAATTCCATAGGACGGTAAATCATCTGGGAGGATAATTAATCTCCCATTTGATAAATCAGAAGCGACAACTCTTAAAGCTTGAGGCTCTAGGTCGGCAAATGTTCGAACACCTTTTTGCGCAAGCTTTTCAGCAAGCCACTCTTCAAGTTTCTGGCCCTTATATATACCAAGCCTCCAATAAAGTAAAATCCATTTAGCCACACGAAAGGGTAAATACGACGGACGAGTATCTAAAAACGTTTTTAAATCCAATTCATTTATAAGCTCATATACCTCTTTGCTCGTATAACCTGCAGCAATTAACGACGCAATAATGGAACCTGCACTCGTTCCTGCCACTCGTTTAAATCGGAATCCTCTATTCTCTATTGCTTCATAGGCACCAACTAAGGCTATTCCCTTAATGCCTCCCCCAGAAAAAACGCCGTCAATATACATGGAAGTCACTCCTTAGATGCACGTATATGATACATCTTTAAGCAGGACCTTCATTAAATAGTACGGCGGACAATCTAAATTATTTTATTTTTTATCAAAATGGCTTTTACGTAAAGTAACTGACCTCTGCGTTAGGAAAATACTCTTTTACATACCCACGGATCGTTTGCTCCATATCGGCAGCTTCATCGGTTTGATATACGTACTTTCCTATTCCGTAACGTCCCCATTTGTATTTTCTTTTTTCTTCATCCATCTCGAGCTTTGTTTTCGGATAGCGCTTTTCAATTACCTTTTTGGCTGGCTTTGTAAAACGATGCTGAATTAATTCAAAGGTTAAGTCAGGTAACTCAATGCCTTGTAACGACTCACTCAGACGTTCAAATAACTCACGATACCCTTCCTTCCAGTCGTCATGAAGGTAAATAGGTGCAACGATAAAGCCAAGTGGATATCCCGCGTTCGCGACCTTCTTAGCGGCTTCAAGGCGTTCATCAAAGGTTGATGTGCCCGGTTCGAAATTTTTTATTACATAACGCGAATTTACACTAAAACGGAAACGGGTTTTCCCATTATGTTTCGCATCAAGCAGATGGTCGACATGATGATATTTCGTTACAAAGCGAAGTTGACCATATTCTGTTTGACCGATAAACTCGATCGTTTTCTTTAGGGAATGTGTTAAATGATCTAAACCTACAATGTCTGAGGTACAAGCGGCTTCGAATCGAGTGATCTCAGGTGCTCGTTCATCCATATATTTTTGCGCTTGATTAAAAATATCCTCGAGATTTACGTATGTGCGAATATATGGCTTACTTCCTAATGTGGTTTGTAAATAACAGTAATGACAATGCCCCATGCATCCTGTTGCTAAAGGAATGGCGTATTCAGCTGACGGCTTAGATGTATCAAACTTTAATGTCCTTCTCACACCTACAACTAAAGTCGACTTTGCATTCCGGTATTGCTGAAGCTCATTATCTCCAGGAATTCCACGAATTTGGTTATGTGAAGTCGTTTCTCGTATTTCAAGGCCCATATTTTCAAACTTTTGTTTCAATTCTTTACCGAGCTCATACTCTAGTGCACCTGGTTCTATATATACAAGCTGTGGAACGAACGGCTTCATTTTTTTCCCTCATTTCATCAACCTAGTTATACTGGTAGTATGAACAAAAAAAGAAAGAAATGAAAAAAGAGGATGGAACAATTATTTCCATCCTCTTTGACTCAAATTATAGACCACACTTTAACTGTGCGTTACAGTTTGTACATGTGTTACAGCCACCGATTTCTTTTACTTTTCCTTTACGACATACAGGACAAGTATTTCCAACTTCAGAACCGATCGTCACATCTGTTGAACGTAAATCCGAAATGGTATCAACTAATACCACATGTGCTTTTTCTACATTTGTCTCAAATTCATCAACCGTATTTTCTTCTGCTTTTAGTGTGAGTACCTGGCTATCACGTGATCCATCCACATAAACGGTACCACCCTTTGCTCCTCCACGGTAGAGACGCTCATACACCTTTTCTACCTGCTCAACGCTATATCCTTTTGGTGCATTTACCGTTTTACTGATTGAACTATCAATCCATCTTTGGATGACACATTGTACGTCAGCATGCGCTTCAGGTGAAAGCTCCATCGCTGATACAAACCAGCTTGGTAACTGATCAGGATCCGCTTCTGGGTGACGGTCAAGATAATCTTGTACAATATCTGCCTTTACTTCAATAAACTTCCCAAGACGTCCACTGCGGAAATATGAGAACGAGAAGTAAGGCTCAAGACCCGTGGATACACCTACCATAGTTCCGGTTGATCCTGTAGGAGCTACTGTTAGCAAGTGAGAATTACGAATACCATTTTCTAGGATCGCTTCTCTTACATGCTCAGGCATTTTCTGCATAAAGCCCGTTTGCGTAAATGCTTGACGAAGACGATTTGTTTCTACATCTGTATTGCCTACAAGGAACGGGAAGCTACCTTTTTCCTTCGCTAATTCAACAGATGTTTCATAAGCTGTCGTTGCAATCGTTTCAAACACTTTATCAATCAGAACATTTCCTTCTTCAGAACCGTATTCTGTTTCGCAATAGATCAGAAGATCATGTAAGCCCATTACCCCAAGTCCTACACGTCTTTCTCCTAATGCTTGGTTCTTATTGTCTTCAAGGAAGTATGGTGTAGCATCAATCACGTTATCTTGCATACGAACGCCGACAGCGACCGTTTGTCTTAACTTTTCAAAATTAACTGTTTTTGTCTCTTTATCTGCCATTTCCGCTAAGTTCACAGCAGCAAGGTTACACACGGAATATGGTGCTAGCGGTTGTTCTCCACATGGATTTGTAGCTACAACTTGTTGACCATATGCTTTTGCATTTGTCATGTCGTTTGCGTTGTCGATGAAGAAAATTCCAGGCTCAGCAGAGTAGGTCGCGCAGATATTGATAAGATTCCATAATTCTTTTGCTTGGATCTTTCTGTACACTCGTACTTTATGTCCTTGTTTTTCCCACTCACGTACGTCCCCGAATTTATGCCACTCTTCGTTGTAAATTTTCATCTCTTCTGCATTATAGCTTTCCACATCCGGGAATCGAAGCTCATACACAGAATCATTTTCAACTGCTTCCATAAACTCTTTTGTTAAACAGATAGAAATATTTGCACCTGTTAAGAATTCTGAGTTATGAACGGAGAAATTCCCTCCAGTAGCAAGCTTTTCTTCAGCGTCTGCAATATTTTTCTCAGAAAAACCACCTTGACCTGGAATCGTTTTGTAATTTGCAATTCCTTGGTACATAGAACGCTCACTCTCTGTAAGAGGAGAAAACTTTAGTTTTTCTTTAGCATATTTTTTAATCGTTTCATCTTTTGTTGTCTCAAGTAAGAAACGAAGAATTCTTGGGTTTTGCATTTTTGAGATAATAAATTCAATAATGTCAGGATGCCACGTTACATACCGTCTCTTTCGAGAAATTTCATTGCATTTGCAATCGGACTAGACTATATCATCACCCTTAAAACAAATTTAGGGGCTGGGCGCTAATGAGAGATTATTGTTGGGTCTCACTCTCTAGTCGTTGAACCTTCGCCATTACCTTTGCCCAATGACGCTTGGCTGCGGATTATCCAATGAAAACAATTTTTATAGCCCTCACGCTCACCGTTTCCAGTCACGTTGTGGCTTGCTTTCCTCTAAGGAGTTCCCCGCAATTCACCCAGTTTTCTAGTCGTTCATCATCTGAACGACGCGGACTAAGGCATCAACAAATTGCTCTTCTTTACCATAAGTAGTTTCATGGCAACTTCTACATAGAGTTATGCCATTATTTATTTCAAACTGTTTCTCAGGATATTTCTTTTTAGGATAGATATGATGTGCTGCAATATCTTTAGAATTAGAATTACACCCTGGCATTCTACACCGATACACATCTCTAATGTAGACCTGTTTTCTCCACTCTTTGTATTGAGCAGAATCGGTAATATCTTCTGTCTGAATTCTATTTTCTTTTTGATATTGGGCATAACATTTACAAGAACAAAAATGTTTGTTACTTCTAGCAATAGAAGATAACTGTCTTTCAAAATCTTGGGAACAATTAGTACATTGGATTGTTGATCTCTTTTTTATCCTCGATTTCCTAATTTTTATCTTAGAAAATTCAGAATGAGTCCTACCACGTCTTCCAGCACCTTTATCAATTTCATTGTGCCCTCTAACTGGAAATCCAAAATACAACAAACGATCGAGTATAGTAGTATAGCTAACATTTAACTCATTTGCTATTACCGAATACCCTTTCTTTTTAATCATATACTCGTGGTATAACCATTCTTTATCATCATAGATTTCGTCCCCAAGCTTTAAACTCCTCTTCCTAATTCCATATCTCCTAAGCAATCCTCTGATTGTTGTTCTTTTCAATCCTGTGTCAACAGCAATCTTAGAAACAGTTTGGTTTTCAGTTATATACTTTTGATAAAGTTGTTCCCTAGTAGGATTCATTGAACATCACCACCGAACATTTGTTCTAATGTAATCTTACCATAAAGGAACCGCAATTTCATCTTTTCAATCCGCTAACATTATCATTTGAGCTCCACGTCTTGACCCACCTTGCTCTACCAAATGCGTTAACTTCGCAATATCATCCAACCATGAAACCGAACCAGATGATTTACCGTTTACTCCACGAGCAAGTGTATTTCTTGGTCTTAGGGTTGAACCGTTCGTTCCAACACCGCCACCGCGGCTCATGATTTCCATTACTTGCTTACGATGCTCGGAGATTCCTTCACGAGAATCTTGCACAAATGGCATTACATAACAATTGAAGAATGTTACTTCTGTACCAGCACCTGCTCCATAAAGAACTCGTCCTGCTGGAATGAAATTTAAGTTAACTAGTTCCTGGTAAAATTTCTGGAACCATTCAGCCTTCTTTTCTTCTGTTCTCTCTACTGAAGCCAAGCCTGTTGCGTTGCGTTTCGCAATTTGCTCATAGAACACTTCCAATGGCTTTTCAATGACATCAAGTGAACGATTAATAACTCCTGTACTAGCTTCTTCAGGGTCATCTAGAACTCCTCTAAACTCCTCATCAACAAGCACTTTAGCCATCTTTTGGTCCCAATCAATTTCAAGAATAAACCCAAGACCTCTCGCGGGAAACTTTGGATCTTCTTTAATTGTAAGAACAACAAAATCTCCGTTCGATAATGTTAGCTTTTCCGTATCTTTAAATGTATAACGGTCAAGCATAACAAGTCTTGATACCCCTTTATGAGTAATCTTCATATCCGGGGTTACTGGATGCACCTGAGGAAACAAGCTAATGTCCTTGTTTAAGCTCTCGACATCAATATTCATTTTTCTTCCAAACGCAACAGACATACACACAACTCCTTTAAAATATACAAATGCTTCTTTTAATCTACTCTGTAAAAAACTACTAATAGAAATCCAGAATCTAGCGCAGCTAGGAATATTCTTAAATTACCACAGTCCAATGGTGAAATCAACTATATTGTCTACATATAGTATATATTTTTCCAAAACAACCACTATATATTGTGTTTAGTTCAAACACCTACAAATTTGTCAAACTCAAAAAAATTAAGAATCTAGCGAAAAGAGATGATTTTTGTAGATTTTCGAGCGAAAGCGATAAATTTTAACAAATTTCGCTCCTTGCTTTTTCTAATAATGAGACAAAACCTACGTACTATAGGCTTTTTTCCTATAACTTTACAAAAAAAAGAAAAGCGACATATTTCGACGCTTATCTTTTGAAATTCCACTCATCACTTTCATAACGTTCGCGCGCTAGTTTATGAACATAATCTAGCTGCTCTGCAGATAATACAAATGGTTTCAGCTCTATGTTTAGCCCTTGCTCGAATCCCTCTTTAAAAGCACGTTTGGCTTCCTCTACCTCTATTTTTCTTGAACTAATGTCATTAATGGCCACAGCCTTGTTACTAAAGGCTTTCTGCATTCGTTCTTTTACTCTTTCGTTTGGGTATTTAAAAAGACTAAACAGCTTATCCTCATCTATATCTAGTAGGATGGAACCATGCTGCAAAATAACACCTTTTTGTCTTGTTTGCGCACTTCCTGCCACTTTTCTTCCCTCTACAACGAGCTCATACCAGCTGGGTGCATCAAAGCAAACGGCTGAACGAGGATTTTTTAGAGAATCTCTTTCCTCAGCTGTTTTAGGAACCGCAAAGTAAGCATCTAACCCTAGTAACTGAAAACCTTTTAATATTCCTTCAGAAATCACTCGGTATGCTTCTGTTACCGTTTTAGGCATATCGGGATGTTCTTCTGTCACAATAACACTATACGTTAACTCTTGGTCATGAAGTACCCCTCTTCCACCTGTTGGTCTACGCACGAAACCGAGGTGATGTTCTTTTACCTTTTCAAGATCTATTTCCTTCTCAACCTTTTGGAAATATCCTATAGAAAGAGTAGCCGGATTCCAGCCATAAAAACGTATAATTGGCGGAATCTCACCTTTACTATGCCAATCAAGTAATGCTTCATCCAATGCCATATTAAAAGAAGGAGATCCTTCTCCTGAATCAATGAAACCCCATATTTCTTTGTTCATAATGAAACCTCTTTTTCTAATGTTGAAATCTAGCTCTATTAGCTTAACAAATGAATCGAGTGAAAGAAAGTAACAAGTACTCAGGAAATTAAGTTGTTCCTCTTTACCCAAAGTCACAACACCGATATAATATAACTTGGCGTGATGCTTGTTCGAAAGGAGACATGTAACTTTATGGATACTCTTTATTTTATCCTTATACTAGTAGTTGCCATTATCGCTTACTCTGTGATTACTTGGCTATACCAACGTAAAATTGTAAAAACACTGAATGAACAACAATTCCGTGAAGGCTATCGAAAAGCTCAACTAATTGATGTGCGTGAACCGAACGAGTATGAAGCGGGACATATCTTGGGAGCTAGAAACATTCCTCTTTCGCAGTTTAAAATGCGTATGAAAGAGATTCGTCCTGACAAACCGGTTTATCTATATTGCCAAAGTGGGATGAGAAGTGGCCGTGCTGCACAAACACTTTATCGTAAAGGCTATAAGGATCTTTCTCACCTTGAAGGCGGATTCAAAAAATGGTCTGGAAAAATTAAAGTGAAGTAATACAAAAGGATTCCAGCTCTACCCGAGCGGAGTCCTTTTTGTTTTTCCTAAAAAAACAAGCACGGCATCTGCCGTGCTTGTTTCCTATACCTCTTTATGCTTGATACCTTAAAATTGGCTTTCTCGCAGCTGTCGTTTCATCCAATCTTCCAACCACAGTTGTGTGTGGGGCTTCTTGAACGATTTCAGGGTTCTCTTCTGCTTCCTTTGCAATTTGAATCATTGCTTCGATAAATGCATCTAGAGTTTCCTTCGACTCTGTCTCTGTTGGTTCAATCATGATGCATTCCTCTACATTTAGTGGGAAGTAAATAGTTGGTGGGTGATATCCGAAGTCCAACAGGCGCTTCGCGATATCTAGCGTACGAACACCAAGTTTCTTTTGTCTCCTACCACTTAGTACGAACTCATGTTTACAATGTCTATCAAACGGTAAATCAAAATATGGTTCAAGACGTCTCATCATATAATTCGCATTTAATACCGCGTATTCCGTCACTGCTTTTAATCCATCAGGACCCATTGTACGAATATACGTATACGCTCTTACATTAATCCCAAAGTTACCATAGTACGGTTTTACTCGCCCAATCGACTGTGGACGATCGTAATCTAACACAAATTCTCCATCCTTCTTTGTAACGACTGGCTTTGGTAAGTATGCTATTAAATCTTTCTTCACCCCAACAGGACCCGACCCAGGACCTCCACCGCCATGTGGACCAGTGAATGTTTTATGAAGATTTAAATGAACCACATCAAAGCCCATATCTCCTGGTCTAGCTTTAGAAAGGACAGCATTTAAGTTTGCTCCATCATAATAAAGCTTTCCGCCAGCTTCGTGAACAATCTGCGCCATTTCAAGGATATTTTCTTCAAATAAACCTAGAGTATTTGGATTGGTTAGCATCAAGGCAGCAGTGTCTTCTCCAACAACACTTCTTAGGTCATTTAAATCCACTAATCCATTTTCATCAGATTTTACAGTGATGGTTTCAAAACCTGCGACGGTTGCTGAAGCTGGATTTGTTCCATGAGCGGAGTCAGGTACAATCACCTTTGTTCTTTTCGTGTCCCCGTTTGCTTCATGGAAGGCACGAATGAGCATAAGTCCCGTCCACTCACCATGTGCTCCTGCAGCAGGCTGTAATGTAACTTCATCCATACCCGTAATTTCAATTAGATGCTCCTGAAGATCGTACATAAGCTCCAATGCACCTTGAACAGAGCTCTCATCTTGAAGTGGGTGAATATGAGCAAAGCCAGCGATACGAGCGACGTTTTCGTTGATCTTTGGATTGTATTTCATCGTACAAGATCCAAGAGGATAAAAACCAGAGTCCACTCCATGATTTCTTTTTGAAAGAGCGGTGTAATGACGCATGATATCAAGCTCAGAAACCTCAGGTAAATTTGGTTCTTCAGCTCGCAAATATTCAGCTGGAATCAAATCATCTAAGTTTACCTCAGGGATATCCATCTCCGGGAGACTATACCCTACTCGGCCAGAGGTACTTAATTCAAAAATGAGCGCTTGGTCTTCCTTATGCATGATAATCCCCCATTCTATCAACAAACAGATCTATTTCTTCTTTTGTACGTAGTTCAGTCACTGCCACGAGCATGTGATTCTTTAACTCTGGATAATCACGACCGAGATCGTAACCTCCAATGATTCCTTCCTTTAATAGCTGTTGGTTTACTTCTTTCACAGGCTTATTTAAGACAACTACAAATTCATTAAAACATGGTCCATTAAAGGCAATGGTGAATCCTTTATTTTCAAATGCTTTCTTTGCATAGTGAGCTCTTTGGATATTGCTCACAGCCATCTCTTTGACGCCTTTTTTCCCTAAAGCCGTCATAGCTACCGAAGCAGCTAAAGCATTCAACGCTTGGTTTGAGCAAATATTAGATGTTGCCTTGTCACGTCGGATATGTTGTTCTCTTGCTTGAAGCGTTAAAACAAACCCTCTTCTTCCTTGATCATCTTTTGTTTGACCAACAAGACGACCAGGAATTTTACGAACCAATTTATTCGTTACAGCAAAATAACCGCAATGTGGTCCACCAAATGAAGTTGGAATTCCAAACGGCTGTGCATCTCCCGCTACAATATCAGCACCAAAGGCTCCCGGAGGTGTTAATGCACCAAGGGACAAAGGATTACTTGATACGACAAACATTGCTTTGTTCGCGTGAATGATTTCCTCGAGTTCTTTCATCGGCTCGATTCTTCCAAAGAAGTTTGGATACTGTACGATAACGGCTGCAATATCATCACCCATTTCGCTCTTTAACGCCTCTAAATCAGTAACACCATCTTGGTATGGAATCTCTACGACTTCTACGTATTGTCCTTTTGCATACGTCTTGACTACATCCTTTGTTTCCGGATGTACTGTACTAGAGAGAAGCACCTTTTTACGCTTCGTATGACCAGAGCTTAGCATCGCCGCTTCTGCCAAAGCGGTACCACCGTCATACATCGAAGAGTTAGCTACGTCCATACCTGTTAATTCACAAATCATTGTTTGAAATTCAAAGATCGCCTGTAACTCACCTTGTGAAATTTCTGGTTGATAAGGTGTATAGGCTGTGTAAAATTCTGAACGTGAAAGAACATGATCTACAATGACAGGCATGTAATGATCATACACACCAGCTCCTAAAAAGGAAGTATGTGAGCGTAAGTCGGCATTTTTAGAAGCCAAAAGAGTTAATTCTTTTAATAAGGCTGTCTCCGATTTAGCTTTTTTAATATTATATTCTCCCTTAAACTGTACACTTTCTGGAATATCGTTAAAAAGCTCCTGAACATCGGAAATTCCGATTTCTTCTAGCATGGCTTTTTTATCGGTTTCTGTCATTGGTAAGTAGCGATGCTTCATGACGTTTGTTCCTCCCTTATTTCTTTTCCCTTTTATAAAATGGTGTTGGTATCACTTTCACCTTCAAGCGTTTCCCACGAATCTCAATGGTTAGCTCCGACTCTGCAGATACGACTGTTGAATCCACTAACGCTAAGCCAATGTTTCTTTTCAACGTAGGTGATTGTGTTCCAGTTGTTACTTCTCCTACGAGTTGTTCACCCACATACACCGGATAACCATGTCTTGGTATGCCTCTGTCAATCATTTCAATGCCTATTAGTTTACGAGGGATTCCAGCTTCCTTTTGCTGCTTTAAAGCTTGCTTTCCAATAAAATCTACTTCCTTATTAACTTTCACAGCGAAACCAATACCAGCTTCTAACGGAGAAATCGTGGAAGAAAGCTCCTGACCATAAAGGGCCAAATTAGCTTCGAAGCGAAGGGTATCACGAGCGCCTAAGCCACAAGGAAGAACGCCGTCTTCTTTACCTGCCTCAAGAATGGTTTCCCATAGGAAAGTCGCATCTTCACTCTTACAGTACACCTCAAAGCCATCTTCTCCGGTGTACCCTGTTCTGGAAACAAGTGCCTCTTTTCCTCCGATGGATACTTTCTCTTGAAATTTAAAATATCCAATTGTCGAAAGGTCAGCTGTATCAACTAGCTTCTGAAGAACCTGTTCGGCAAGCGGGCCTTGAAGAGCTAGCTGGCCCATTTGTTCAGAAAGATTCAAAAGCGTTACATCCCCTTCAACACGATCGTTTAACCATGTAAAATCTTTTTCAATATTTGAAGCATTTACAACAAGCAGATAATGGTCGTGATTCAGTTTATAGATGAGAAGATCGTCGACCGTACCACCATTCTCGTAGCACATAGCAGTATATTGTGCATCACCTATTTGCAGCTTCGATACATCATTCGTCATCATTTTTTGGAGGTAGGCCAAACTGTCTGTCCCTTTCACTTCAATTTCTCCCATATGAGAAACATCGAACAATCCTGCCTTCGTTCTTACAGCCTCATGCTCTTCTTTAATGCTTGAAAATTGAACTGGCAGTTCCCATCCTCCAAAGTCAATGGTTTTCCCACCATATTGTTGATACACGTCAAAAAGCGGTGTTCTTTTTAGTTGCGCCACTATCATTTCCCCCTTTTCAAATCATAAAAAAAGGACAGAGACCCCCCTCTTTACTTAAGAAAGGTCTCTGTCCTGGCACCTGAAAGTTTACCGTTTGGCTGTCCCCTTTGGTGGCTTCAAATGATGAAGCGCTCTCCAGAGCTGCGTCAAACAAGAGTTCTTTTGCCTGAGAGATTCACAAATTTTTGTTTGCTCCTTCGGCGCTACTTAGAAGTAGTCTCTCCCCTTGTTCTCATTCGCATTATAAAATTTCCCAATTTGGATCATACTAAGCTGTACTATAGAACATTCGTCAAAATAAACTATAATGTGACAAATTTCAAAACTTTTAAGATATTATCATCCTACCATTTCGAAACCCATACGGCAATATATTTATCGATCAAAAAAGGGAGTTGTTTTTAATGACGGTAGAGATTGAGTTTGATTCTTCTTGGCAGGAGGGACTGGTAGAGAAAATTACAAATGACGGCCCTTGGGGGAACTTTGAGTTATATAAGCTAGCGGTAGAGGTAGAAAAACATACGGTTATTGATAATTTTGAGGGATTACAAGCTCCCAAACATCTCCCTAATTTAACACCGCTACCTCATCAGCTAGAAGTTGCCAAGCAAGTTGTTGAAAGTATGAACGGAAAAGCCATCCTTGCAGATGAAGTAGGTTTGGGGAAAACGATCGAAGCAGGGCTTATTTTAAAAGAATACATGATTAGAGGTCTTGTAAAAAAAGTCCTCATTCTTGTTCCCGCCTCCCTTGTTACCCAATGGTCATATGAATTAACAAGTAAATTTTATATTCCGGCAGTTGCACAACGTAAAAGCTATGTGTGGGAACAGTGTGATGTAGTTGTATCTTCCATCGATACAGCTAAACGTGCTCCACATCGAGAAATCATTCTCTCTCAAGATTATGATCTGATTATTATTGATGAAGCACATAAATTAAAAAACAATAAAACAAAAAACTATGAATTTGTACAAAGCTTAAAGAAAAAATTCTGTTTACTTCTAACAGCAACCCCTATTCAAAATCGAGTTGGTGAGATTTTCAACCTTGTCTCTCTCTTAAAACCTGGTCATCTAGGAAATGAATCTGTGTTTAATGAAAAATATAAGAAGGATTCCCGCGATATTAACGATAATGAACATTTAAAAGAGCTTGTAAATAAAGTGATGATTAGAAATCGTCGAGCAGACACAGGTATTGAATGGACGAAAAGACAAGTTGAAACCATTCCTATTGAGCTTACTAAGGAAGAGCAGGATTTGTATGATTCTGTTACTGAGCTACGATCAGAGGGAGACTGGACAACGACATCCGCTTTCTCAGTCATGACTCTTCAAAGAGAAGCATGCAGTAGTAGAGAGGCAGTGTTTTTCACATTAAAGAATATGCTTGAAAAGAAAGAAAACCCCTCGAAGGAATATCAGGATCAAATCACATATTTAATCGAGAAGGTAAACGCCGTTCATACGAATTCGAAGGCCGTCAAAGCTCTAGAATTGATTCAACAAGTAAATGATAAAGTCATTATTTTTACCGAATATCGAGCCACTCAGCTCTATCTTCAATGGTATCTAAAGCAAAATGGAATCAGTTCCGTACCCTTCCGTGGTGGATTTAAAAGAGGCAAAAAAGACTGGATGAGACAGCTTTTTGAAAACAATGTACAGGTCCTTATTGCAACCGAAGCAGGTGGAGAAGGAATTAATCTTCAGTTCTGTAATCATATCATTAATTTTGACCTGCCTTGGAATCCTATGAGACTAGAGCAACGTATCGGGAGAATTCACCGCCTAGGGCAAGAAAAAGACGTAATGATTTATAATTTTGCAACTAAAGGAACTGTGGAAGAACATGTTCTAAAGCTACTACATGAAAAAATAAATTTATTTGAAAAAGTAATTGGTGATCTCGATGATATTCTGACTCGGTTAGAGTTTGGTAGCTTTGAGGATCATCTATCAGATATATTCGGAAACTCCACCTCTGAAGGGGAAATGCGAATAAAAATGGACAATCTAGCTTCCATGATTCAATTTGCTGAAGAAGTAAAGGATGGTGATTATCGTGCAGCAACAGGAAATTCATAATTTTTTGGTGAAGTATTTTACTGCTAACCAATGTGAAATACTCGTAAATACCGGTTCATATATAACCGTACAATTAACAGTTGAATTAGATAAGGAATTGATGAATCGTCCGTTTTACTGGCATTACTTAGAAAAAACAGGTGGAGTTCCAAACCCTATGAAACTTACGCTTATTACGGATCAAAAAAAGACACCTGAAGATATTAAAGGCGAGGTCATCCATTTTGGCTCGCCAAGACTTCATCAAATATTTCATTCAACTAAAAACCTTGCTGGATATATTCGGCTTTATGAAGATCATCAAGCAACCATGGGTCAACAAGTACCATTACGTCCTTGGTTAGGTATGAACGTAAAAATCTCCTATCAATGTGATCGTAAAAGAGATGTCTTTCGGTCGATTGGTCTACAATTAATTAATGGTCAACTAATCGAGAACTTTCACGATGAACTGTTAAAATTACAATTAGCTCGCAAAATACCTGACTACTCCTTTACCTTATCACCACTTATTATGCCGAATAGTGGGGTAACACGAATTCAGAATATGATTCGTTCAAACATTCTTGAAGAAGATCATTCATGGGCAAACGATGCTAGAGAACGCTGGTCAAAAGACATGAAATTGCTGGAACATTTTTATGAAGAAGCGGAGGAAAAAGGAGAAAGCTATGAAAATGAAAAACGAGCCTTACAGGAGCAATACGAACCAAAAGTTCAGATTTCGATAATAAATGGCGGTATTTTTTATTTATCTGAAAAAGCAATTTAAAAGGGAACGACTCATTTGTCATTCCCTTTTAATGATTTCTCTCTTTTTCCTTTGTTCATCATAATGACATATGGAAGAATACCAAACCAACGAAAAGCAAACGCTTCTCTTGTTTCTTTTTTTTCCTTCCTCATCTTTTTTCTTTCTTCCTTTGGTTGATCAATATATTTTGTAATCGTTTGTGTAATGTATTTCACATAATCATTTACTGCGCTCATGTTTTTGCCTCCCTTTTTGTCCTTAACAGTATGACCAAATACAAGTTAACTAAACCCATAGGGAGCTACACTGGTAACAACCATTTTACTAATTTTCCGCTTCCCACCTCATACTGAGCTATTGCTTTAATCGATAGTGTACCCTGTGTCATAAAAAAAGTGACTTCAACATATTGGCTAGTAATCTGTTTTACCGTATACGTCACAGTGGTGTCTGAATATGTTGCTATTCCATCTACAGGAATCACAGCTCCTTCCATTTCCTCAGAGATCTTCTTCGATGTGAGCAAAAATAAGTACTGTCGTCTTTCTTGTTGATTAACTGAAGCCACTATCCCTTTTTCGGAAATGTACTGGTTAAACTCAATCGTTAAAAATAGAGAGACTAATAGAAAAATGCATAAACTTATAGGATACATAAACCCCTTTTCATTCATGGACCTCCCACCACCTGAAGAAAAGGAAACAGTTGATCCTCATATAAGACATTATTGTTACCTATAACAGAAATTGAGATACTTGTTTGATTTTGCCTGAACTCAACACTTTTAATATTTTGTAAAACTATTTCATGACCTTGAAATCGGACCAATCGACGGATGTATGGCCCATATTTCTCATACGTGACTAATTCCCCAACACTTTGTAAATAAAGCTTTCCGTTTTTCACCTCAACATAATCACAACCTTGAAGTTCCGTATTTAACTGACTAATAAAGAGCTCGAATTCTAATTGTTGTGTACGATTCGTAACATGGTTCATGTTCAAAATAATCGAAAAAATATAAGGTAAAAAAGAGGCAAGCATACAATAAATCGAGAAAGCTATCAACATCTCAATTAAAGTAAATCCGTGATTATTAAAAACTGTCACATAGGAGAACTTCCTTTTTAAAAGCATTTTCATATTTTACACACACCTCATTTTTAGACACTTCCTTTGTTACAGTAAATGACTTCCCTTTTCTCTCTACTGTTAATTGGTCTATGAATAATCCGGTGAACATTGCTTCCTGTAAGGAATCATATAATAGCTTTGAAGCCTCTCGACTATATTGAGTGTTAAGCGACTGCTTACTTACCTGAATAAACATCGGGAGTAAAAATAAAGTTATTACCAACCAAATGGACAGAGAAAGCAATAGTTCAACAAGGAAAAAACCATTAGTTTTGTACAACATAAAATCTTCCCTTCCCTATGTTAAACGTTAATTTATACCGTTCTTCTTGTATGTCAATAAACAAAGTCCCAAAGGTATTTATATTTCCAGATGTGTTATAACGAAAATACAACTTCTGTGAACCCTCTCTAATGTTCACCTTGTTTGAGTAGACCCGATCAACAATATAATTCCCATTTTGATCCTTGGCGTAATATCGATGAGTTTGTGGGAGGATATTTACTGAGACAACAGTATGATTTGAAATGGCATATTGTTGTATATAATAAAGATCATCTTTGAATTGTGAAAAAAAGAGCTGTTTATCGAGGTAAAACATTTGAGGACGAACAAAAAGAAAAGAAAATGAAACTACCAAAGCAAACATACTTAATACAAAAATAGATTCTATTAATGTAAACCCATTATTGTTATTCATTATTAGCTGAGACAGCTCCCGTAGACGAGATCGTCACGATATCTCCATTTGGACAGGTTAATTGGTTGTCTTGTAGATACCCTTCTGTTTGTAATTCTGCCAAATCGGTTGGCAAACGATTTTTATCCATTTCAAAGGATTGAACCTGGGCTTCTACCATTTTTATAAAAGCCTCACATCCTTTTTCTTTAATATTGCTATTATGCTTACTGATGTTTGGAACTGCAATGATTAATAATACTGAAATCACAAGCAAAACAATCATCATTTCTATAAGTGTAAAAGCCTTCTCATTTCGGATGAATTTTTTCATTTTTTTCCTCCTTAAGATCATATACCCTCCATTAAATGGAACATCGGTAGTAAGATGGATAGATACATTGAAATCACTAATAATCCTACAAGTAGGTATATAGACGGTTGAATAAATTTCATTATGTAATTCACTTTTTCTTGAAATCTATTCATACAATAGCTGCTAAAGAAATGAAACTCTTGATCAAGCCGGCCATTTTTTTGGCCGTGCTGGATAATAATTGATAAGTCACGCTCAAATATCTTCTGCTTTTTAATAATTTCCTCTAGACTAGTCCCTTTTAATAGATGTTGCTTCAAATAAACTCCTAGCTCTTGATCAAACTTGTTTTTCTTATTTCCTTCAAAAAGACTAACCGCCTCAAAAATCGAAAGCCCCCCTCCTAACAAATAACTCATTTGCACAGAAAAATAGTGAGTAATTAATAATTGAAAAAACGGACCACACCACGGAATGGACACTAAAATCTCTTTTTGTTTCATGGCGGAATAATTCTTGAAGGCAAAAAGATAGTAACTAGCACATACAAGTAGAGTTAATACTAAAAGAGCACTAATGAAGGGGAAAGAAGAGCCAATAAGGAGAATAACCCTTGTAAAGAAGTTGGAAGACAACCCCATGGATTGAAAGAGAGATACAAACTTTGGTAAAAGGAATTGATCAACAAATACAAAAAGGAGGATAGTAGTAAAAACAAGAATAAGGGGATAAGTTAATACTTTAATTAGTTCTTTCTTATCTTTCTGTTGCTTCATCATATAATTACTTGCTTCCATATATGCATGAGCTTGACCACCATGTTGCTCTGCAAAATACACATAGCTGACTAAGGTTTGGTGGAATCCTAATTTTTGAATAACGAACGAAAAAGCGAAACCCTCTCTTAGTAATTTGATACTTTTACTCAGTTGGATTTTCTTCCCTTCTCCCATCTGTAAGGAAGTGGATTCCAACGCCTCGGCCAGGGAGTACCCTCTATCAAGTAATTCACCCACATGTTTTAGCAAGTTGGATTGCTCCGTTAATAACCACTTATTTGATTTCATTGTCCAACACCCATCGCTCATACTCCGTTTCTTTTATAAAACCAAGCGCAATCCCCTTTGATATGACCTTCCTTAGCGTCGTATAGTCATACGCTCTTTTTTCCCCTCTTGCCTCCTGAATGACATAACTTAATGGTTGACCTGCTAATATTTCAAACACACACGCTTTCTTTGAACGCTCACAACCAAAACAAACATTTGAACATTCAGTTGTACAAAGTGTACAACTAAGTTCTACTAATCTTTGAGCCGTAACTGCAACAAGAGTTTGTTCGATTTCAATCCAATCTACACCAAATTCAAGAAGTCGATAAATCGCCCCTTTTGCATCGCGAGTGTGCATAGTTGATAACACAAGATGTCCTGTTAACGCTGCTCTCACTGCCGTTTTGGCTGTCTCACTGTCTCGAATTTCACCCACCATTATTATATCTGGGTCATGACGAAGGATAGCTTTCAATCCTGTCGCATAGGATATTCCAGCTTTTTCATTCACTTGAACCTGTAAAACAGCGTCACTTTCCTTTTCAATTGGATCTTCTAAAGCAATCACATTTCGGTCAAATAAATTCGTGCTCTTTTCGAGCAATGTGTATAAGGTTGTGGTTTTTCCACTGCCAGTTGGACCAGTTAAGATGATTAATCCGTGGGCATGCTTTAGTAAGGCAAGAAGCTTATTTGTCATATAAGGGAATAAGGAAACTTGGTAAGAAGGGATTGTATGGTGTTCGGGGAGCAGTCGTATGACTAAACTTTCTTTCTTGTTGCCTGGAAGTGTAGAGAGGCGCAAACCAATTTGCTGATGATCGACCACTATGGAATAGGAACCGTTTTGGGGTCGCCTTTTTTCCCCAATATCCATGGACGCACTGAATTTAAAATGGGAGATTAACCTTTCGCATTCTTCGATAGGGAACGAATAGCGAGTAACGAGGCGATGTGCCACTCTAAATTGAACAAGAGTGTCAAGCTTGCGTGGGATAATGTGGATATCGGTTGCTTGCTTTGTAACAGCATCCTTCAACATTCGATCGGCTAATTCTTCAATCGAAGTCACCAATAAGACACCACCTTTTCATTTGGATAAACCTATCGTATCACTTCAATCGAAAATGAGGGGAGAAAAAGTGTGAATATTTTTCAACAAAGCAACCATAATAATTAGTACAAACAAGTTAGTAACAGCACTAATTGATACGAAAAATGGGCTATAGCCAAGCGGTAAGGCAACGGACTTTGACTCCGTCATGCGTTGGTTCGAATCCAGCTAGCCCAGTAAGAAAAGCGGAGAAAGCTTGTTCAGCCCCGACAGGCATAAGACGAATCTTGCAGGAAGGCCCGCCTTCCGGAGAGATTTGGCTTATGACCCCGAGGGGCTAGCTTTCGTAGCTGGACAACAAAGTAAAAAAGGGGAAGACCTTGGTCTTCCCTTTTTTATCTAGCTACTTTTTTAATCATTTTTCTGTTCAAAATGCTCTTTAATGCGTCTGGGTTGTAACCGACCACTAACTTTTTGCCATCAGTAACAATAGGCCTTTTTAACAATCTAGGCTCTTCAACGAGCATATTGATTACCTGTGAAAGAGTAAGGTCATTCACATCCTGATTAAGACTTTTAAATACTCGGCTTCTTGTTGCAAGTAATTCGTCCAATCCCTCTGTGGTAAGTGAAAGTAATACTTTTAACTCCTCACTTGTCGGTGTTTCTTTAAATAAATGCCTCTCCTCATATGCCACCGCATTGGCTGTCAGCCACTTTTTCGTTTTTCGACAAGATGTACAACTTGGATAAGTGAAAAATATCAAATCATTCATCCTTTTCCCGCCTTTGAAGGTGTTTTCATTGTTCTGTTAAATATATTTAAATCTTTTGTATAACTTTTGTATAATTATTTGTTCAATATTTCGCCAACAAGTTGTGAACATTTTATAAACTAATAGTGAATACAGTTTTTACTATCTCCGCCTGTATTATAATGGAATAAATTTAAGGAGATCCGAGAGGTGTGGCTAAGATGGAACAAACATTGAAAATAACAAATGTATTATCGGACCCAACTCGTTATTACATTTATCAGTACATTACCAAAAGACATCAGGAAGTTACCGTTCAAGAAATTGCAGACAATTTTAATATTCATCCGAACGTAGCAAGATTACATCTTTCTAAGCTTGAAGATGTGAACATGCTGATCTCGGAAACAAAAAAAACGGGCAAAGGTGGTAGACCAAGTAGGTTATACCGATTGTCAGATGACCTCATTCAGTTGAATTTTCCGTTCCGAGACTATCAGATGTTAGCTAAAATCACTATGGAATCCATGCTCTCTCTTGGAGAAGAAGGTCATAAAGTGTTACGTATGACCGGGAAAAGATTTGGTAAGGAAATGATTGAGCAAGAAATGACCAGATCTCATAATGGAGAGTTCCCTACTTTTGAACAAAAGTTAAATACATTAAAAAACGCGGCAACAATGGCTGGCTTTTACCCAGAATTCGAAGTGAGTGAAGACCAGACTCGAATATATTTCCAAATTTTCAACTGTCCATTTAAAGAAATTGCGACCGAACATCCAGATGCTGTTTGTGAAACACATCACGAATTTTTAAAAGGAATGTTTGAATCTCTGTTTAATGACGTTGAGCTTTTAGAAAAGCAAAACATAATTAAAGGTTGCGAGGCTTGTGCTTATCAAGCATTAATAACGAATTAAAAACAAACTCCTGTTTACTTTTTCATAGCGGTTACATTATAATATTGTAAGGTAAGGGACTTGTAGGGTGAAAAGGAGGGATCATATGGATCGTATGTTTAGAGTATTGGGGTTTTGGACAGGTATCTTTGCCGTTATGTTCTACTTAGGGCATATGCCACAAACGTCATTGCTATTCTTTGGTCAAACGGGATTTTTCATTCTGTTAAGCTACCTAAAGCTTTCTGAACGTATGTATATTTATATTTTTGGTGCCTATTTAACAGTGTTCTTCGTTGGCTTTACATACTGGTCAACATTTATGATGACACCAGGTGCTGGCGGGCATTAATAGGAACGAACCCCCATGAAAGAGGGAGAAAAGCGATGGAATTAATCCATCGCTTTTTATTATATCGAGAATTCCTTTGATAAATTTTTCGATTGCAAAACTACTTGAAAATGGCTACTCATACCACCCGGAGTGATTAAACTGCGAATTGCACGATTTCGTTTACTTTGTTCCGAGAAAGGATTTGGATCATAATGATCTTTTAATAATTCCAAAATACCAACTTCTAAAAAGAATTCATCTTGTCTTATAAATCGTTCTAAATTAAGATCATACTTTTTTCCAATACGAATGAAAGGATCCCATTGAACATGTGAGGTGATGTCCATCTCTCCTGGGTGTTCAAGAAGGTTTGTTTTCATTTGATGTTTCGAATATCCCCTTAAGCTCCCTTTTGATCGTGCTGGTTCTTCCCATTCTGAGTCGGTATAACCGTAATCAACCGATAGCAATATTCCTGAGTCAATAATAGTTGAAGCCTCTTTAATAAAATCAACCATTGCTATGGGTACTTCTGCTCGCTCGTGTTCTCGTAGGTCTCTCATATATTCTGTCACATAGGATTGAACGTTTGTGTTTGTTAGTGGTACTAATAATTCCTTTAAATCCTCATTCTCCACCGTAATCATGACTTCATGAAGGAGCCCTTTTTTCTTCTCAATAACATGTACGGGGAGAGCATCAAATAACTCATTTGAAAAAACCATTCCCTGAAAGCCTTTTAGCGCACTCAAGCTATCAATAATAATGATTTTCCCATCCTCTACCCCTCTTTGTATCAATTGCTGATGAAAAGGACTTGCCTCTAAAACGAAATACGTGATCGGTTCGGTCGTTAATACACTCCATTCTTTCAAAAAACTTTGAGCAAATCTTCCTGACCCAGCTCCGATTTCACAAAGATTAGCTGGTATAACTCCCTTCGATACTTGTTTATAGTACCACCTTGCCATTAGCTGACCATAAATATTTCCAATGTTACTAGTTGTAATAAAGTCTCCTTGGCGACCCACCTTCTCCCCAGCTTTCATATAATAGCCACACTCCCTATCATATAAAGCTAATGCCATATATTCAGCATAAGAGATTTGCTTTTCTTTGGATGAAGTGATCATTTCAATTATCTTTTCCTTCACAATCATATCCACTATCCTCTATTGACACAGTATTTATTTTGTAATATCGTAATAGTAATTCACCATCCCTCCCAAAGAAGGAATGGAAGTATCCCTATAAAAGACCCTACTCACGTTGAGAAGGGTCTTTTCATTTGTTAAAGCTGTTTTCTTAGCACAATCAATCAAATTATGTTTCAAAAAGCTACAAAGTTAAGAAAAGAGCCTTTGTTAAAAACCATTTAAAAATGGATTGGAATCCATCTCGTCTCCAATAGTTGTTGTGTATCCATGTCCAGGTAACACTAGAGTTTGCTCGGGAAGTGCAAGTAATTTACTATGAATACTCTTAAGAAGCTGATCATGATTTCCACCAGGCAGGTCTGTTCTCCCGATGCTTTGTTGAAACAACGCATCTCCTGAAATAACAAATTCTGCTTCCTCAAAGTAAAACGACACACTTCCTGGAGAGTGTCCAGGCGTCTCAAACACAGAAAAAGTAAAGTCCCCGATAGTTATTGTTTCTTCCTTTTCAAAGAACATATTTGCTGGCTTTACGGATGTAGAGACTGGCATCATAAAGAATTTTGACCCATTTAAAGAGGGATCTCCCAACCAGTTTTCTTCTTTCTTATGTATATATACGGGTACTCGATAATGATCTCTAATGATGTCCACTGCTCCAATATGGTCAAAATGAGCATGTGTCAATAGAATTGCTTGTGGTACCACTTTTCTTTTTTCTAGTAATTGAATAAGTTTTTTCCCTTCATCACCCGGGTCAATAACGAGGCAATGATATCCTTCGGTTACGATATAGCTGTTGGTTTGTAACGGACCGAGGGGGACTTGTTCCCATTTCATAAGATTTTCCTCCCTAACATTTGATCATAAGGATATTTTACACTAGTTTTACGGAAAGGAGAAACATTGCTCTACAGAATTGATGTCAAGAAAGTGTCATTTTTAGACCTCGACAAATGGGATAAAAACCGCTAAAATAAAATACGAATGTAAACACTTACGTTACATAGGATACTGAATATGCACAAAAAATAAAAGGCATTTGTCTGTCTTTATATTTGATAAAGGGGGCTGTCAAAGTGGGATTGGTCATTATATTTGCTTTAGTTACATTGCTATCAGCATACGGAGCATTTAGTTCACTAAAAAACAAAAATTTTCTTGGGTTATTTTTTGCTGTAGGAACTTTAGCTATATTCGGTTTCTTTACAGTTATGACTGTGATCCACCATGGATATCCAGCAACGCACTAATACAATAGCATTGCGATAAAAAAGGACTGCGAAAAGTATTCGCAGTCCTTTTTTATTCTTCTATCAACCCTAATTTCTTTTTCTCTCCAAGCAGGAGGATTTTCTCTAGACTGTATCCGTACAGACACAATGTTCCGTTTGGAGAGCAGCTGATGGGTTCATTCACTATATCTTCTATTACTACAAACTCCTCATTAGACTCAACAGAAAACTTAATAAGGTCGAACGTTCCTTCGTAAGTGTCAATCTCCGAACTATATTGTGGCTTAAATGTAAAGAATTCATGAGAATCCTTGTTGAAATCATAAAAAGGTACGGACCACCCTGAAAAATTCGACAGTTGTGGCAACAACAATTTTGACTTCACTTGAAAGTCTTGATCAAAAAATGTGTAGCTTCCTACAGATGATTCTTCACTAGGGTCTATGGTTATAGTAAGTGTGTGTTTCGGAAAAACATCTACCTGATAAACATCCTTCAAGACATCCTTACTTACTTTACTATTAATATTATACTTTTTTAACGGCGCAGAAAGCGATGGACTATCCGTACGCCAATCGAGGTATAGAAGTTCGTTAACATTACTCCAATACGCAAAAGGTTGAGGGATGGTTATTTGAGCAAGTGTATTCTTGCTAATATCTAATGTATAGGTGTGATATTGCCAATCTTCAGTAAAACTCGTTATTAGCAAAAGATTTTCATTATACTCGTTCCATTCGATAGCCAATTCATTAGATGGTATTTCTGATGACAAGATGATTTTTCCACTAGACGAGATAATTGTTACCAATCCCATACTTGAATTAGGTGAAGAATGAATAAGTATACTGTTTCTACTAGGACTAATAGTTACCGATACAATAGGATAAACACTCGAATACAAAAGAGTCGACTGACCCTCTACTAAGTCATAGGAAAAAATGGAGGAACCCTCACTAGTTTCTGTTACATATAATATGGTTTGATTATCTAACCAACCACTAGCAGAAGAAAAGCTTCCCTTCATCTCTTTAATGGGCAGCATAAGCTTACCACCAATAAACGATAGGGGTATTTCCTTCTTTTTCAACTCATTATTATGTAATGATTGAGGCAAGCTTTTTGGTACACTTTCCTTACTACATCCGTATAATAGAATATTACAAAGAAGGAAAAGAATGAGATAAAGTGCCTGTTTGTTTTTTACTGAAAACACTAATCTTTTCCTCCTTAAAGACAATTATATTTATTTTACCTTTCTCTATTGCGGTGAACAAGTAAAATCTTCTTAAACATACATGGCAGCTAAGAAAATTCCAAGCATTTCATGATATATCTTTTTATACTGTGATAACGGGAGCGGATTGATTCCTTTCCCAAGTTCGAGTGTAAACCCAGCTTGTTTAAACTCTTGTATAAACCAGTCCTTATAGCCTGCATGGCTGTCAATATATTGTACAGAACGATATCCGCTGACACGTTCAAACTCGTTTGCCAGTGAATATGCCTCAGAAGGTTCTAATCCTTCATAACCCCAATAAAACTCTTCTCCTTGTGTATGAAAAGCCAATAATCGATGAAAATTCCTTTCCTTAGCCAGCTGAGCCATTGCAATTGCCTCAGGTTCTGTTAAAGGTTCATTACCAGGGAAATCTCTAGCTGATGGTGCTTTCGGTATTTTCCTCTCTTTTTCAATTTCCCATTTGGCCGGAAATTGATTATTAAGATCAACTCCACGAATATTTGCTTTCCAACCTACAAAATCACTACTGCCACCGTTGTATGTTACTAGTTGAGCCCTCTCACTTTCTAGCGGACCATGTAAAACCAAATCCACTCCATCTGGATTCACCATAGGTACGATAGATACATCGACACGGTTGTATAGGCTCTGAATATCTATTCCTCTGATTGTTCTCTGATTGATTAATGCCAAAAGAAAGGTATTCACTAACTGCATGAGTATCGGGGTAGTAATCCATTCATTCGCATGAAAAGAAGCATTATAGTGTAATTTTAAATCTCCTTTGCCGAACCGAAGCTCATAAATCGGATTTCCACGAACACTTTGCCCTATGGTACTTGTTGAGACAAAAGGATACATTTCAACAAGTTTTCTAATATCTGTTTCAAGTAGAGCTGAATCATAAAATGTTTGACCGTGTATAATTGGTTTAATCATTCGCTTTGGTATATTAACAGTTTCGCCTTTCTCAAAACTGTTTGGATTACGCTTCTGATTGACTAACAATAATGCATCGATGGAAAGATTATAGTGAAGAGCTAGTCTCCAAAAGGCATCATTCTGTCCAATTATTCGATTTTCTATCTCAAATCCTGGAATCTGTATCGTTTGCCCTTTTTCAAGGATTGTATCATTTGTCATTTTGTTAGCGTCTAGCAGTAAATGCATGGGCAACATAAATAATTGACTAAAATACTCCAATGAGTCACCAGACCGAACCTTAACTTTCAAGACCATCATCTCCTTCCTTTATCGATTCATATGAAGAAGATGAAAAAAGATTCCTAGAAAGAGTAGGGAAATCTAAAACAAAAAGAGCCTACAAAAAGTAGGCTTCTCTTTGATCACTCATTTGTGTCTTTTTTGATATTCCCAGATTTTTCGTAAAAGCGAAGCAAATCCCCATAAACAATTTTATCAGAGTACTCCAGCTCATTTTTCGCTTTTTCCATGTATGGCTCGCAAGCATCAGCAGAATCAGTAGCTTCCCCTGTCGATTTGTCATAACATGTGCCTTTGGTGTAAACATAGTCTTTCGTGATAAAACTTCCATCACGAAGCAGAGTAAACTCTGTATAGTCTTTAGAAAACAGATCCGATCCGAAATCAATATTTTGCTTCGTATCAATTCCAAGTAAGTGAAGGATTGTAGGCTTTAAATCAACCTGTCCTGACACATTGTGAATAACCTTTCCTTCTTGCCCAGGAATGTGGATGATTAAAGGTACTCTTTGAAGCTGCGTACTTTCAAACGGTGTGATTTCTTTACCTAAAAACTCACCCATGGTTTTATTATGATTTTCCGATATTCCATAATGATCACCATATAAGATGATGATTGACTCCTCGTACAATCCATTTTCCTTTAATTCTTCAATAAAAAGCTTTAATGCCTCATCTTGATAACGGACCGTAGGGAAATAATTATTTACTGTTTTATTAGTAGAATCATAAGGTTGAATATACAAATCTTCCTCGCCAAGTTCAAATGGGAAGTGATTGGTTAGAGTAATAAATTTCGAGTAAAACGGTTTTGGCATATTTAATAAATGATCAACTGATTGTTCGAAGAAAGGAATATCCTTAAGCCCCCAACCAATCGAGTTTGTCTCATCTACGTCATAATCGCCCAATGCATAAAATCTTGTATAACCTAATGAATCATACATTAAATCACGATTCCAAAAACTCTTGTTATTAGCATGGAGAGAAGCTGTGTAATAGCCATTTTCATTTAGAATTTCTGGTGTCGCCCGATACTCATTTTCTGAATGAGTAAAGAAGACTGCCCCACGGCTTAAGCCATATAAAGAATTTTCAACTATAAACTCAGAATCTGACGTTTTACCTTGTGCAGTTTGGTGATAGAAGTTATCAAAATAATAACTTTCCTTAATAAATTGATTTAGGAAGGGCGTAATTTCTTGGCCATTGACTTCCTGATTAATAACAAAGCTTTGCGTTGATTCCATTGAGATTAAGATGACATTTTTCCCTTTAGCAATTCCAAACATATCATCACTAGGACGCTTGTAATTCGCTCGAACATAGTTTTCTATATCCACCAATTCACTGCCGTCAGCTAATGCTCTTTGAGCGGAAGATTTAGACTGTAAAAAGGCATCGTAAATGTGGTAATTGTATGTTCCAATATTTTTAACAAGCATTTCTCTATCAAATGTTCGAGTAAGGAGTTGTGGTCTTTCTGCTTCAGCCAAACCTAAATTAAAAAATGCAATGGCAGCGGTAAGTAAATAATACGCACTTATTACTACTTTGTTACGATTTTTTTGTTCTGTTAAGGTTGGTCTTCGCAACACAAAAGCAACGATAAGAAAGAAATCAGTGAAATACAAAAGATCCTTCCATTCTAGAAGTTCATTCACACTGCTTCCTAAGTCTGCCATATTACTTGTTTGAAACAAGACCGGTATCGTTAAGAAATCATTAAAGAAACGATAAAAAACAACATTACTAAACAGAACGGCCGACATCAGAAAACTTGTTGTAATTATGAATCGATTTTGGCTTTTTCCCTTTAAAAACAAGCCAATACCAAAGATAAACATAAGGAAACTTAACGGGTTTATAAATAAAATAAACTCTTGTCTCCAGTTCTCAATTTTAATATCAAAGCTAGTTTTATAGACGATATATGTTTTTATCCAAAGCAATACGATTGCAATTGCAATCAAAGGAAACTTTGACCATTTCAACTTGTTCATGCAGCCTGGTACCTCCTGTTTCTTGGTCAATGGTATATTTTGGTATAATCATAGTTAACCAAAAATAATCTTAATACGTTTTTAACAAAAAATCAAACTCATCATAATAATTGTTTTATAGAATGTTAAATTACTGAACTCCATATTACCCTAATAATAGACGTTTGAAACTTAAAATAGTTTCAACTTTGTCCCATTTTTTTAAAATTGACTAAAAATAAAAGGAACCTCCACTAAATTCGTAGAGGCTCCATCCAAATTATTTACTAACATAATCTCTTATTAACCAAGCTGCACCAATAACACCTGCGTCATTTCCAAGTGTTGCAACAGCGATTTTTGTTGATTCCTTAACTCTTGAGAAGGCGTATTTCTCAAAGTTTTGACGAACGCTGTCAAGTAAAATATCTCCCGCTTTTGAAACCCCTCCCCCAAGAACAATTTTCTCTGGGTTAAGTGTGTTTGCAATATTAGCTAATGCTAATCCAAGATGGAAACTTACTTCCTCAATTACTTCTTTTGCAAGTCCATCTCCATTTCTTGCGCTATCAAATATATTTTTGGCTGAGATGGTGCCCTCTTCACGATAAATCGATGCGAGTTCTCCACTTAAATCCTGTGCCTTCTTAAGCTTTTCTTTTCCTATTCGAACGATACCTGTTGCTGAAGCAATGGTCTCCAAGCAACCTGTTTTTCCACAGTTACAAGGTGCTCCACCGACAGGGATGGAAGTAATATGACCAATCTCACCGGCTGCTCCGCTTACACCTTGAACAATATGCCCATTAGCGATCACCCCACCTCCAACACCTGTTCCTAACGTGACAGCAACGATATCCTTCCCACCATTTCCAGCACCCTTCCACATTTCACCTAATGCCGCACAGTTTGCATCATTATCAATGATAGCAGGTAGAGATGTTTCTACTTCTAATAAATCCTTTAAAGGATAGTTATCATCCCAGCCTAAATTTACAACATTGTAAATAATTCCAGTTGTATAATCTACTGGACCAGGTGCACCCATTCCTATCCCTAAAAGCTTACTTTTAGGCTGATCTAACTCTTCAAGCGCCTGATCAATTGATTTGGCAATGTTTATTGTAATATTTTTCCCCTTATCGCTATTATCTGTTGGAATTTCCCATTTTTTCAGGATTTCACCATATTGATTAATAAAAGCAAGCTTTGTTGTTGTTCCCCCTAAATCTACCCCAACCAACCACTTATCTGTCATATTCGCACCTACTATTCTTTATTTTTTTATTTGTTGAATTTCATGACGTACAATAAATAATGCCGTTTGAAAGTCCTGTTCTTCAATCAACTGAGATTGATATAATTCCTTCAGTTCTTCCTCCATCAATTCTAAATCAGCAAGGCGGTCACCAACATAAATAATAGTCCCAAACTTTTTTAAAAATTGTTGAATATCATATGTATTCTTCATGTATTTACCTCAAGTACTTAATTGTGAAAGCTTGTACAAACGCTTTCATAATTAAGTATAATCGAAAATCACGGTTTACTCAATACTACAAAAAAAATATGCCTTTCTAAAAAGAAAGACATGAATTATCTATCAGGATCTTGAGGATTTAAAATTTCTGGCCTCTTACTTTTTAAAGGAATCGGTGATCGAATAAGAACATCTTTTAATGCTTTTATATCAAAGGGGATGAATGGCCAAAGATATGGGACACCAAAAGATTTCATATTTGCAAGCAACAGGATTAAAAGTACGATCCCCACCACAAACCCGATTGTCTGGAATAGAGCTGTGAAAATCAGTAAGCACAGCCTTACTAATCTTGAGGCTAAGCTCAATTCATAGCTCGGGGTTGCAAACGTTCCAAGCGCAGCAATAGAGAAGTATAAAATGACTTCGTTACTCAATAATCCTACTTCGACAGCAACTTGTCCAATCATCAAGGCTGCTACAAGACCAAGGGCAGTTGCTAATGCTGATGGAGTATGAATAGCTGCCATCCTTAGCACGTCGAGCCCAATCTCAATCAGAAGAAACTGTAGAAAAAGTGGTATTTGTCCCATCTCATTGGGTCCTATAAAGGAAAGAGCTTTTGGCAACAATTCTTTATTCGTTGCTAATAAATACCACATTGGCAACAAAAAGATAGAAGACCAAACCGCAATAAAACGTACTAATCTAAGATACGCACCAACTATAGGTTTGTTTCGATACTCCTCTGCATGCTGTAGATGGTGCCAAAAGGTAACCGGGGTAATAATCACACTTGGTGACCCATCCACGATGATACAAACATGTCCCTCATATAAATGTGTAGCCGCTGTATCTGGCCTTTCGGTATATCGAATCACGGGGAAGGGATTCCAATGTCTACCTGACAAGTACTCCTCAATTGTTTTGTCAGCCATCGGTAAGCCATCCGTATCAATTTTTGATAAAGCTTCTTTTAGCTGTTTAACCATATGAGGATCGGCAATATCTTCTATATAACTAATAACGATATCCGTCTTTGATCTTCTTCCGACCTGCATATATTCCATCCGTAGTGTACGATCTCTTACTCTTCTTCGGGTCAGAGCTGTATTAAAAACAAGTGTTTCGACAAAGCCATCTCTTGCTCCTCTAACCACCCTTTCAATATCTGGCTCTTGAGGGCCACGAACTGGGTAGGTTCTGGCGTCAATTAAAATGGCTGTCGGTATCCCATCTACAAGAAGTGCCGTAGGACCTGCTAATACGGTGTCAACTACCTTATCCAAATCGTCTGTAGTTTCCACTTCGACATAAGGAATATACGTTTTTAACAATGCACTCAGTGCATCAGGCTCAAGCTGTTCCTTCTTTAAATCTGCTAATAGTTTCATTAAATAATGCAGGATATCATCTTTAACAAAGCCATCCACAAAATAAAACGCCATTTCTTTCTCTGCGTATTCTACATCTAGTTGAATAACATCAAAGCTTTTATCGACACCAAGAGCATCTCTTAAATAACTTGTGTTGGTATGTAGTTTTGAACTCACCTTATGTTTTGCTGCTTCCATAGCGTTCACCTCGTTCAAATGAAGAGCTTTCTCCAAAGATTTCCATGTATACTTCAACATCTTAGACATCCCCCCATAAAAACATACTCTCTCAATTGAAAAAGGTGATGCAAAAACATCACCTTGGGAATCATGTATTATTCTTGTATTTTATTTAAAAAACTTTGATACTCCTCTCGCTCGGGAGCGAGTTCAGCTGCTTTTTGTGCATATGTTAGGGAATCTTCTTTGTTTCCTAATTCATAGGAAACAAGGGAAAGATTATAGAATGCCTCATGAAAATACTGATCAAGGTCTACTGCCTTTTTTAAATGTAGCTCCGCTGAAGCGAGATCGTTTTGTTTGATCTCAACATAAGAGAGCTGAAAAAATAATTCTGCAGAGGAATGATGAGTTTGAATCGCATGGGTCAATAAATGATAGGCTTCATCATAATTCTCGTCCTGAAGATACACTTGAGACAAGACCATCACCGATTGTGCATCTGTAATTTTTTCTGGATTTGCGTAGCCATACCATAACAAACTACCCATTCCTCCTACAGTAAGGAATAATACTAATAGTTTCTGTAACCATTTTTTTTGTTTTGGAAAATGTAAAACGGCCGTAGCTAGAAATCCTCCTACAAGACCACCTAGATGACCAGCGTTATCAATTCCTGGAATCGTAAAACCAAGAGACAGGTTGATGGCAATAACAACCAGAACATTGAAGCCCATTGTCCGAAGGAAGAGGGATCGATAGTTAAGTCCAAAGTATAGAAGAGCTCCAAAGCAACCGAAGATTGCTCCACTTGCACCAGCCGAAAGATTTGTAGTAAATAAAAAACTTGCCACTGATCCGCTAAAACCGGCGAACAAGTATATTAAAAGAAATCTCATACGTCCATATATTTTTTCAATTGTCGGCCCAAGATAGTACAAGGCCAGTGTATTCATAAATAAATGGATAAATCCGATATGAAGTAAGATGGGGGTAAAAAACCTCCACCATTGTCCCTCTAAAATAAGTGGATTGAACTTCGCACCATACTTTATGAGCGTGGCCGTATTCGTGCTTCCACCTTTCCACTCTAGAAAAAGGTAAGCAATAATTTGAAGGGCCATAAAGACATATGTAAAAAGAGGTTTTCCATTTTCAAACATGCTCTTCTCCATTCTTATACGCTCAACAGCTTTTTCTAAAGTAGCATTTTTTAAGTCCTCGATTTCATTTGAAGAGTACTCCTCCTGTTTCTCAAATCGTATCTCCTCACTAAATATATATTCCAATTCAGAGATTTCCTTATGATAAGTATCCCGGGTAATCACCTTTGTTGTGACATTTGTCTTCAGAAACTTACTTTCCGAGAGCAGAAAATCATAGTCATCAACCGGTGGATAGGCTGACACATATAAATTTAATACGTTAGCCTCGCCGCGAACCAATTGACGTCGGATAGCTTCACCATTATTCCCGCTGTTCTCAATATCCCGAGCAAGCCAATTGCTCCAGTCTAAGTCGATCCGTCTAAGTCGAATAATTGGTACTTGTTTGTTTTCTACTCTTTCAAACCATAATTCCTCTTGCGAAGGAGAGGTTCTTAACAGTCGATACTCCTTTTTATGAATAAGAAAATGTGCTAGCTTCCAAAATAAATAATCTTCTAATTTATTCAAGCTTCCCCCTCTTCCCTTTACAAAGATTTACTCACATTATATACGAGATTGATTCTTAATAAAAAAGTTTTGAGTTCAGTTCTGTTACAATGGATAAATGGGCATAAAAAAGACCAAAGTTTACAAAAACTTTGGTCTTTTTCTTAAAAGGCAGGACGTCCTGAGAATACCGTTTTTGTCATTAAATTTCTAACATACGGTACATTCATTAAGGAACTTACAACCATTCTTCTTATCATTGGACTACCGAGTATGATATTAACCAATCGAAAACGATTCTTATAGGCATAATATCCACCAATACCAACTAATACCATAGAAAATAAACGTGACATTTTCATCCCTCCTACCTATAGTTTGAAACGTCAAATTCATTTTTATCCATGACAAATGAAAATCATTTTTCAATCTTCATGACAGGTTCCATTGTCTTTTTTAGCACTTTAACAGAGTGAGCAAACTTTACCTTCTCTGTTTCATCTAGATCCAAATGAACTACTTCTCTAATTCCATTTCTATTTACGACTGCAGGTACGCCTATGTATACATCATTTTGATCGTATTCCCCATCAAGGTAGGCTGAAACAGTAAGAACCGAATTTTCATTTTGCAAGATCGCTTTTGTTACACGAACTAAGCCCATGGCGATTCCATAAAAAGTCGCACCTTTTCTTTCAATAATGTGATAAGCTGCATCTCTTACATTAAGAAATAGCTCCTCTAAATCCTCTTGCTTATACTCACTATTTTTCTTAATCCATTGTGAAATTGGAATGCCGGCAATATCAGCTCGACTCCATACAGGAAGCTCTGTATCACCATGCTCACCGATAATGTAGGCATGAATATTTCTTGTATCTACATTAAAATAATCTCCTAACAGGTAGCGGAACCTTGCTGTATCAAGAATCGTACCAGATCCAATGACTCTTTCCTTAGGCAGGCCAGAAAACTTCCAGACAGCATAGGTTAAAATGTCTACCGGATTTGTAGCAACTAAAAATATACCATCAAAGGAATTTGCCATAACTTGCTCAACAATCCCTTTAAAAATACGCGTATTTTTTTCAACTAGATCTAATCTAGTTTCACCTGGCTTTTGATTTGCCCCTGCACAAATGACCACTAAATCAGCATCTTTACAATCACTATAATCACCAAACCATATCTTTGTTGGGCTTGGAGCAAAAGGCATCCCATGGTTTAAATCCATAGCATCTCCTTCTGATTTTTCTTTATTTAAATCAATTAGCACTAGTTCTTCCGTTACCCCTTGGTTTAACAGTGCAAATGCATAACTAGAACCTACAGCACCCGTTCCAATTAGAGCTACACGATTAACATGATTTTTCATTCCATTCCCTCCTTCGTTCATTACTTATGGTTTCCACATTACATTATTTTCATGACCTAATACATTAACAATATCGCTATAGCAGGAGCAATGCCAGATATGAAGTTTACAACATCATTATTTAAAAATTTTCTTCCTCTTATTAACGCTGTTCTTCTTTGACAATGAATGATTTTCTCGGTTTCTACCCCACATCGAGAACACCTATACAACGCTTGTAGATATGCACCGAGGAATGTATCTATAACATTACCTAGAAATCCAAATAAAAAAATCACCCAAAATTCAGATATTTGTAAGTTAAATAGTACATAAGATGAATAGGCAATCAAAATAGCTCCTGCTACCGCTGCCATTGTCCCTAATAAACTGACTGCTCCCGACGTTCCTCTTTCAACAACTGAAAAAGTACGAACAGAGTAAGGGCGTCTTTTACTTAACGTGCCAATTTCCGATGCCCAAGTATCAGAGTTAGATGTAGCAATAAAAACACAAAAAGCTAAGAGTAAATGATTAGTTTGAAAGAATCCATACAATACGCTTAGTAGTGCCGCCATTCCACCATTGGCCAACACTTGCTGATAATCACGTCTAGAACCCTTCGCATGCTTCTCCTCGACTACCATTTTCTCCTTCCTTTTGTATACAGACCAAAGACTGGAAGAAACAAAGAATATCCCTAATAAAATCAATCCTTTTAGCCCTAAGCCAAAGCAAATAAGTAGCCCAACAAATACAGCTGATACACTCCCTGACTTGGTCAAAAAACGCAAGGCATACCCAAGAATAGATGCCACAATGATAAAGGACGATATTAGGATATATTCAATCAATACCAATAACCTCCTCTGAGGTAATAAGCTTTTTCACAGGAATATCATGTGGTTCTAATGGAAGCGAAGGGATGATTTGTTCTGGAAAAGCTAATGAGATCGTATTACCTTCATAATCACTTAGAAAACGATCGTAATAACCACCCCCGAACCCAATACGGTAGCCTTTTGATGTATACCCTAAGCCTGGGACAATAACTAAATCTATTTTACTTTTATGAACTTCAACCGTTTGACTGACAATTGGTTCTAGCAGGCCAAAAAAGACGGTTTCTAGTTGTTCAAAAGATTGAATTCTATGAAAAGTCATTGTACGAGTCTCTTTGTGACACTTTGGAACGACAATCGTTTTCCCTGCTTCCCAAGCCTCACGAATGATCGGGTATGTATCTACTTCTGGTGTTCTTGAAATGGTAATTGCAATGGTAGTAGCGTCCCTCCACTCCTCCGTTTTGAATAAACGAGTAGCAATCTGAGTGGATTGATTTTCATATTGTTGTTGCGGCTTTTTCTGAAGGTCTTGTTGAAGGATGGTACGAAGGAACCTTTTACTGGTCAATGAAATTCCCCCTGGTATTTGAATGTATGTATGAATATAAACACAAAAAAAAGCAGTGGGAATGACCCTACTGCTTATTTTGTTTCACGGTGTAAAGTAACTCGCTTTAATCTTGGGCAATATTTTTTCAGCTCGATACGATCTGGGTTATTGCGCTTATTTTTTGTAGTGATATAGTTACGATCACCAGTTTCAGTGCAAGCTAATGTAATGTTCACACGCATATTTATCCCTCCAAACTCTATCTGTTCAGACTTGTTCGTTATTTGTTCATACGACTTTTCTATAATACCATTATTTATTTTGAAATGCTAGTGTGTTTTTTTAAAATTGTATCATTAAGATGTAGAAGCAAATTTTTCTCCGTTCCTTGAACCACCCACGCGGTGCCTTTTCTCGAAGTTTGAGCTGGTACGGTTAAGTCGAGTGTAAAGATACTTGCCGCAGCACCCTTTCCCATCGGCTGATATTTCAAGATTCCTTTCGTTTGATCGGCCCATATTTGTTCTGTTGGAATATTCCAAAGAGGCTGTACGGTTTGTTGAATCGCTCCTTCTTCGGATTTCCCATTTACTAGAAACATCTTTTCACCTGAAAGATGAAAAATCACTCTTTCAAGTGGCGATACAAACGAGAGATGTTCGGTTGCCACTTCGTGATGACGGCTCATAAAGACTAGCTTCATGTTCTTTTCCACTGGACTATGATTTCTGACATACACTTGGAACAATCGAACTTTTGAATGGATACTTTCTTCTTTAACATGAATGGAAATCAACTCTGAAGAGATTATTTTTTCATGCCCATTGGAGATCCAATGCATATTTCCACCTATCCATAAACCCGGTATAGTTGAAAACTGTTTTCTCATATAAGGAGTGTGCTCAACTGGATCCTTTTCTATCGACAGATACGTATTTGTTATCATATTACACCCCTTGATAGATCGTTATTTGATTACGGCATTCATAGGCCATTGCTCTAGCAGTTTCAATACTCTCCGCATGTGTATAAATGGTTATATATTCTTCCATTTCGAACGGAAATATATATATCCAACGATTATCACTTAAGTGGAGCTGAACTCCTTCTTTTATGTTTATATCCCTTGTTTTTTCAAGCATACTCTCAATAAGTATTCTAACCATTTTACTTTTTAATTGTGAGGGACAATGTATTTTTGTTATAGTCACTATTGCATCAATTGGGAGCTTTGTTTCAAGACTCTCCATGCTGTATTCACTACCTTGATAATCCTCATGCTCATAAATAAGGCCATTTTCATAAAAATTTTCAGGTTTGGTAGCAGCACTACTACTTATTTTACTCTGAATCTCTTTCTTTTCAAAAACCACCATATTATCCAGCATACTCGCTCCTTCTTCAACCACAACAAATGAAGCGATGACACAATTTACAATATGAGAGTCCTTTTTTATTTGAACTCCATCCCATAGAATGGAATCTTCTATAAAACAGTCCACCTCTATTACACAATTTTTCCCAATGACGGTATTTGCTCCAATGATCGTATTGGAACCAAGTTTTGAACCTTCACCAATTAGAACGGGACCTTCAATTCTACACAAAGGATCTATTTCACAATTTGGGCCAACCCACACATCTTTTTTAATCTCCTTGTACCCTCTTTTTTCTTTCCATCCCAAGAAGGGTAACAAGAAATCTCGATGTACTTGGTGGTATGTATGAATTTGACCTATGTCCATCCAGTAGCCCTCCAAACTAAAGCTGTAAAGAGCAACATTCTTCTCCAGTAATAAGGGAAATAAATCATGGCTAAAATCGAATGGACAGTCGCTTGGAATATAGTTTAATATGGATGGTTCAATAATATAAATTCCTGTATTGATTTGATCACTAAAGATTAGGTGCTGAGGCGGCTTTTCAAGAAAACAACGAACTTTCCCTTTCTTATCTTTGATGACTATCCCGTAATGTTCAGGTTGTGCTATCGAAGTTGTTATTACCGTAAGCTCACTTCTTGATTCAAAATGGAATGTAACAGCCTTTTGAAGATTAAATTGATTAACCACATCTGAAGATATCACAATAAATGTTCCATCAATAAATTCCTTTAAAGCTTGAAGACCACCTGCTGTACCCATCGGGTTTGTCTCATATAAATAAACAAGCTTAACTCCATATTTGCTCCCGTCACCACAATGTTTTTGTATTTTTGTCGCTAGATGATGGATTGTTATGGCTATTTCCGTTACTCCCTGTGACTTTAACCATGAGATACAAAGATCAATGACAGGAGTATTCAAAATTGGTACGAGAGGTTTAGGAGTTAATAATGTAAGTGGCGACATCCGGGACCCTTTCCCACCAGCCAATATCACGCCCTTCATTCTTATCTCTCCTCTACATCCTTTGTTTGTGCAAACTTAGTTACAACCTAATCTGCATAACCGTTTCTTCAAAAACTCGGTGTGTATCCTCTGCAATTTTATTCCAGCTATACATCGTATCAACCATTCTCTTACCACTCTCACCTAATTGTATGGCAAGTTCTTCATTGTCTAAAAGCATCATTGCCTGCTCAATAAAACTCTTGGCATTATTGCTACACATTAATAACCCCGTGTGTAAATGACTAATAATGCTCTTTAAACCTCCAACATTCGATACAATCGTTGGTTTCGAGTAGGCCATAGCTTCTAACGCAACGATCCCAAACGGCTCATACAAACTTGGAAAAACAGCTAAATAGCATTGTTTAAAGAGAGCTTCTCTTTCGTCATCTGTAACAAATCCAATGAAATGAATATTGTTCAACCCAAGGACTTCCACTCGGTGTCTAAACTCTTGAAGCATTGGACCTTTCCCAGCAATAATAAAGTAAACATCAGGTCGACTTCTTTCCATTTCTTTTGCTGCCTCAATAAGAGTATGGAAACCTTTTTCATTTACCATCCGACCAATTGAAAAGACCATTTTTTTCTTCTTATGAATGGGGAATTTTTCTAAGATTTCCTTTTTATAAGTAATGTTGGCAATGCTTGTATCTATTCCATTAGGAATCATGACAATTTTTTCGGGCTCTATTTTAAAAATGTGAAGTACTTCTTCTTTCATAGAAGAGCTACAAATAATGATTTTATCTGAATGATGAATGAGCTCTTTCTCTTGTTCATAAATCTTTTTTTGCATTTCAGTATATATTCCTTCATTCCTACCATGTTCAGTAGCGTGTATCGTTGTAACTAAAGGTAACTGTCGTTTCTCTTTCAATGTCACCGCAGCAGCACCTACAAGCCAATCGTGAGCATGAATCAAAGCATATTCATGTTCTTTCATCAGATCCATTGCTTGATGAACAATTGATAAATTTAAGCCTCCGACCCAACGAATAAAGCTGGAGTCTCCCTCATTCAAAGGAACTACCCTAAATATTTCTATATTACCTATTCTTTCATACATTGGAAGCGCCTCGACCCAAGTCGTTATGATATGAATCTGATAGCCAATGATCGTTAATGCTTTAGCTAATCCTTCCACATGCCTAGACAATCCTCCAACAACATTTGGAGGGTATTCCCATGAGAGCATTAGAATTTTCTTATTGTTCACGTTCCCACTCACTTTCCTTCACATTTTCATATAAGCTGTATGTGCTAACATATTCATTCCATTCACGTGAATTTTTTACAATGACATGAAGTGACTTCTGTTCTTCAAGGAAATCCGTTTGTTCTATTTGGATAAACTCAGAACGATGAACTGGGAAGTATTGATCCTCCACGAAAAACCCTAATTCCAGTAAATATACTTTGTTATCCTTCAAACCTTTTAATGTCCAATAGTTTTGTTGTACAGGAACACTAATATCTAAGAAAGGAAACTTTGTCTCATTATTATCGAGTTGTTTGGTCACATCATAAACTCTCACAATCTGACCTACAAGAGACTGTTTAAAAAAGCGTTGTATAACATCCATTTTTAGTGGTGACGTATACCAACAAACGAAAAGCTTGTCTTTAGCAATAAATTGAGTGTGTATCCCATCCTTTTCTTTTGTTTTAGCCAATGTATCGGAAACAATCGTCATTATGCACCTCAAGAATTTAGAAATTAACAGTAGTTTTCAGTCTTTAAAAATACCTATTTGTTAGTTTCATCGTAGCACTGATAGGTTTCTCTCACAATAAACACATTTTGTCGTAATCTGCCTAACCCCGTCACACCTTTTTTTATAGGAAGAATTATTTTTAAAATTTACAAGTCTTGTAAGAAAAAATAGTCATTTCGACCTTTTTTTCTTATTTACCTCGACAAAACCCTCTTATCTTCTTACTTTGATTCGAAAATTGTCGTGTATAGTGATACAATGTTTTTATTGATTTTTTAAGAGGTGAAAGAAATGGAATATGTGTTACTAAGTTTATTGGTTATATCTATACTACTCTTCGTCCTATCTTTTTTTGTTAAGGATCCGGTGAAAGAGCTTAAGAATGAAATTGATCAGTTATCCCTAAACCAAATTCAAGAGCTATATCAAATGAAGAGAAAAATAAAGATTCTCGAGGAGGAACTTTTAGTACCCGATTCAGATTTCTCTGGTACTGCTTCTCAAAAAAGAGAGGTTCATGCTATTTTAAAGAACCAAGTTTGGTCACTATCTCAACAAGGTCTCTCCATTGAACAAATTGCAAAGCAATCTTCTCTTCCTATTGAGGATGTTGAGATTATTTTAAATGAGTTTTCTATGAGAGGAGAAACATATGAATAAGATTCACCTAAGAGCATTCGCTTTTGGTCTTCTCTTATCCACTTGCATATTTGGGACGTATTATTACTTTTCTGGAGACAATGGAGCAGCAGCTAAGCTAAGTAATGAAGAGTTAATTGCCCAAGTAGAAGATAAAGGATATAAAGTAGTTGAAGAAAAAGCATATGAAGAATTAGAAGCAAAGGCAAAGGATGCTGAGGCAACACCACCTGAAGAAGAAACAAAAGAGACAGAACAAACGGATACCACGAAAGAAGAGACAGCCAAAGAAGAAGAACAGCCTGCGGAAGCAGTTAAGGAGTACAAACTTAACATTATTAGTGGGATGCAATCGAGTGAGATTGCCACACTTTTAAAGGACGCAGGAATCATCACTGATGCTTTTGAATTCGAACAATATTTAATCAATACTGGTTATCATACGAAAGTTCAACTAGGTGAGTTTGTCGTAAAAAGCGATATGACATTCGAACAACTTGCAAAGATCATAACAAAAAGCTGAAGATGAATTTCTCTTCAGCTTTTTATATTATTCATTTAAGTCATAGTGCCTACCTTTAACAAGATAAAACGTGTGTTCAGCAATATTGGTCACATGATCCGCCGCTCTTTCTAGATAACGGCAAGTAAAAGATAGTTGTGTAATTTGCGCCAGAAATTCTGGCTTTTCTTGATTGATTCTCAAAAGCTCTTGTATGGTTACGCCATACAAATTGTCAACATCATCATCCATATCTGCCACCTGTTTTGCCTTTTGTACATCCTCCTCAATAAACGACTCTAGGGAGAGCTTTAACATTTTTGATGTAATTTCATACATTTCTTTAATATGAACAATTGGTTTTACATGTTCTTCACTGCCGATTCGAATAGCTGACTTCGCCACATTGACCGCAAAGTCGGCAATGCGCTCGATATCGGTAGCAATTTTAATAGCTACAATGATTCGGCGTAAGTCTATAGCTACAGGTTGCTGCTTTGCAATTAAAAGAATAGCAAAGTCGTTAATTTCTTCATACATCACATCAGCTCTTGTATCATTTTCCATGATTTCTAGCGCAAGTTCCACGTTCTTTGTCTCTAATGCAGTGATTGACTCTTTTAATGCTTCATCTGCAAAGTTCCCTAGCTCAACTAGCTTATTTTGAAGTTCCTTAAGATCAAAATGAAATTTTTCACGTACAACCATATTTGTCTTCCTTTCATGTCCGATTGGTATTGTTAACAATCAAATCGTTTGTTATGAGTATATTATCCGAAGCGACCAGTAATATAGTCTTCTGTACGTTGATCAGAAGGAGTCGAGAATATTTTGTTTGTATCGTCAAATTCTACTACTTCTCCATTTAAGAAAAATGCCGTTTTATCCGAAATACGGGCAGCTTGCTGCATATTATGTGTAACAATTATGATACTATATTCCTTTTTAAGCTCTTGGACCAATTGCTCTACTTTAAGAGTCGAAATAGGATCAAGGGCTGACGTAGGTTCATCCATTAAGATAACATCTGGCTCGATGGCTAAACAGCGCGCAATACAAAGACGTTGTTGCTGACCTCCGGAGAGACCGTACGCATTTTCATTCAAACGATCTTTTACTTCATCCCAAATTGCCGCACCGCGCAAACTCTTTTCAACAATCTCATCAAGAACTTTTTTATTGCGAATTCCATGAATTTTAGGTCCATATGCAATATTTTCATAAATGGATTTTGGAAATGGATTTGGTTTTTGGAAAACCATTCCTACGTTTGTTCGTAAATCTTCCACTTTATATGATTTATCTAATATACTTCTTTCACGATACAAAATATCTCCAGAAATTTTCACCACTGGAATCAGTTCAACCATTCGATTTAACGTTTTAATAAATGTTGACTTCCCACAACCTGAAGGACCAATGATGGCTGTTACTTCCCTCTCATTTATATCAAGGTTAATATTCTTTAATGCATGGTCTGTACCATACCAAAGGTTCAAATCCTTCGTTTGATAAGCAAGGCTCTTCTTACTTCCCTTATTTGCACTCATATGATCACTAGACTCTTCCGCAGTTTTATTTTCACTGTATGTTGAAACGACCATCGTAAAACCCCTCCACCCAATTAAAATCTTCTTTGAAATTTATTTCTTATTAACACTGCTATTGAGTTCATTATGAATAAAACCAATAATAGAACAACAATGGTTGCAGCCGCTAGGTTTGCATATTCATCCACTAAAGCTGAATCAATGGTCCAGTAATAAATTTGCAGCGGCATGACCGTAAATTTATCTAAAAGACCTTCAGGTAATGGAATAATAAATGCTGGAATACCAATTACTACAAGTGGTGCTGTTTCACCAATTGCACGTGATAATGCTAAAATGACTCCGGTTAAAATCCCTGGTAGTGCAGCAGGTAAAACTACGTTTTTTATCGTTTGCCATTTCGTCGCACCCATTCCATAAGACGCTTCCCTTAAGAACTGAGGAACCGCACGAATGGCTTCTTGACTTGCAACGACTACTACAGGAAGAACCAATAGAGCCATTGTGAATCCTCCGGCTAAAACTACTGCTCCTAGATTTAATCCTCTTACAAAGATTGTTAAACCCAAAATTCCAAAAACGATGGAAGGAACTCCAGCAAGATTAGATATATTCATTTGTATAAAGGCTTGTAATCGACCCTTTTTTGCATATTCTTCTAAATAAATAGCAGTACCTACTCCTAGGATTAATGTTACTGGTGCGACCACTAGCATTAGCCACAAGGTACCCATGATTGCTCCCTTAATACCGGCTCTCTCTGCGTTTGTAGAAAGTCTGTTATTTAAGAAGTCAAAATCAATCCAACCAAGGCTCTGTGCAAATACTCGATAAATTAATACGACCAAAACAAGTAGTCCAAATAAGGTCGCTAAAAGAAACAAGGTTTTTGCTATACGATTAGTAAGGAGACGAGATGTCATCTTTTTTTGAACTTGATTTGTATCAACGTATTTCATCTTAATATTCCTCCCTAAACTTACGAGAGATATACTGGGCAATTAAATTCATGACTAGTGTAAAAACAAATAAAGTCATTGCCACTGCATAAAGACTGTAATAAAGCGTGGAACCTGCAGGAGCATCTCCTCCTGTAACTTCTACTATATATGCAGTCATTGTTTGCATGGATTGGGTAATATCAAATGTGAAGACTTTGTTACTTCCACTTGCTATAGTTACGATCATCGTTTCACCAATTGCGCGGGAAATTCCGAGAACAAATGAAGCAACAATTCCAGATATAGCAGCAGGAACGACTACCTTCCAGGTTACTTCGAATTTTGTCGACCCTAGTCCTAAGGCTCCTTCTCTCATTGCATTAGGCACAGAGCTCATTGCATCTTCTGATAAAGAAGCAACCATTGGAATAATCATAATCCCCATAACTATACCAGGACTGAGGATATTAGTAGGCTCAAGTGTAGGTATAAGCTTTGTTAATAGGGGAGTAACAAATGTAAAAGCAAAGAAACCATATACAATCGTTGGAATACCCGCAAGTATTTCTAACATTGGTTTTAGTAATTTTCTAACTCTCTCAGACGCATACTCACTTAAATATACAGCTGTCATTAGTCCAATAGGAATCGCTACTAACATAGCGATAGCAGAAGATATGATGGTCGCAGTTAGTAATGGCAAAACACCAAATTGTGCACTTTCACCAAGTGGCTTTAAGACTGTGCCAGTAAAAAACTCCACAAAGGAGACCTCTCTAAAAAACGCGATTGTTTCTGTTAATAAGGTTAGTACAATACCTATAGTTGTTAAAATAGAAATAATAGCAATGGTAAGTAGTATTTTAGGCATTAACCCCTCTAAAACACTAGCCGTACTAACAGAACGCTTGTTTTTCTCAATCATCTCTCGAACACTTAATGTATTCGATTCCCTTGATACATCTTTTTCCAAGGATAAAACCCCTTTCATCCAGACCCTATCATCCTTATCATGCAATGAATGATTCTTTTTATTCTAATGTTAAACAGCTAAGAAGATGAGAATGACCCCTCTCATCTTCTTAGTACTCCAGATTAGTTTCTGAATACCTTCTTATTATTTTAAGCCTTCAAGAGTGCTGATTGCTGCTTCCACTTCCTCGTCAGTTAAAGGAGCGAAACCAGTATTTTTAGCAACTTCTTGAGCATTTTCCATTGTGTAGATTGCATAATCTAATACTTGTGGCTTTTCTTTTGCCATATTTACGTTTAAATATGTGAAAACTGGACGTGTGAATGGAGAATATGCAAACTCTTCACCTTCACCGATTGTTTCTAAAGTAGGCTCAACCCCACCGTTACCAAAGTCTACTTTCACAGCTTTTAATTTATCTTTGTTGTTTTCATAGTAACCATAACCGAAGAAAGCAATAGCATTCTTTTCTTTAGAAACCAAGTCTACAAGTGTAGAGTAATCTTGTTGAAGGTTAACACCTTCTACTAGATCTTGCTCTTCAAGAATTTTTTCCCAGAAAAACTCATAAGTACCGTGGTTTTCGTTAGGACCCATTGTTACAATTGGCTCGTTCGGGAAATCCGGGCGAATATCAGACCAGTTTTTCTTTTCACCTAAGAAAATTTGTTTTACTTCATCTTGAGTCAGCTCTTCAGCCCAGTCATTGTCGCTATTAATTACAAAAGTTAATCCGTCTAAAGCAACTTTCATTTCTTGAACTTCAATTCCTAGTTCTTCAGCAGTCGCCGTTTCTTCTTCCTTGATTTGACGAGAAGCATCGTTGAAATCTGTTCCATCTTCAACTAAGAACTTCTTGAATCCAGCAGAAGTACCAGCACGTCCAACTTCAACTGAAACATTTTCTTGAGCATTTGTCATATATTGTTCAGCCATTTCAACCATGAACGGATATACTGTACCTGAACCATCAATTACTACAGATCCTTCTAATTCAGCTGTTTCGTTAGTACCTTCTGTACCTTCTTCAGTAGCTTCTTCTCCGCCGCCACAAGCAGCAATAATAGACATAACAGCAGCAAGCATTAGAAGTAGGCTGAGTTTCTTGAGATTTTTCATTCGGTAATTCCTCCTAAGAAATAAAGGTTGTTTTATTGTGTTCTACAAGTAATACAATAATACTGAACTGTTAAAGGGGTTTTAACCGTTTGTAAAGGTTTTGTAAATTAAGTAGAAATGTGTGTGAACGTGTCGGAATTTGGGCAAAGTATTATTTTGTTTTCTTTAGATGAAAGTACGTATCTAGCACTTTTCTCCCTATTTCCAAATTTGGTGAAGGTCCTTTTTCCCCTGTGTATACCCATGGAACAACAACAGCCATCGATATCTCAGGATTGTTAGAAGGTGCATACGCCACAAGACTCAAATTCATTACAGCCGGTGGCTCTTTATATAAATGCCTTGATGGGCCATCATAAAATGCCTGTGCAGTTCCCGTTTTTCCAGCTGGCGAATAGGCAGCACCCTTAAATTCTTTATATGCTGTACCTAATGGATGCTGCATGACTTGACGAAAGCCCTCTTGTACCCTCTTCATATTCGACTCGTTCACATCAATTCGATTTAGTATTTTTGGCTTTAGTTCCCGCACAAGTGCCCCAGGAGCATATATATTTTGAAGATTCGTTTGCCTTATCTCCTTTACCATTCTTGGCTGTAGCCGATTTCCCCCATTTGCGATTGTACTTACATATTGGGCAAGCTGCATGGGTGTGTATGTATCATATTGCCCGATCACTAAATCCAATAAAAACCCAGGCTTTGTGCTAGCTCCTTTATAACCGATTGTTTCATTAGGAAGATCAATTCCCGTTCTAGTTCCAAGACCAAATTGACCGAACGAATCACGAACAATATTAAAGGTATTGGGTTCAAGGATTAATGGTTTATCGTATGCATAATGACCTTTTCCTATTTTTATTGCGGTATGAAACATATAGACATTGGAGGATCTTCTTAGCGCATAAACATCATCGATCGGACCAAAATTCTGCCAAGATTTCTTCACAGGCGTTCCTTTTATTTTCATAGGCGCATCAACTAATACGGTTCTAGGCTTAATTACTCCTTGTTGAAAACCAGTTAATATCGTTGCACCCTTTACAGTCGAACCGACATTGTAAGAAGTTGTGATATTCCCTAATGAAAAATCTTCTGTTTCGTAGTTTCCATCTTCCGTCTGACTTAATAACTTTCCAGCCATTGTTAAAACTTCACCTGTACGTGGATCCATTAAAACAACAAATGCTCGATCTAAAAACTCGGTTTCCTTGTTTTTCTTCGTTTTCATTAGCACGTCTTCAATTATTTTTTCGACAGCTAGTTGCAATTCCATATCAATACTTAATATAAGGTCATTGCCTTGTTCACCTTCAGAAATGGTCTCTGACTCAATTATTTCTCCAGATTTGTTTGTTACCTTCTTAATTTTTGATTTTTGTCCACTAAGGACGTCCTCATACTGATATTCAATATAACTTTTCCCAACACGATCATTACGGTTATATTCTCTTGCAACGTAATAATCCAAATGATCTCTTGGTATTCCTTCCTTTGTGTCAGTCACTTTTCCAAGGACAGTCTTCAACGTATTATTAAACTTATATACTCTTTCCCAATCAGTAATGGTTTCTATACCCGGTAGAGATTGCAAGCTTTCACTAACTTTTGCAAACTCTTTATCTGAGACATCTTTGTTTTTTATCACCTGCGGAGTAAATTCCGTACTGTTTCTTAATTCCTTCCATATGGATATAATCTCCAAATCATGATCTTTGAATGGTTCGATATCCTGTTGCGTGATTCGATCTAGCGTTAATTGATAAACCTTTTTATTCCACTCTTGTGTGGTTAGGCCTTTCTTTAAAGTTTTCCTTTCTTTTTCTTGCACCTTATTTTCTGCCTCAGCAGGGAAACGCATCATCCAGTACTCTCTTTTATCTCGATCGGAAATCCTACTAACATCCATCGTAATAATTGAAGCTAATCTCTCTGCAACCTTTAGCATTTCTTTTGGGCCGTGTCCTTGATTTATATAAGCGATTGCTTTTTCGGGGGCATTATCAACAATCATTTGAAAATTCCTGTCGTACATGCGACCTCTTGGTACTGGATGATTGATGGTAACATCCTCTGTTCTTTCTATCTCCCTACGATAATCTTCTCCGTAGACAATTTGAATAAATCCAAGACGAAGTACAAGAATGGAAAAGAGTAAAAACACGAAAAAAAACAGCATGTTCAACCGAACAGGGAGCTGCTTTCTCTTCTTTTTTTTCTTCTTTTCCTGATTCATTTCTCCACCTCATTTCAGAGCCCCTCCAAACCAATAGGAGAGGCAGTTGGTACTAATGAAATTCAATTTTTCTAACAAAGAAATAAATGAGACTATGCCCTGAACCAATTAATAATAAAAGGATTGGGATACTTTGCTTTGGATCAAAAAACGATACAGCCAATAAAAAGATAAGAATAGAGACAATTCTTCCTGAATTCAGAAAGATTTCTCTGACCACTATATATTCAATTCTCATTTCTGCAGCATTCCAGCCTTTTCCGATTACATCATAGGTCATTGATACATATGGTACCAATAACATCGGATAAGCAATCGCAATAATCGAAGCGTAAATTAAAAGCTTCGTGTACGTGAGGTTAAATACTAATAACAAAATAGCTAAATACAATAGGATACCACCGAGAAGAATGGCTTTTTTTCGATGCTGCTTTTTTATCCAGCGTGATGCAAAATAGTACCCAATAAAGGCGATTCCTGAATTCACCAATCCAAACGTTCCTAGTGCCATTTCGCTTCCAGTCGTAATAAATACAAATACGGAAATGACAAATACAAACGTTCCTTCTCTCATTCCTTGGACAAAATGCGCATTTGTAATCTGTTTCCAATTAAAATTGTTTTTTCTCTCTTGTAAAATCCTTAAAAACATATATCTTCCATCCGCAGGCCTTCTCTTTAAGAAAAAACTTAATATAACCGCAACGGAAAATAACCCTAAGGATGTAGCAAAGATAACAGAATACCCAGTGAATTTCTCAAGTTTGGAAATCACTGTTCCAGCCACAATAGGACCGATCATTCCTCCAACAGAAGACAGAATTCCTAAAAAGCCGTTAAAGAAATCTCTTGTTTCTGGCTCCGTAATTTCAAAGGTTAACACATTAAAGGCGAGCCAGTAGAAACCATAACCAATTCCTAGTAATCCTCCTAACACAACTAAAAATTGAGAAGCATTGGTACCAATTGCTAAAACGGTTAAGTAGAAAACAGCTAAAAAAATGACTCCAATACGCAACACGATTACTCGATCAATCTTTTTAGCCCATCTGCCTGCTAGGATAAATGTTAAAGGTTGGAGAACAACAACTGAGAGGTTATATATAGCTAAATCTTTAAAGTCACCGGATTGTTTCCATAAATAAATATTTACAAATGTATTGGATAAAGCAACGCTTAAGGAATACAGACCTCCGATTAACAAAAGTAAAAGTAAATCCTTAGTCAGATCGATGTCACCAATTAATTTTTTTACTTTGCTCATGAATAGAAACTCCCCTTCGTATCTAAGGGTAGTTTTCAACAAGAACAAGTTAATTATGTACAAAATAAACAAAAACGACGTGGAATCATCCACGTCGTTACTTGTTTATTTATTTTGCTTCAGCGTATCTCTTTGCAACTTCATCCCAATTAACAACATTCCAGAAAGTATTGATATAGTCTGGACGACGGTTTTGGAATTTTAGGTAGTAAGCGTGCTCCCACACATCAAGACCAAGGATTGGTGTTTTCCCTTCCATTAATGGAGAGTCTTGATTTGGTGTACTAGTTACTTCTAGTTCTCCGTTATTTACAGAAAGCCAAGCCCAACCAGAACCAAAACGAGTGGTAGCAGCTTTTGCGAACTCTTCTTTAAGGCTTTCTAGATTTCCAAACTTTGCATTGATAGCAGCTAGAAGGTCACCAGTAGGTTCCCCACCACCATTTGGAGATAAGATTTGCCAGAATAATGTGTGGTTAGCGTGTCCACCACCATTGTTACGCACTGCTGTACGAGCAGCTTCTGGTACTGCATCAAGATTAGCAATTACTTCTTCAACTGATTTTGACAGCAAATCTTCATTTCCAGCTAAAGCATTATTTAAGTTCGTTACGTATGTGTTGTGATGCTTTGAGTGGTGAATGTTCATTGTTTCCTTGTCGATATGTGGTTCTAGAGCGTCGTAAGCATAAGGTAATTGCGGTAATTCGAATGCCATGAATAACTCCTCCTAAATATGTATAATGATTTATTCTTTAGAAAAATCCTTTCATTTTTTAACGTTTGGATATTCCTAAAGGTATTAACTTAAGATTACCAAACTTGGCAACATTGTTCAAATAATAAGCTTAAGCTAACAGATTTACATTACCCTTTTTGGAAAGAAATATTCGCAATACAAGATGTTCATTCCTCCTTTTCATCATACCATTTCTGATGTTTCGATAATTTGTCAAATATGTAAATATTAGCGTCATGTCAATGATTTAAGTCATAGCAGCTGTTAGTTGTTCTTTTTAAAGGACGTTACGTTATTGACACTCTATAGGTATTTTTATTAAATCAAAGAGAGGAGAGGAAAGGGCGGGTATTACATGACTGAAATAAATGTTTCATTATATAGCTTACTCATACACGAATTTATAGATAAAGAACATATACAGAAAGTTAAAGCAGGTACAACGATATTTAATGAAAGAGATTCAGTGAGTCATATTTATATTCTTTTACAGGGAAGCCTTTCTCTTGGGAGAGTTCATATGAGAGGCAAAGAATTTATTATTAAAATTCTTAATGGAGAAGAATTAATTATTGAATACCAATTATTTAAAGCAAATCCGATTTATCACTTTTTTGCAAAGACCATTTCAGATTGCGAATTTCTTATTATCAAACGCGAAGAGTTCGAAAAGTTTGCGATGAGTTCTCCTCGCGTCATGAGTGAATTGACATCTTGGCTTAGTACTAGGTATTTAAAAGCTCAAATAAAGTGCCAGGATCTCATAATGCATGGGAAAAAAGGTGGACTTTATAGTATTTTAATTCGCCTTTGTAATAGTTATGGAATCATGACTGAAAAAGGAATATTAATTGACTTACCCCTCACTCACCAGGAACTCGCAAGTCTTACGTATGGAACAAGAGAAGTCATACAGCGCATGTTAAAGGAACTTAGGGAACTAGATGTTATATCATATGATCAACAGAAATTTACGGTAAAAAATTTAGCCTATTTAAAGCAAGAAGTAGATTGTCAGAACTGCCCCCATGAAATATGTGGGTTAAACTAGAAGAGAAAAGAGCTCATTAGCTCTTTTCTCTTTATAGAACCACTAAGAAAAAATATACAATCATAAATAATTGAATAAGCCCTTTTGTAATCACGCTACTAATAAACCCAACTACTGACCCGACACCAACTTTTAAGGACTCATTCAAGCCTCTTTTATTTATAAGAAGCTCTGCAATAACCGCTCCAATAAAGGGTCCCACAATAATTCCTAGTATTGGGATGATAAAGGGACCTACTAATAACCCAATTGAGCTTCCCCAAATTCCTGCTTTTGTGCCACCGAATTTCTTCACTCCAAACAAATTTGCTAAATAATCGGCGCCAAATAATAAGAGGACAAATAAGCTTTGAATGCTCCAAAATAACCAATTAAAAGGTTCAAAAGAGAATAATAAGCCGTAAACTATAAAACCGCCAACCAAAAATAATACCCCTGGAATGATCGGATAAATCAAACCTACGAAAGAAACTAGAAAAAACAATAATATGATTAGCCAATACACTAGTTCCATCTGGTCACCTCTGTACAAAAAAACAAGGGAGGATCCCTTGTTTTTTAAGAATGTCTTACTCCAAGAACTGCTTCTGCAATATTTACAGCATGGTCACCAATTCGCTCTAGATTGCTAATAATATCAACAAACACAATCCCTGCAGAACCGGAACATTTTCCTTCATTCAAACGAAGTATATGCTGCTTACGAAGTGTTCTTTCCATTTTATCAATTTGGTTTTCTTTTTCAACTACATGACGAGCCGCATCCAAATCTTTATGGTCAAGAGATTGAAGAGCTTCTTGAACAGTAGAAATAGTTAAAGCAAACATTTCTTCTAAATCTTTCATTGCACTGTCCGTAATTTTTACTTTATTTGAATTTTGATATTCAACAAGCTCCACAATATTTTCGAAATGGTCCCCTATTCTCTCAATATCACGAACCGTATCCATAAGCGTTGTATGCTCTTCTGAATCATTTGTTGATAGGGGGCTTGTAGCCAGTAATACAAGATAGTCAGTAATCTTTCTATCTAAATTATTTATTGCACTTTCTAATTGGTAAGCAGTATCTGCATGTTTCGTTTGTTTTGAATGCACAAAACTGCTTGTTTCTTCTAAACCCTTAATAGCAAACTGCCCCATTCGTAGTACTTCTTCTTTTGCTTGTCCGAGAGCAATGGAAGGGGATTGCTTAATAAAGTTTGGATCTAAATGGTTCGATTTATAATCTATTAAAGAATCGTCCCCTGGTATTAATTTTGTCACGATTAATGCTAGAACAGCAATAAAGGGAAATTGAATGATCGTATTAGTTGTATTAAAAATCCCATGGGCAAAAGCAATGGTCATTTCTTCATTTAAGTTTAAAGAACCCTGAAGGGATATAATAATTTTTGTAAAAGGAACAAGTAAAACCATAAAGATGGCTGTACCGATGAGATTAAATAGCACATGTGTAGCAGCTGCTCTTCTTGCGGCAACCGATGCACCAATAGAAGCTAAAACTGCTGTTATAGTAGTACCAATATTGTCACCAAATAATACAGGAAGTGCAGCATCAATATTAATTAGATTTTCAGCATATAAGCCTTGTAATATTCCAATCGTTGCACTAGAACTTTGAACAATAACGGTAAATACCGTTCCAATCACAACACCCAAAATTGGATTAGAACTCATATTAACGGTTAATTCGTGAAAGGCCTCTAAACTTCTTAGCGGCTTCATTCCACCACTCATTAACTCTAATCCATAAAACAAGGCACCAAAACCGAAAATAATTTGTCCAATGCTAGTTGTTTTATTATTTTTAAAGAAGAAAATAAGGATTGAACCAAGAGCAATAATTGGAAGCGCATATTCACCGATATCAATACCAATGATAAATGCGGTAACAGTTGTACCAATGTTTGCCCCCATGATGACACCAATTGCTTGTCGCAACGTCATAAAACCAGCACTAACTAATCCAACGGTAATGACCGTAGTGCCAGAACTACTTTGGATAAGAACTGTAACAATAATACCCGCTAACACACCCATGAAAGGATTGGTTGTAAATCGATCAAGAATATCTCTTAATTTATCTCCTGCCGACTTTTGCAAGCCATCTCCCATAAACTTGATACCAAATAAGAAAATTCCAAGGCCACCTAAAAACTCAAAAATCATTTGCTGGATGTTTAATTCCAAGTATTTCAACCCCTACACTTTTTTCGACATTATTCTTAAAAACCCCTTAATCATTATGTGTAACGTAAAGAAAAAAGTAAATATAATTATCTTCAAATTTACAATGCCTTAACAAAAGGATAGTAATGTTACAATTATGTTACAAGCACATCCATATTTTTCAATGAATCGTGTTTATTTGGACAACAAAGCCATATCACGATAAAATATGAAAGATTACATAGAAAGGTGTGTGTCATACGCTCATGAACATATTTCAGCAATTATTTAAAAGCCTCTACTCTCCTAAAGACATTGCTAGTACACGATTCCAAGGTATTGAAAAAACGATTCTTTATGTCTTTTTACTAACTCTCGTTTCTGTTATTCCAACCGTTAGCTATGTAAGTTCAGCTATAAATAATGGAATTGAGACAGCCGCCCACACAGTAGATAAAGAACTTCCTGATTTTTCAATAGAAAATGGCGAGCTCTCAGCAGACCAAGAAGAACCCATCTATATTGAGGATGCAGATTTCACCATCATTTTTGACTCTACTGGTGAAGTTAGTGAGACGGATCTAGAAGGCTATCAGAATGCATTTGCCCTTCTACAAAATGAGTTTGTTCTTATTGCAGGAGGAACACTCGACACCTACGACTATTCAACTTTAACAGACCTAACCATTACAAAAGACAGTATCTTAGAAGTGATCCATTCAGTTGATGGTTTATTAGCAGTAATTATTCCCGTCCTAGCACTGACCATTTATATTTTTTCAAGCGGGATAAAATTTATTGAGATTACCATTCTTGCATTGTTCGGACTATTTATTAAGAATGTTACCAGTCGTAATCTACCCTATCGACAATTGTGGAGACTATCAGCTTATAGCGTAACTCTCCCTACTATTTTCTTTACGATTATGGAAGCTTTTCAAACGAACGTTCCTAACGGCTTCTTAATTAATTGGTTTGTTTCTATTATTATGTTGTACTTAACCGTTCGAGAAATTCCTCAGAAAGCTAAGAAATAAAAGAAAAACGCGATATAACGCGTTTTTCTTTTTTTATCTGTACTATTAATCTATCTACTACATATAAATAGAGTAACTCTACTAAATAAGGAGAATCGCCCATGAAACGTCTCTTCGTTTCTCTACTTGTTACTCTAATTTTGTATATCATATATGTTGATTTAAGCATTGGTACTATACCACACAATGAAACAATAGAATCCGTCGAAGTAAATTCTGAAGTGAATTCAAACGAAGAGACTGCTATTCCATCATTTAGTAAAACCGTGGAGCAGGGAGATACGGTTCTGTCGATCATAGAATCACAACTAGAAGGAGCCCTACCCGTTCCTATTGAAAAAATAGTAAATGATTTTATCGTATTAAATAAAGGCAAAAAACCAGAGGAAATTCAAGCCGGAAAGTTATACCTATTTCCTGATTACAGTAAGTCCGATAGCAACTAACATTAATGGTGACTTTTTCCCAGCGTCAAGATTCTTGTCACGTTTAACGTTCATTGTTACAATGTTCATTAGGAAAGTACTAAGATTACTTTAGATCTTTTTTTTAAAAGGAGAGAATCACTGTTGAGTGAAATTATACATCGTACAAAAACTCGTCCCATAAAAGTCGGACCTTTAACCATTGGTGGAAATAATGAAGTTGTTATTCAAAGCATGACTACCACAAAAACACATGATGTAGAGGCGACGGTTGCTGAAATAAAAAGGCTAGAAGAAGCCGGTTGTCAAATCGTCCGTGTTGCTTGTCCTGATGAAAGAGCAGCTAACGCGATTTCTGAAATTAAAAAAAGAATTAATATTCCTCTAGTGGTAGACATCCACTTTGATTACAAACTAGCTCTAAAAGCGATTGAGGGAGGTGCGGATAAAATCCGTATTAATCCTGGTAATATCGGTCGCCGTGAAAAAGTGGAGGCAGTTGTTAAAGCAGCTAAGGAGAAGGGCATTCCAATCCGAATTGGAGTCAATGCTGGTTCGTTAGAGAAAAGAATATTAGAAAAATATGGGTACCCAACAGCTGATGGGATGGTAGAAAGCGCCTTGCACCATATCAAAATTTTAGAAGATCTCGACTTTCACGATATCATCGTTAGTATGAAGGCATCAGATGTTAACCTAGCTATTGAAGCTTATGATAAAGCAGCAAGAGCATTCGATTATCCTCTACACCTTGGGATTACTGAATCAGGCACCTTGTTTGCAGGGACTGTAAAAAGCGCAGCTGGTTTAGGAGCAATCTTAAGCAAGGGTATTGGGAACACCGTTCGAATTTCACTTAGTGCTGACCCTGTAGAAGAAGTAAAAGTTGCCCGTGAATTACTAAAATCATTTGGATTATCTTCAAATGCCGCAACACTTATTTCTTGTCCGACCTGTGGAAGAATCGAAATTGATTTAATTTCCATTGCAAATGAGGTTGAAGAGTACATTCAGCAAATTAAAGTACCGATTAAAGTAGCCGTCTTGGGCTGTGCGGTAAATGGTCCTGGTGAAGCAAGAGAAGCCGATATTGGAATAGCTGGCGCTAGAGGCGAAGGTCTTTTATTCCGTAAAGGGGAAATTGTCCGGAAAGTTCCTGAAGCCACCATGGTTGAAGAGCTTAAAAAGGAAATCGATCAAATTGCTGCAGAATTTCAAGCCAAACGTGATCAGGAAGCACTGCAATCTTAAAATCAAGGGAAGAGGCTCTGGCGTAATCGCCGGAGCCTCTTCTATTATCTGTAGCGGTTAAAAAAATGGTAGTATAAACATACCGACAATGATTGAAATCGCTCCAATCCCGATAGCCCAGCTACCAAGGCCAGTTGCTCCACGTCTTCGGGCGATAAACCCTAATACAATCCCAACTGCTCCAAACAAGATTGGAGCAACAAACAATGAAAGGATAGAAACGATTAAAGCAGCGAACCCTATTCCTGTACCGCTTTTCATCGTCTCACCAACACGATTGTTTGTTCTTTCTCGATTAAAAGTAGTTGGCGCAGCAATTTCAGCTGAGGTTTCTTCTAAATAATCTGCAGGTTGGTATTTATTTGTTTCACCAACATTTTCGCTCGTACGAAGGTAATCGAATGATCCTTCGTTGTTGCGTTCTTGATCTGCCATATTGATCCCTCGCTTTCCTTTGATAGGAGCAGTATTATTATTTGCATTACCGTAACAATTATGTTGTTAATCATTTCTAGTTTATATTTGAGTGAAAATAAAGAAATGGGGAAGTATTACATGAAGAAAAGAAAATTAGGATTTGATATTGATGGCACCATAACCTGTCCAGCAGCTATCGTTCCTTTTATTAATGAAGCCTTTCAACTACAACTAACACTCGAAGATCTAACTGACTATGATTTATTAAAAGTAGTGGATGTTCCAGAAAAAGAATTTACCGATTGGTATGAACAAAAAGAGGGGGACATTTTCGCTTTGTCCCCGTTATCTAAGGGTGCAAAGGAAGTATTGTTAAAATGGGGAAAACATAACGACTTAATTTTTATCAGCGCACGTGGAGAAAATGTGTTAGAGGTGACAAAAGAATGGTTTATTAACCATGGGATTGGATATGATCATTTAGAACTGATCGGATCCCATGAAAAAGTAGAAACAGCAAAAAAGTACGGGGTGGAAATATTTTTTGAAGATAAGTATGAAAATGCCATTGAAATTGCACAAGAATGCAAAATTCCTGTACTTTTATTTGATACACCCTATAATCAAGGCTCCCTACCCAAAGGGGTAAAAAGAGTTTTTAGTTGGGAGGAAGCCAATCATTGGGTTGAGAAATGGTTCAATGGTTAAGTTTTCAATGAACCGTACATTCTGGGCATCGACCATAAATTTCAAATTTATGACCAGAGATATCATAGTCCTTTAGGCTTTCCTGTAAATTATTCATGGGGCAAGTATCAATTTCCTTTGTTTTTCCACAATCCAAACAAATAAAATGATGGTGATGGTGTTTACTTTCACAAGAATAACGAAAGTGTTTTTCACCTGATAATTCAGTCATTTCAAAAATACCCAGGTCTACGAATAAAGAAAGATTGCGATAAATTGTATCAAAGCTTAACCCTGGATAATGATCCTTCATCCGGTCAAGCACGTCCTTAGCTGTTAAGTATTTATTGCTATTTGCAAAAAGACCAAGCATTTCTTCTCTTTTCCCTGTATGCTTATAGCCTTTATTTTTTAATAACTCAAGAGCTTCCGTGACATTCATACTCTCACCTCATGTTTCCATTGGAACATTTTCTTTAATAATATAACAAGAATGAGTATCAATACAGCAATAACTACAATGGTTCCCCCTGGGGCCAAATTGAGATAGTAGGAAATTGTCAGCCCGCCAAGAACAGAAACTTCTCCGAAAATGGTAGAAAGAAGGATTGTTTGTTTAAATCCTTTTGCAATCCGGATACTTGCAGCAACAGGGAGTGTCATGAGAGAAGATACCAATAAAATTCCAACAATTCTCATTGAAGCGGCAATCACTAGTGCAACTAAAACAATGAAAAAGAAATGTAGGGATTTCACAGCTATACCTGAGGCTTTTGCGTGTTCTTCGTCAAATGATAAAAGAAATAATTCCTTATATAAAAGCGTAATAAATGCCACAACAATCACACTGATAATGATAATAATAATTAAATCTGTTCGACTTACAGCACTAACGCTACCGAATAAATAACTATATAAATCAGTATTAAATCCATCTGCTAATGAAATAAAAATAACGCCTAAGCCAATACCGCTAGATAAAATAATAGGAATAGCCAGCTCCTGATAATGTTTATATACAGATCTAAGCTTTTCAATAAACAAAGAACCTACTACAGAAAATGTCATTCCTAAATAGATGGGATTTAAGCCCGTAGTGAGCAAAAGCCTTTTTTCAAGAAGCAAGCTTGCCGCAATTCCGGCTAAAGTCACATGACTTAAAGCATCCGCTATTAAAGAGAGCCTTCTTACAACAATATAGACTCCGAGTAAAGGTGCTATAATACCAATGATCGCACCTGTGAGAAATGCATTTTGTAAAAATTCGTATTTAAATATTGCTTCAATCACCGGTTTTCCCCTCCGTGATGATGAACATGATGATGGTGATGGTCATGTTGATGCATAAGAACTTGAACATCATGGCCATACAGGTCAGACATATTTTGCTTCTCAAACTCCTCCGTGTCTCCATGAAAGTGCATATGCTTATTCAAACAAGCAACATGGGTCACTTTATCTGTAATCGTACCGATATCATGAGTGACTAAAATTAAGGTTATTCCTCGATCCTGATTAAGCTCTGTAAGCATCTCATAGAACGATTGGACATTCTTTGCATCAACACCAACTGTTGGCTCATCTAAGATAAGTAAGTCTGGATCACTTACTAATGCTCGAGCGATAAAAACTCTTTGTTGTTGTCCACCTGATAACTCACCGATATTGCTTCCTATTTTTTCAGTTAATCCCACAGAATCAATCGCTGCTCGTATCTTCTCCTTATCCGCATCCTTATGCCTTTTAAACAATCCCACTTTTTTTGTTAAACCACTTGATACAACTTCGTAAACTGTTGCAGGGAATCCCGAGTTAAAAGAATTTGCTTTCTGAGAAACAAAGCCGATTCGATGCCAATCTTTAAACTGCTCTATTGCTGTTCCAAATAACTCGACTTCTCCCTTTTGAAGCTTTAATAAGCCTAAAATAATTTTAAGTAAAGTAGACTTTCCTGATCCGTTAGGCCCAACAAGTCCTAAAAATGCTCCACGCGGTACCGAAAAATGAATATCTTCAAGGACATTTTCCTTTTCGTACTTATATGTCAATTTATTTACCTTTATTATATCTTCCATTTTAACCACCTATTATTATCAGAATGATTCCGATTTACACAAAGAAGTATACATGAGAAATGAAATGATGTAAAGAATGTACTTCTCCCCCTTTGTTTACACCTTTTATTTAATAACCACATAGATTAACATCAGGGAGTGGTGAATTCGTGAGTATATTTCAATCCATTGTTAATCAAAAAATAAACACAATCACGACAGAAGAGTTACTAAAATACGCCAAGCAATTTGGGGTTGCCATTAGCGTGAATGAGGCAAAACAAATTTCATCTTATCTTAGGGGACGACAGGTAGATATTTTTAATAAGTCTGAAAGAGCAAAACTGTTAAAAGAAATTGAAAGATTAACGAGCCCAGCGACTGCAAAAGCCGTAAGTCAGTTGGTTACACAATTCACAAAATAATGAAACAGAGGCCCATTTATTAATGGGCCTTCTCATTTCTATGCCATAATATGTTCGAGTAAGTTTCCGTTAAACGTCTTTGAAGTTAACATTTCAATTTCTTGTTTGTACGGTGCTTTTTTATTATTCTTATCTTCCCCAACAAACGGTGTTTCAAGGATTTTTGGGATACTCATTAGCTGTGGATGATGCACGATATAGGATAGTGAATCAAAACCAATCTTTCCATATCCAATATTTTCATGTCTATCTTTTCTTGACCCACGATCATTTTTGCTATCGTTAATATGAAGGACCTTTAACCGATCAATTCCAATGATTTTATCAAACTCATTAAGAACTCCATCAAAATCCTCAACAATGTTATACCCCGAATCGTGAATGTGACATGTGTCAAAACAAATAGAAAGCTTTTCATTATGTTTGACACCGTCGATAATCATCGCCAATTCTTCGAAGTTTTTTCCACATTCAGACCCTTTGCCAGCCATAGTTTCTAAAGCAATCTGAAGCTGCTCATTTCCTGTAAGAACCTCATTAAGCCCCTCGATGATCTTTTTGATTCCCGCCTCTTCCCCTGCACCTACATGGGCTCCTGGATGCAGAACAATTTGCCTTGCACCGATTGCCTCTGTCCGTTCAATTTCTGATTTTAAAAATCGTACTCCTAGATCAAAGGTATCTGGGTTCGTTGTATTTCCAATATTAATAATATATGGAGCATGAACAACAATATCTTCTAAGTTGATCCCATTTAACTCCATATGTTTTTGACCAGCTTCAATATTTAAATCCTCAATTTTTTTTCTTCTAGTATTTTGAGGAGCCCCTGTGTAGATCATGAAAGTATTCGCACCATATGAGACCGCTTCTTCACTAGATGCTAACAACATACCTTTCCCACTCATTGAAACATGTGAACCTAATTTTAGCATTTTCACACTCTCCCACCTGTTATTTCTTTTTCAATCGGTTCTGTCTTTTCTTAATTTTATCCATTTCAAACTGCATCTTCTTCTTATAGCCTGGCTTCACCTTTGCTGGTTTTTTAACAAAGGACTTCGCCAGCTTATCTACCTCATCAGACTGCTTTGTTCTCTTTTTACGTCTGTTACGATCTTCAAGCTCCGAGAGTTCACCTTTTTTAATATCGATATGCTTAAATTCAATCCCCAGTTTTTCCAGCCTATTTAATGCATCCTCATCAGACGGTTCATAAATAGTGAGTGCTATTCCTGAATTCCCTGCTCTTGCTGTTCTACCGACGCGGTGTACATAAAAATCTAAGTCCGTTGGAAGTTCATAGTTAATCACATGACTAATCCCAGGAATGTCAATACCTCTTGCAGCTAAATCAGTAGCCACAATATATTGAAATTCTAAATCCGTAATTTGCTTCATCATCCGCTTCCGTTCACGCGGACTTAAATCTCCATGAATTCTTCCAACCTTTAATCCTCTATGAGTAAGTGCTGTGGCAACTTCCTCGGCTTTTTTCTTTGTATTCGTAAAGACAATTGCTAAATAAGGGTTATACAGCTTTAACGCCTCATACACAAGTGTTGACTTTTCACGATGTCTTGACGGAAGGAGAATATGTTCAATCTTTGCTGCTGTTAACTGCTTTGGCTCAATATGAATATACTTAGGGTTTTCCATATACTTCTTTAGAAAAGGTTTTAGCTTTTCAGGAATGGTGGCTGAAAAAACAAGCATTTGAAGCTTTTCTGGCATTCTAGCACCAATTTGGTCAACATCTTCTAAAAAGCCCATATCAAGCATTAAATCGGCTTCATCGACTATAAACATACTTGCTGTATGTACAAACAGGGCTTGTTCCTTTACTAAATCATTGATTCGTCCAGGAGTCCCAACTACGATATGTGGTTGAGTTTTTAATTTTTCAATGGCACGAACTTTATCTGTGCCCCCGATAAACAGACGACTAGTGATTTCTTCACCCTCATTCGCATGCTCAGTTACCTTTAATACTTCTTGGTGTATTTGTGTGGCCAGCTCTCTTGTTGGGGCCGTGATTACAGCTTGTACCTCTTGCTTATTAGGATTTATTTTATGAAGTACTGGTAATACATAAGAATGTGTTTTCCCAGTCCCTGTTTGAGATTGCCCAATTGCACTGTCACCTTTTAATACCGTTGGAATCAATCTTTCCTGAATTTCAGTTGGTTCATAAAATCCAATGGCTTCGATCGCCTTGTTTATAAATGGTTTAAGTTGATACGTTGAAAATTTTGTTTTCGTCATTATTAAAGCTCCTTCAGTTTTGGTAAGGATGTCCATACCCATCATGTAATTATAATAAAGTTCTTCCTAAAGTGCCACCTACAGTTCACTTCCCATATGATTATGTTTTACGAATTACAGTATTTTCAAACCAGTTCATAACTTATCTTCATTCACCTAGACCAAATATCCATCTGTTGCATAGGGTATAAGAGGGAAAATTATGAAAGGAGGGTGTTCGTATGCCACCAAGACAACCGTTTCCTATGCGCGGAGGAATGCCTCAACCTATGCTTGGATTTGGGCGAAATCAAATGAGACCAATGATGCCCCCAGCAAGAATGGGCAATATGGGAATGAACAGAGTCCCTATGGGGGGAAATGCTCCAAGAGGAATGAGGGGGGGTGCAAGAAATAGCGGCGGAGGTTTACTTGCTAAATTACTTGGTAAAGGAAAATCTCAAGGCTCCCAAGCCGGTATGCAAATGTTTGGCAATGCTTCTCGCTCTGCTGCACCAGCTGCCGGTGGAGGGCTATTAAAATCACTAACAGACCCCACAGCAATTACAGGGTTTTTGAATAATACACAACGGGTATTAAACACTGCACAGCAAATCGGACCGATGGTACAGCAATATGGTCCCATTGTTAAAAACTTACCAGCCATGTGGAAACTGTACCGTGGTTTAAATGCTGCAAGTACGGATGAGGAAACTAATAAGGATGATGGAGGCGTAGAGTCCACCGTCACTGAGCCAAAACCGGAAACAAAACGAAAACGTACGAACCCAGTGAGTACTGAAAACGATACACATTCGGTCGAGATTGAAGAGATCGTACCAAAAAGATTACAAGGAAAATCAGTACCTAAAATATATGTCTAAAGGAATATGCGCGTAGCATATTCCTTTTTCTCTTCTTTGTATAATCATCACACTTTATATATAATGATAGAATAAGCATGCTTAAAGGGGAGATCCAATTCAATGAAAGTTATAAAAATATCGCCCCGTGGCTATTGCTACGGTGTTGTTGATGCGATGGTCATCGCAAGAAATGCAGCACTTGATAAATCACTGCCACGGCCCATATATATATTAGGAATGATTGTACACAACAAACACGTTACGGATGCTTTTGCTGAAGAAGGGATTATTACGCTAGACGGCCCTAATCGAAAACAAATATTAGAGCAAGTAGATAAAGGGACTGTTATATTTACTGCCCATGGTATTTCTCCAGAAGTGAGAGAGTTAGCGAAGAACAAAGGACTTGTTACAATCGATGCTACTTGTCCAGACGTAACAAGCACCCATCAGCTGATTGAAGCCAAAAAGGATGAAGGTTACCAAGTGATATATATTGGTAAAAAAGGGCATCCAGAACCTGAAGGAGCGATTGGAGTGGCTCCTGAGATCGTTCATCTTGTAGAAACAGAAGCAGATGTTGAATCATTAGACATTCATGCTGACAAGATACTTGTCACGAATCAAACAACAATGAGTCAGTGGGATGTTGGCCATATTATGGAGAAAATTGAAAATAAATATCCACATGCAGAATTTCATAAGGAAATCTGTATGGCTACCCAAGTACGACAAGAAGCCGTTGCCGAACAAGCAGGTGAAGCGGATGTCGTAATCGTTGTTGGTGATCCAAAAAGTAATAACTCCAATCGTTTGGCGCAAGTTTCCGAAGAAATTGCAGGTACGAAGGCTTATCGGATTAGTGATATATCAGAATTAAACATCGATTGGATTAAAGATGCACGCACCGTAGGGGTAACCTCTGGTGCATCGACCCCTACTCCTATCACAAAAGAAGTCATTGCCTTTATCGAACAATTTAATCCTATTGATGAAGCTACATGGACCTTAGAGAAAAAGGTACCACTTCACAAAATATTACCTAAAGTAAAAAATTAGTTTCATCTAAAAAGCCACGAAAAAATGTTAAAACTCGCCAAAGTAAAATTGGCGAGTTTATTTTATTATGAATAGAAAAACAAAATTTATAAAAACCTAACTTACCTGTAATGCACTTCACCGTAATGCATCAAAATGAGGTTTTCTTTGATTTTTGAGATAAACTCACACCTAAGATGTTTTGTCCTTAATCGAGTAACTAGCAAAAGAGAATAAGCGGAGAATTCCGGTTAGATGCAAAATGGAGCCTCGTTTTTGGGGAAATAAGTGGAGTTTTTCCGCTTATGCAAAGTAAAATCGCCTATTTTTGAATTTTTCAAGCCAATAGGCGGAATCTCTCCGCCTATTTATGCCTTTTTTTAAAAGAATTACTAATTAACCGGAATTTCTCCGTCTATTTATCAGCTCGGGTGCTACCTGATCTCCCCAACCGATGTCGTGGCTTTTTTGTGGCTTATATAAATTGAAAAGGGTCCGTATGAATGGTTGAAGCGAAAATATTTACTTCATATTTTTTTTGTTTACACATTTCCGTAAGCTTGTTTGCGACTCCCTGTTTCATCACTTTTTCTACATTGTGACCTGGGTCTATAATATTTAATCCTAGCATCATAGCATCATGTGCAACGTGATAATACATATCACCCGTTATATATACATCAGCCCCCTTGAAGCTGGCAGCTTGAATATACTTATTCCCGTCCCCACCAAGCACTGCAACCTTTTTCACCTTAGAATCTAAGTCCCCAACGACTCGAACGGCAGGCACATCTAGGGCCACTTTAACAAATTTTGCGAATTCGCGGAGAGTTGTTTCTTGGACGGTCCCTATCTTACCCAAACCTAGTGACTTTGCTTGATTTTTTAGTCGGTAAACATCATACGCTACTTCTTCGTATGGATGTGCTTTCATCATTGCCGATAGTACCTTCTTTTCTAAATGAGCAGGAAACACGGTCTCTATTCTTGCTTCCTCCACTTGCTCCACTTTTCCTATCGCTCCATAAGTAGGATTTGCCCCTTCTAAAGGGATAAACTCTCCTTTTCCTTCAGATGTAAAGGAACAGTGAGAATATTGGCCTATTGAACCTGCCCCCGCATTGCCTAATGCATTTTTTATCGCTTCCTCATACCCAATTGGTACATAGACAACGAGTTTAAGTAATTCAGAATCGTAGGTTGGAACAAGAACCTCTGTGTTTGATAATTTCAAGGCGTCTGCCAGCAAATCATTTACTCCGCCTTCTGCAACGTCCAGATTCGTGTGAGCTGCATATACAGCGATATCATGTTTGATTAACTTTTCAATCATTCGACCTGTTGCTGTATCTGTCACGAGCTTCTGTAAAGGACGATAAATGAGTGGATGATGAGCAATGATCAATTCAACATTATTATGTATCGCTTCATCCACTACCTCTTCTAGTACATCGAGTGCGATCATTACATTTGAAACTTTTTTGTTTAGTCTGCCAATTTGCAAACCAATCTTATCTCCTTCTAATGCAAGGTTCTTTGGTGAAAATTGTTCAAATAGACTAATAACTTCATGTCCATTTACGGTTTTCACTGGCCCAAAACCTCCTTTACCATTGAAATTTTCTTCTGTATTTCCGTTTTCTTTTCTATTTGGCTAGACTGGCTCATCTGTTTTAAAATACGTTCCCAATTGTTCCATTCAGCCGTCCACTTTTGAATAAAAGCCTCGTTCTTTTCTTTACTTAAGAATGGTCCAAAAAGCAATTGATTTTCGATGTTCTCAGAATAAACCGATTCGGAATTCCCTCTTTCTGCAACTAAGATTTCATAAATCTTTCCATCCTCCTCTAAAATAGCTTCGTTTATGAGACTCCACCCATTTTCTAAGAGCCACAATCGTATTGAAATAGCGCTAATATTCGGTTGAAGAACAATCCGCTTCACACCCTCAAGCTTTTCCTTTCCTTCTTCAAGGATACTAGCAATCAGGGCACCACCCATTCCGGCAATGGTAATGCACTCTACTTCACCTTTGCCTATAACTTCAAGACCATTTCCTTTTCGCACCTCAATTTGTTTCGTTAATCCTTCCATTTCTACTTGTTTCCTCGCAGATTGAAAAGGTCCTTCAACCACTTCACCTGCTATTGCAAAAGGTACTTTTCCAGCTCTTACCACATGACAAGGAAGATAAGCGTGATCTGAACCTATATCAGCTAGTTTCGCACCCTCTGGAATAAAATCAGCAACAGTGCTTAGTCTTTTCGATAATCTTTCTACATTCATTTACAAACACCAACTCTTTATTTGATTACATACAGTATAAAAAAAGTCCTTTACATATGCAAAGGACTTAAAACGCTTACTTATTTAAGCTCCATTAACCAATCAGCCATTGCTCCTGCATTCTCAGCAGTAACGAGTCCTGATGGCATTGAGCCTTTTCCGTTTACAAGAATGTCTTCAATTTCTTCTTTAGACAGTTTGTCACCAACACCTGTTAAAGCTGGACCTACGCCCCCTTGGTATGAATCCCCGTGACATCCAATACAGCCCGCAGACTTATAAATATCTTCAGGATTGTTTGAAACCTCTTCTGCCTGTTCACCACCGCCTTCTTGTTCTGCAGCTAGTTCCTTACTGTCACCTAAGCCTTTAAACGAAAAAAGGAACATCGCAGCAATACCAAGAACCATGATTAAGACGAATGGAATAACCGGATTGCGATTCATGCTTTTCCCTCCCTTATGTAAGTACATCAAAAACTATTTAAATATAGAATGCAAACAATATCTATTTTACTTGAAAATGGGCAGAAGGAAAAGTACTAAAGTAAACTTTGTCACATTATGTTCTCATTTTAGACAAAACCTCACTAGGTTTTTGTGAGGTCTGTCATAAACGAAGAAAAGCTAACAACCTATTTCTCTTGCAATTACCATGCGTTGAATTTCTGAAGTACCTTCACCAATTTCTGTTAACTTTCCATCACGCATATATCGTTCCACATGATAATCCTTCATATACCCGTAACCCCCGTGTATTTGTACTGCCTGATCAGTAACCTCCATACAAATTTCTGAAGCGTAAAGCTTACACATGGAAGCTTCTTTTGTAAAGGAACGCCCCTGATCTTTTAACCAAGCCGCTTTATAAACCATATTTCTTGCAAGTTCAATCTTCATGGCCATGTCTGCAAGCTTGAATTGTATCGCCTGAAAATGGGACAACGATTTTCCAAATTGCTGCCTTTGCTTTGCATAGCTCAATGCCTTTTCGTAAGCTGCCTGAGCAATGCCTACTGCCATTGCACCTATTCCAATTCTTCCCCCATCAAGAGTGATTAAGAATTGTTTAAACCCCTCTCCACGCTTTCCTAGTAAATTCTCAGATGGTACTTGAACATCTTCTAATACTAACTCGGTTGTATTGGAGGCATGAAGCCCCATTTTCTCATAATTACTGATGACTTGAAAACCAGGGGAATTCGTTGGAATCATAATAGCACTAATTTCTTTTTTTCCATTTTGTTCCCCAGTAACTGCGGTAATAGCTAGATGCTTGGCGTAGCTTGCATTTGTAATATAACATTTATTACCATTTATAACAAACGTCCCATCTTTTTCAACCGCTCTCGTCTTAGTACCACCCGCATCGGAACCTGCATTAGGTTCGGTAAGTCCAAAGGCCCCAAAAGATTCACCTGTACAAATCGGAATTAAATATTTTCTCTTTTGTTCTTCCGTACCAAACAAATGAAGTGGTGCACCGCCTAGCGATATATGGGCTGAGTACGTAATTCCTGTAGAGGCACAGGCTCTACTTAGCTCCTCTGTGACTATGGCAAAGCTTATTGTATCTGCTCCCCCACCACCGTATTCTTCTGGAAATGGAAGCCCCATTAAGCCTAATTCAGTTAGCTTTTGAAACACTTCATGTGGGAACTGCTTATGAATGTCTCTTTCGAGCGCACCAGGTGCAACCTCTTCATTAGCAAATTCTCTTATTGTTCGAAGGATCATGCTTTGTTCTGATGTTAAATCAAAATTCACGTTTTTCTCCTCCTCATACCTAATAATGAAATCGCTTTCATAACTATTATATAAGGAGTTAAATCATTTTCCTAACATTTTAAATTTTACAATAAATAATCATTATATAAATATAGATCCAATTAGTAATAGCAGCCCTAAAATGGAAGAAATGCTAAAGTACAATAACTTTGCCTTTTTGCCAATGATAAACCAAACGATACAGTTCAAAGTAATGATTACATAAAGGCTTACATGATTATTAGGAAAAAAATATGTGGCTAGATCTACAGAGCATAACAAAGCGATGAGGGCAGTAGAAATCATTGGAATGATAAAGTCAGTCGCTTTTCTAAAAAAATAAAAACTAGCACCAAATCCAAATAATAGCAATAAAGCATAAAGAGTCGTTTGCAAAAAGAAAGATAATTCAGTAAAATATATAAATATACCAAATGGAACCAGTAGCAATGGAGTATAAGCGAGTAAAAACTTCTTCTTGATGCTTCTTTTTCCAACTTTCTTTCCGTTAATTTGTTCACCTTCTGTATATAAAGCTAATAAAAAATTGCAATATTGTTCTGGTAACAGCTTCGTTTCTTTCCAATACTGAATTTCTTTAACAATGATTTCTTTCCGATTATCACTCATACCTTGTCCTTTCTCTTGCTATACACATAAAAATAGTTTACCTCTATTGTAAGAAGTAAACTATTTTTAGACAATCATTTTATTCTAAGAAATCCTTTAAACGCTTGCTACGGCTAGGGTGTCTTAACTTTCTTAACGCTTTTGCTTCAATTTGTCTTATTCGTTCTCTAGTGACACCAAACACTTTTCCTACTTCTTCTAAAGTTCTCGTGCGGCCATCATCAAGTCCAAAACGAAGTCGTAAAACATTTTCTTCACGGTCGGTTAATGTATCAAGGACATCTTCAAGCTGTTCTTTTAACAGTTCATAAGCTGCATGCTCAGAAGGGGATGTAGCATCCTGATCCTCAATGAAATCACCTAAATGCGAGTCATCTTCTTCACCAATTGGTGTTTCTAAAGAAACTGGTTCTTGAGCAATTTTCAGGATTTCACGAACCTTGTCAGGCGTTAAATCCATATCTTCTCCAATTTCTTCTGGAGTTGGTTCACGTCCAAGATCCTGAAGTAGCTGACGTTGAACACGAATTAATTTATTGATGGTTTCCACCATATGAACGGGGATACGGATGGTTCTTGCTTGGTCAGCAATCGCACGAGTAATTGCTTGTCGAATCCACCAAGTAGCATACGTACTAAATTTAAACCCTTTGCGATAATCAAACTTTTCAACAGCTTTAATTAATCCCATATTTCCTTCTTGAATCAAATCAAGGAACAACATACCGCGACCAACATAACGTTTTGCAATACTAACTACAAGACGTAGGTTTGCTTCTGCTAGTCGGCGCTTTGCTTCTTCGTCACCTTGTTCAATACGATTAGCAAGTGAAATTTCCTCTTCTGCAGACAATAAGTCCACACGACCGATTTCCTTTAAATACATTCGGACTGGGTCATTAATCTTAACACCTGGCGGTACGCTTAAATCATTTAAATCGAATTCTTCTTCACCTTTAGCAAGCTCCTGAATATTTGGGTCACCATCTTCAGAGTCACCCACTAATTCTACACCTTGCTCACCTAAAAATTCATAAAACTCATCCATTTGATCAGAGTCCACATCAAAATTAGCTAATTTTTCTGCAATATCGTCATAGGCTAGAACCCCTGTTTTCTTTCCAACCTCTGTTAACTGATCTTTTACTTGTTCTAGGGTCAAATCTGAATCAACCTCTTTTGAACGGGCCGATTTTTCAGCCATATGTACCCCTCCTTCCAAAGTCAAACAACAAACTCAAATCTTTAATGTTTTGCGCAATTGGATAATTTCCATCGCAATCGCAGCAGCCCTTCCATGATCCTTTTGTCTCTCTGCTTCTTTCTCTTCTGCTTCTTTTTCTTTTATTTTTAACATCTTTTGATAATTAAACACCTGCTTAATGTAATCGGAAAGTTCTTGGTCGCTTATTTCCTCACCTATAGACATCATTCCAATATCTGCTACCGTACGTCTAAGCTTTTCATCTTTTATATACGTTAGGAAATCACTAGGATTTGGTTCGAGTCCCTTTTCATAGTAACCATACAAATAAGTGATGATTGCTTGATGCTCATCAATATTTAAGGGAGTACCATTTAACAAATCCTGCACTTTATATGCTATGTCATAATCCTTTAACATATAAGCTATTAAACGTCTTTCTGCAGTTTCATAAGCCGGCCTTAAGTTGGAAGATTGTTTGATAACCACATCTTGATTTCTTTTTTGAACGTATTGCTCACGGTTTCCTTTTTTGTTCGCAAAGAAAAATTGTTTTTGTTGTTGCTTTAATGCATCAAGTGAAAGTGAAAACTCACTTGCTAGCTGTCTCAAGTAGTGATCTCGTTCCACTACCTTCTCAAGTTGGCTTATTTCCTTTAATACTTCTTCGATATATTGGAGGCGAATTCCTTCATTATTTAAATCCTTTCCTCGTCTTAAATACCGAAGTTTAAAATTCATTAATGTTACACTAGCAGAGATAATTTCGTTTTGAAATTTCTCTTCACCATTTTGACGAATATAGTCATCAGGATCCATTCCATCTGGCAATATTGCCACTCGAACCTGAATTCCCGAGGAATGAAGAAGCTGACTAGCCCGATAAGCGGCTTCAATTCCAGCTTTGTCTCCATCGTAACAAATCGTAACTGCTTCAGCGCTCCGCCTGATCGACACGATATGATCGTCTGTCAAAGATGTTCCCATAGTTGCCACACCATTGTGTACACCTGATCGATCGGCAGCTATTACATCAGCAAACCCCTCAAATAATACGATTTGATTCGTTTTTTTAATACTTGCCCTTGCTTGATGAAAATTATATAAAATTTTACTTTTGTTAAAAATTGCTGTTTCAGGACTGTTTAAATACTTTGGCTCATCCGACCCTAAAGATCGTCCTGAAAATGCAATTGTATTGCCTTTGTGGTCTAATATAGGAAACATAATGCGGTCTCTGAAGCGATCAAAATAAGTACCATCACGTTCACGTTTTATAACGAGCCCTGCTCTTTCCATTACATCAGGAGGAAAATTACGTTTCGTAAGAAATTTGTAAACAAAATCCCACGAATTTAATGAATAGCCTATTTGAAATTTTTCTATCGCTTCGATTGTAAAGCCTCTCGATAAAAGGTACTCAAGTGCATGTTGACCGTCTTTTGTGTTTACTAGCAAATGATGATAGAATTTACGTAATAAATCGTGAGCGTCAATCATCTGCTGAAAATCATTCGGAATCGCCCTAGTATTAGTGTGAGATGACGAATCGATATGTAGCTCAACATTTCCTTTTTTAGCTAGTTTAACAGCCGCTTCTATAAATGAGACACCTTCTTGTTCCATTAAGAATGAGAATGCATTTCCACCTGCTCCACATCCGAAACAATGATATATTTGCTTATCCGGAGAAACGGAGAAGGACGGAGAGTTTTCTCCATGAAACGGACAAAGTCCAAAATAATTCCGACCTTGTTTTTTTAGCTGAACATAGTCGCTAACCACGTCCACTATATCAACCGCCTGGCGAATTTCATTAATTTTATCCTCAGGGATACGTTCTGCCATGAAAACAACTCCAGGTATTAGTGAGTAATTCGCGATAAATTATAGATTTCCTGCAAATTTCGACAAAATGCTATAAAAATTTTTCGCAAAATCATCTCGGTCAGTTTGACCAAAACGTTTGGGCCCTTTTGAGTGTATCCCTTGTCGCCTAGCTTTCGCGGCAAGATACCTCATATCAAGAGCAAGATTAATATCCTTCTCTTCGTATACATTCCCCCTTGGAGAAAGTACATAAACACCTTTATTCACGAGAGTCGAAGCTAACCCGATGTCTTGGGTGACTACAAAGTCTCCTTTACCCACATGGTTCATGATATATAAGTCAACTTCCTCCTTGCCCGTATCGACATATTTCCATGTTCCTGTAGCTTCTGTTGAACTCATATGATTATAAGATGCAACAAAAATAACTTCTAATGAAAAATTCGACGCGATTTCGACAATTTCCTGCTTCACTGGGCAGGAATCTGCATCAACAAGAACCTTTGGTAAACCTAATGTACTATTAATTCTACATCACTCCATATATTCCTCCTTATTTCAAGGAATAACTTAGTGGAAAAGCGTTTGTCGAATTTTTTTCGGACGAGTATCTTGACTTCTGACAATAAATAGTTTATTCGTTCATAGTGAAGTCTAAACCTAATCTGATACATTTTTATCACAATTTTTTATTATAGTATAAAAAAGTCTATTTTTCCATTACTTTTTTTGTGTTACTCCCCAAACAATAAAAAGAAATAGCACATCATTTTATGCGCTATTTCTTTTATTTATCCTCTTTTTAAGTAACGGTTTAAAATAACATTTGCTGTTTCCTCAACAGCTTTGTTGGTTACATCAATTACATGACATCCTATTCTTGAGACAATTTTATCAAAATACTCGATTTCCTCTTTAATTCGTTCAATATTCGCATAGCTTGCTCGGTCATTTAAACCTAAAGAAAGTAATCTTTCTCGTCTAATATTATTCAGCTTTTCTGGGCTGATTTTTAATCCGAAGCATTTCTCTGAAGGCACTTTAAACAATTCCTCAGGCGGATCAACCTCAGGGACAAGCGGAACATTAGCCACTTTAATACGTTTATGAGCCAGATACTGTGATAATGGAGTCTTTGAAGTTCTCGAAACACCCACTAAGACGATATCAGCCTTTAATATTCCTCGTGGATCGCGACCATCATCATACTTAACTGCAAATTCAATTGCTTCCACCTTTTTAAAATAGTCCTCATCAAGCTTCCGAACTAAACCAGGTTCAAATAAAGGCTGTTTACCACAGATATCTTGTATTTGGTCAATTAAAGGTCCAATAATATCACATGCATAAATCCCTTCTGCCTTCGCTGTATCTCTCATATACTCGCGCATATCTGGCTTTACAAGTGTATAGGCAACCATCCCACCGTCTAATTTCACAAGTGAAATCACTTCATCAATATTGGATTTATCCTCTACATATGGAAACCTCTTGATTGTGACTTCTTGTCCATCAAATTGGCTTATCGCTGCTTTTGTTACGAGCTCTGCAGTTTCTCCTACAGAATCTGATACCACGTAGACGATTGGCATTTTCCCCAACTTCCTCATCTCCTACATCTTTTGTAATAGTGTAATGCGAATCGAGTAATTCCATTTTCGAAAGTGTTAATTTCCTTCTGCTAATGCTACAAACGCCTTTGTTAGATTTGTTTTGGTGATCCTACCAAGTACTTCGAAACCTCTTTCCGATTCCCTAACAACAGGCAATGCATCAATTTGCTTATCAATTAATTTATGTGCCACATCAATGAGTAGATCGTCTTTTCCGCACATGGTAACATTAGGCATCCTTGTCATGATGATATGCACCGGTAATGTGGTTAGTTCCTGCTTTCCAATACTTGCTCGAAGCAGATCTTTTCTAGACAATACGCCCGTGAGCAATGAAGATTGATCGACAACAAATAATGTTCCAACATCTTCGAGAAACATGGTACAGATCGCATCGTAAACAGAAACGTTTTCGTTCACTACTACCGGAATCGACTGATAATCCTTCACATACAGTTTCTTTAAGTTCTCCGTTAATAATTGAGTGCCTGATTTCCCTGTGTAAAAATAACCTACCCTTGGCCGTGCATCCAAATATCCAGCCATGGTTAGAATGGCTAGATCTGGTCGAAGTGTAGCTCTAGTTAGATTGAGTCGTTCTGCAATATGCTCTCCGGTAATCGGTCCATTTTCCTTCACAATTTGCAAAATATGCTCTTGCCGTTTATTTAGCTCGATTGTACTCACCACCTAATTGCCCTTTAGGCTCATATGTATGTCATACTTATATAAAATTATTATATACTATCTCTCATAAATGAAAAGACATAAGGATAAAAAGAGCCTTCACCATTCAGAAGGCCCTCTTTTATAAAGTCTATTTTGTTACAATTTCCTTCACATTCGCAAAGCTCATAATCAACTCTGCCAACTTTGACATTACTGCTAATCGGTTGTTTTTCAACGCTTGATCCTCAGCCATAACCATTGTATGGTCAAAGAAATCGTTGATTGCCTCTTGTAAAGAGGCAAGTTTGTCGAAAAACTCTTCCTCACTCACTTCATTTGATTCTAATTCCAATTTCACACTACGATATTGATTATATAGTGCTGTCTCATAATCGTTTTCAAACAGGGACTCATTGATTGCCACATTTTCCACTGCTTTATTAGAAATGGTTAGTACACGGCTAAGAGCTTCAACTGTCTCTTTAAATCCGCTCGCATCTTTTTTCGTTTGAAGAACAGATGCCTTTTTAACCAGTGCAGGTAAAGCTGTAATATTTTTTTCTAATACGGCATCAATAATGTCATAACGAATGCTTTGTTCCTGTAAATAATGCTTTAAGCGGAGCTTGAAGAAAGCAAGAAGCTCAACCAGTAACTCCTCTTCAGCTTTTTCTCCGATTCCCTTTTCTTTTATAGAACGAATAGATAGACGGAGAAGATCAGTTAATGAAACATTCCATTCTTTATTGATTAGAATTTGAACAATTCCTGAAGCTTGCCTTCTTAATGCATATGGATCCTGTGAACCACTTGGTATATTACCGATTGCAAAAAACGAGACAATCGTATCTAATTTCTCTGCTAAGGCGAGAAGGGCACCACTATTCGATTTAGGAGTTGAGTCTTCTGCGTTTCTTGGCATATAGTGTTCATTAATTGCAACTGCAACTGCTTCAGATTCTCCTTTTTGTCTAGCATACTTCTCACCCATGAACCCTTGAAGTTCCGGGAATTCATATACCATATGAGTGACTAAATCAAACTTACTGATCTCAGCAGCACGATCCACTGTCTTCTTATCTTCTTCGTTAAAGCTTAATAACTCTGCTAACTGATTTGTTATCGAACGAACCCGAGCAACCTTTTCAGAAAGAGTACCAATTTCCTCATGATAGACAATGGAAGCAAGCTTAGCTAGAGAATCAGAAATACTCGTTTTTTGATCTTCTCTATAGAAAAATGCTGCATCTGATAGTCTTGCTCTGAGTACCTTCTCATTTCCTTTAGCTACTGTCTCAAGATGCATATGATCCCCATTTCTCACTGTTACAAAGTATGGCAGTAGTGTACCGTCCTTTTTCTTAACAGGGAAATAGCGCTGATGCTCTTTCATGGATGTGATAAGTACTTCTTCTGGAAGCTCTAGAAATTCTTCCTCAAATCTACCAAATAAAGCTGTTGGATATTCCACTAGATTCGTTACTTCCTCTAATAGCTCCTCATCGACAGGAATTGTCCAGCCTTGCTCTTCCTCTAACTTAGAAATTTGTGAGAGGATTGCATTTTTTCTTTCTTCAGAATTAACCATTACAAATTCAGCTAAAAGCTTAGTTACATACTCTTCTGGTGTACCGATTTCTACTTCTTTTCCTAAGAAACGATGCCCGATTGTACGATTGCTCGTTGATACATTCGTGATTGCAAAAGGGATAGTCTCACTTCCATATATAGCCAGTAACCATTTGATCGGACGAATATATTTTAGTGTTTCATTTGCCCAACGCATATTCTTAGGGAATGTAAGTCCTGTAATAATATGTTCTATCTCAGGAAGTATTTCTTTTGTCGCTTGCCCTTTCGTAAACTTACGAACATGAGCGTACTCGACCCCATTAATTTCTTTAAAATAGATGTCCTCAACAGACATTCCTTGACCTTTAGTAAATCCTATAGCCGCTTTCGACCAATTGCCTTCGTGGTCAACAGCAATCTTTTTAGCAGGTCCTTTCGCCTCTTCCTCTACATCCTCTTGGCTAGTACTAACACCGTAAGCAATAACTGCTAGACGTCTTGGAGTAGAAAAATGAGTGATGGACTCAAACGAAATCTTTTTCTCTTTTAACCAGTTTTCAATTTTTGATGTTAACTGTTCAATTGACCCTGTCACAAACCGAGCCGGCATCTCCTCAAGCCCGATTTCTAGTAATAAATCTTGCTTATTCATGCGTATCTTCCCCCTTTTGCTGTAGAATCGGGAATCCTAACTTTTCTCTCTCTTCATAGAACGTTTTAGCTACCTTTCTTGCCAGGTTTCTACATCGCCCGATAAAACCAGTACGTTCAGTAACCGAAATAGCGCCTCTAGCATCTAGAAGATTGAATACATGAGAGCATTTTAAGACATAGTCATAAGCAGGATGAACAAGACCTTCGTTCATTTGACGGTGTGCTTCTTTTTCATAAATGTTAAACAGATTAAAAAGCATCTCAGGATCTGATGTTTCAAAAGTATATTTTGAGTGCTCATATTCAGGCTGTAAGAAAATATCACGAACGGTAAATCCGTTCGTCCACTCTAGGTCAAATACATTTTCCTTTTCTTGAATATACGAAGCAAGGCGCTCGATTCCATAAGTGATTTCAACTGAAACAGGCTTACACTCAAGTCCACCTACCTGTTGGAAATACGTAAATTGCGTGATTTCCATACCGTCTAACCATACTTCCCAACCAAGCCCTGCACAACCAAGCGATGGGTTTTCCCAATTATCCTCTACAAAACGAATATCGTGTTGAAGAGGATCGATTCCCAGCGCCTTCAACGAGTCAAGATAAAGTTCTTGAATATTGTCAGGAGAAGGCTTCATAATCACTTGGAATTGGTGATGTTGGTACAAGCGATTAGGATTTTCACCGTATCTTCCGTCGGCTGGTCGTCTGGACGGCTCCACATACGCTACATTCCAAGGTTCAGGTCCTATCGCGCGTAAGAACGTATAAGGGCTCATAGTTCCAGCACCCTTTTCCACATCGTAAGCTTGCATCAAAATACATCCTTGATCAGACCAATGCTTTTGCAAAGTTAAAATCATGTCTTGAATATTCATCGTACACCTCCAAAATTTATCGCATAAGAGATGATTTTTTTGGGCAAACAAAAAAACTCCCGTCTCCTATGCCTTTTTAAGCATAGGGACGAGAGTTACCCGCGGTTCCACCCTATTTGCCGACCATAATATATGTCAGCCACCTTAATCCGAAATTGCTCGGGAACGCCCTTCCTTAACACTCTATTCCTAGCTTTCACCGTCCTAGGATCGCTTCAAAGTAGAGAAAGTTAAGTACTCCTTTCCTTCAACGCAAATATTAAATTTAATTTGAATCTTAGCGGAAACAACGTCTGTTGTCAACTTTTAAAATCAATACTTCCTAGTTGACTAATCTGATTTAGGAATTTTTTCGTTTTTAAATGTAAACCAGAGTATTCATCATAATAAGCAGTAATAATCTTTTTTAACTCAGCCTTCGTTTCTTGCTTCACAGATATATTCCCTAACCTACTCATATCAATGAAATAAAATAAACGAAGTAGTTTTACTGTTGACTGAGAGATTTTATAGTGATGTGGATCCTTTTCCAAACAACGATGACAGATAAATCCGCCCTCTCGGATCGAAAATGAAAAATGACCGTCTGTACTTCCACAAACGGTACATTGATTAAGGATTGGATACAACCCTAATGTATTCAACATTTTCACTTCAAAAATATGAACAATAATTTCTGGGTCATAGCCTTCGTTAATATAATTTAGCGTTTGATATAGCATCTCAAATAAAAAAGGATTTGCCTTTTTTTCGTCAGTACTTTTATCTGTTAGATCAATAACGTAACTTGCATAAGCGGTAAGGAAGATATCCTCCTTAATAGAGCGCATCGAGGAAAGCATTTCTCCTTGCTGCAAACTCCCTAGACCGGTGCTTGTTTGCACTAAGAATTGACCGTATGTAAAAAGCTGAGTGATGGCAGCTAAGCGACTGTTTGGCTTTTTTGCACCGCGTGCCATCACCCCAATTTTCCCCCATTCACGTGTGAATAGAGTGACAATTTTATTTGTTTCACCATAATGATTTGTTCGAATGACGATGCCTTCACATTTTTGAAACATCTAGAACACCATCCTAGTACGAGACAAACCTAGAGATATGGAAATTCAACCTCTGCTAGCTCATCATCCTGATTCCCGGGTATGTCTTGATTCTCCTTCTCTAACTCCTTAAAGAGCAGATAAGTGTCAATGTTACCTGTTTGCGAAAATACTTTCCAGGTAAAATCCATCATCAAAAACCCCACCTTTCAAATAGTTGACTAGCAATAAATCCAAATCGTTACCATTATCATAGCCTTGTCTACCAAAAATAATGAGTCGAAAATATTGTTAATAAAAAAGGTGCATAAACTAGAAAGATGAATAATATTCTAAAAATGGTAAATCAATATTCGTCCTCACGGAACCCAAAATCTCTCAGTTGGGACATTTTGTTGCGCCAATCCTTCTGAACTTTAACCCATAATTCTAAAAACACTTTTGTTCCCAGTAAGTTCTCAATATCCTGCCTTGCTCGTTTACCAATTTCCTTTAACATGCTTCCTTGTTTACCAATCACAATTCCTTTTTGGGAATCACGTTCTACGATAATGGTTGCCATAACGTGTACAACATCTTTGTCTTCAATGCGTTCCATTTTTTCAATAACAACCGCTAATGAATGAGGAATTTCTTCCCTGGTTAAATGCAATGCCTTCTCACGTATTAGCTCTGACACAATAAATCTTTCTGGGTGATCTGTTACTTGGTCTGCTGGATAATACTGTGGTCCTTCAGGAATGTATTTCTTAATCACATCAAGCAAGACCTCTAAGTTATTTCCTTCAAGCGCAGAGATGGGAATGATTTCAGCAAAAGGATATTTTTCTTTATATGACACGATAATTTCCATAAGTTGGTCAGGGTGAACAAGATCAATTTTGTTAATCACGAGGAATACAGGTGTTTTAATTGATTGGAATTTATCTAAAATAAACTCTTCACCACGACCAAAACCTTCTTCCGCATTCACCATAAAAAGAACAATGTCGACTTCTTTTAATGTGTTTTGAGCAACCTTCATCATAAAGTCCCCAAGCTTATGCTTTGGCTTATGAATTCCAGGTGTATCAATAAATACTAATTGTGCATCATTTGTTGTTAGTACACCTTGTACTTTGTTTCTTGTCGTTTGTGGTTTATCACTCATAATAGCGATTTTTTGTCCGATTACACGATTGAGAAATGTTGATTTCCCAACATTTGGACGGCCGATAATAGATATAAAGCCTGATTTGTGTTCTTGGTTTTGATTATTACTCATTTAAATCCTCCGGTGAAAATGCTCCTGGTAGTAGTTCTGCCACGGTTAATTCTTGTGTATCTCCATTTAAATTCGTTAAAATAACCTTCATGTCTTTAGGACATAACTCTGAAATCACTTGACGACATGCTCCACATGGAGAGACAGGACCTTCTGTATCTGCAACCACGGCAAGCATCTCAAACTGACGATCTCCATGGGCATATGCACTGAAAAAAGCTGTTCTCTCCGCACAATTGGTCATGCTGAAAGCAGCATTTTCTACATTACACCCATGATATATTTTTCCATCAGTCGTTAAGAGGGCAGCTCCCACTTGGAACTTTGAATATGGTACATAAGCTTTTTCTCTTGCAATTTTCGCTTCTTTAATTAATGTTTCATTCTTGCTCAAATTAATACTTCCTTTCAAGGAGACTGCATACTCCTATTTTACCTCATTTTGTTCTGCATTTCATCGATTGTAGCAAAATTGTAATAAAGAAGATTGAATTTTCTAAATATTAATGAATTCCATCAATTTGTTTTCCTATTTTACTCTTTCTTGAATGCGATTTCAAATAAAAATGGAACCGAAAATAGGTTCGGTTCCCTATTACCATATTCTTGGTATGAAAATGATCAAACCAATGATAACACTCACAATGGAAAAGATAAAAACTGCTGCCGCTGCCATATCCTTTGCTTTTTTTGCCAGTGGATGATACTCCTCTGTCACTAAATCTACAAGGTTTTCGATACTCGAATTTATCAATTCTAAAGAAATTACTCCTCCGATTAATACGAGAAGAAACACCCATTCAACTCGAGAAACTTGTAGTAAAAGGCCAAGTAAGATAACTACCATTGTAAAGAGAAGATGAATTTTCATATTTCTCTCCTCTTTTACTGCCTTACTAAACCCGGATAGGGCATGCCGGAAAGAATATAGGACATTTCTCGTTTTATAGTTACTTTTATCGTTCGAGCCCATACTCATCCAATATACTCCGTTGAAGATCAAACATCTCCTTTTCCTCTTCTTCTGTCTCATGATCATAACCTAACAGATGTAGAAATCCATGGACAGCCAAAAATCCTAACTCACGCTCCACAGAATGCCCATAGTCTGTAGCCTGTTCACGGGCTTTATCAATCGAAATAATGATATCACCGAGTACTCTTGGCATGTTTGCACCGCTTATTTGGATTTCTCCCTCTCCGAGCTCCTCTAATGCGAAAGAAATGACATCTGTTGGCTTATCCTTCCCCCTGTATTCACGGTTAATATCCTGAATACGGTTATTATCAACAAATGTAACGGATAACTCACATGGTTCAGTAATTTGTAGTTTTTTTTGAGCTAAATTTAATAACCCTTCAATTTGTTCCACCGCTTTTTCCTTCATTGCACTCGTTTCATCTAAAAAATCGATGTCTAGTAAGTTCATGCTTGTTTCACCTTCTGTTTCGTAATCTCTGGATATTCAATTCGAGAATGAAAAATTCCCTTTAACGTTTCACATAGTGTGTTTGAGATAATTTCCATTTCCTTGAGTGTTAAGTCACATTCATTCAGCTGTCCATCCTGTAGTCGGTCGGCAATTATACTTTTAACTAAGCTTTCTATTTGTTCAGGGTTAGGATGCTGCATAGACCGAACCGCAGCCTCCACACTATCGGCAATTCCGATAATTGCAATTTCCTTATTTTGAGCCTTTGGTCCAGGATATCGATAGTCCTCTTCTCGCACCTCATTGCCATTTTGCTTTGCCTTATGGTAAAAGAACTTGAGTAAAGTAGTGCCATGATGTTGCTCTGCAATATCTACAATTTCTTTTGGCATTTTGTACTGTCTTAGTAGTTCAGCACCATCTATGGCATGCGCTACAATAATATTTTTGCTCGTTTGTGGCGGCAAGCGATCATGAGGATTTTCAATATTCATTTGATTCTCAATAAAAAATTGTGGTCTCTTGGTCTTCCCAATATCATGATAATAACACCCTACCCTGGCTAATAAGCCATTTGCACCGATTGCCTCACATGCTGACTCCGCTAGATTTGCAACCATTATGGAATGGTGGTAGGTTCCAGGAGCCTCCGTAAGTATTTTTCTAAGAAGAGGATGATTTGGATTTGATAATTCGATCAATCTCATCGTTGAAAGGATTCCAAAACCGGCCTCGAAAAATGGGAGGAGTCCGATGGTTAGAATCGCAGCAATAATTCCCGATGTAAAGGCACCACCAAAGTAAAACGTATATTCTTTTGCATTATAGTGACCGTTGTTAATAAATAACAACGCAAAAATAATAATGATATTTACCAAAGAAACAAACATACCCGCCTGAAGAATTTTCATCCTCTGATTTTGTTTACTAAGGAACATAATGCTTGCTAAGCCACTACAAATGATGTAGATTCCAATATTAACATTTAATGAGCTTGTAATGTTTTCACTAAACAAAATGGTTCCGCAAAGAGCTAGAATAATGGTTGTTAAAATCGCAAGTCGATCGTCGACCAAAATTTTTATTAACATTGCTGCCATGGCAGCAGGAAATAAATAACCTAAATCTGAAAACTCAAATTGTTGAAGAAGACTAATTCCTTTTAACATCACGATTGAAAGAATAAAGATAATACTAAACAAAAGCAAGTAATTTTGCTTCATATCTCCACTCACTTTGAGTTCATGGAAGTAATAGTATAGAGCAATTACCATGACCATAACAAGAAGTGCTAATCCGATAAAAGGCAGTGTTGATTGCTGATTGTCTGTAAGACCAACGAGCTCGAGCTGACGAAAGACTTCTCTACTAATCAGCTGATTTTCTTCAACAATTATTTGCCCTTGTAATATCTTTGCTGGCTCCACACTTTCCTTTGCCTGTTCTCTCAGCTCCTGAGTAGCCTCTAAATCAAAAAATTCATTTTGAACAACGGCATATCGTCCTAACTCAATTACGGCTGCTTTTAATTGACTGCTCATTGAAGTTAGTTTTAGTTCTTCCTCTACAAGCCTCTTACTATTTTCCACTTCATCTGCTGGGATTCTTCGATTCATAACCGTATTTATTGCGGTTATGGTTACATCCTTAGCAACGGATAACTCTTCCTTTGAAGATGAGACAAGTGCTAGCAAGACAGAATCGGAAATACTTCTTGTGACTTCCTCTGTTAGCTTGCCCTTCATCTTGTCGACTATTTCCTTGTCTGAAGGAGTACTTCCTGCATTCCCACCTTCTTGCCCCTGAGCAGTTCCTGTTGAAGCGTTTACTTGGTCTTGCAGTTCCTTCTTCACTTCCGATGCTGCATCGAAGATTGAGGTAATTAAATCGACACGATTCTCATTTGTTTCCTTTTTCATATAATAGACATCTTGAACACTGTCTTCAGCTTCTTCTCTCTTCTTTTCTGTACTCTCTTTATCAGAGATCGTTACTGGAGATCTTACGGTTTGATTCGCAATGGAAAACAAGCGTAAATCCATTTTTTCTGGCTTAACATTGGTAAACATGGAGGCATAAAGGATTAAGCCAAGGACGAGGAATAACAAGACCCGAAATATTCGTAGATCCAGTAGGCCTCTAATTTTCATCAACTGTTGTTGAATCTTTTCCACTATGACTCTCCTCCAATTCTTATCTTTAAACAAAATAAATGCCACATATGTAAAATGATAACAGTTTTTCAAGGAAGATGCATCTTTTTCAAAAATCACGAAAAAAAACCGTTCGATTTTGACTCGAACGGTTTACTCATTGGATTGCTTTTCGTACGCTTGAATGATTCGCCCTACTAGAGGGTGTCTAACCACATCACTTTGTTCTAAATGAATAATGGAAATTCCCTTTACTGACGTTAGGATGGACTCTGCGGTAATCAATCCCGATTTCACACCTTTCGGTAGGTCAATTTGTGTTTGATCACCGGTAATGACCATTTTAGAGCCGAATCCAAGTCGGGTTAAGAACATTTTCATCTGTGCCTGCGTTGTGTTTTGTGCTTCATCTAAAATCACAAAGGCATCATCTAAGGTTCTTCCCCTCATATAAGCTAGAGGAGCAATTTCTATCGTCCCTCGTTCGATCATACGCTGTGTATGTTCCGTTCCTAAGATATCATGAAGTGCATCATATAGTGGCCTTAAATACGGGTCAACCTTTTCTTTTAAGTCCCCTGGTAAAAATCCAAGACTTTCTCCCGCTTCGACTGCTGGTCTCGTTAAGATAATTCGTTTTACATTTCCATTTTTTAATGCATTCACAGCCATAACCACTGCTAAATACGTTTTTCCCGTACCAGCGGGACCAATGCCAAAAACGAGATCATGCTTCTTCATCGCCGTTAAATACTGCTGTTGACCTAGAGTTTTAACTCTTATTGACTTGCCTTTGGCATTTTTCGTAATTTCTTCTTCATATATGTCTTTAAAGTACTCTAATGTACCTTTTTTAGACATTTGAATGGCATACATGACGTCTCGCCCACTAATATTAATGCCTTTTCTAATAACGTAGACTAGATTGCTGATAATACTCGTCACCAATTCAACATTTTCAGGTGAACCAGATACACTAACTGTTTCCCCTCTAGTTACAATCGATACACCGAGTTCCTGCTCAATCATTTTAATATTTGCATCAGCATTACCTAATAGAGCGATGGCTTCATTTGGATTTTCGAGATTTACACTAATCGATTTTAGTTCTTCTGTCATTCCGAGTCTCCTTGAGTAATTGGTTGAGGTTCTGCGATATTTTCAATTACTTGAAAATGAACAATTAAGTTAACTTTACCATTCTTGACCAATTGGCGCAAAACTTTTTCCCCTTTTATTTTAGCATCTTCAGGAAGGAGACTTTTTATATCTTTTCTAGCCATTTCTCTTGCGACAGTATATGCTTGTTTTTCCGTATATACCCTTGTCTCATTTTCACTTTCACGAATCGTGGATTGTTGGTAAGAAATCGGCAAATTCCATTTTAGGAATTTGATTGGCTTTGTATTTTCCTCTGTAACCGATTGTTTATACTCGACCTTTCCAAACCCCCAAACAGGAATGTTGAATTTACCTATTGATATTGCATGTTTTCTTACTTCATTTCCTGTATACACTTGAAAATTCGTTGACAAAGGAAGTTCCACTTCTGTCCAATACCAAGTTTCACCTAATACCTCTCCCCTCGCAGGAACTAGTTGTTCCTCCCCTTCCCTTCCAATCGTCCCTGACACTAAAACCTTTCCTGGAGATACGACTTCATTGAGAGAAACCAGTGTTTTACCTTCTTCCACAAAATAGTCCACAACCGTTGCTTTCTTTTTAGCAACTAAATTTTGCGGGCCGTATTCCTGCTGTTTTTCAGGTTCATTTTTTTCAACTACTTGTAAGTGGTAGGTTGTCCCCTGTAACTCCACTCCAATCCATGTTAATTCATCCATACTGTCTGTAATCGACTTTTGAATCGCATCTGGGGTACCTAAGGACCACTGAAATTTCCCCTTTTTTACACCTATTTCATCAAGGGTTTTTCGAATCTTATATTCCGTTGCTGGGTCTGCTCCTTTAATTTCAATACCCCATACCATGTTGGAAAGCAAGGTAATGACCATTAAAAAAAGAACTGCACCAATAAAGAAACCAATATTTTTAATGGCTCTTTTCATTAGAAATGGAAGGCCTGTCCGGCGTTGGAACTCAATTTTACAGCCTGAGTTCCTAACAACCTTTCTAATTTTGTGGGCATCCTCCACTTTTATTTCAAAGCTCATGGCATTTACGCCATGACGCTTTACTCTCCAGATTGAAACCTGCTCTCTTGTTAGTGTGTTAATAAATCTTTCAAGGCCTTTTCCTGTCACCTTTACAGATACAATTCCCGAATAGTAGTAAATCCATTGGTTCTTCATATTCTGCCTCCTTACCTTTCAGACGAAATCATTAAAAACTCTTATTCTTCAAGATAAATAACTTGTTCAATTTTCCCTTCAAGTAGAATCTCCTCTGGAAGTATCGTCTTAATGACAAATGCCTTGCCCTTTATTAACAACTGCCCTTGCTTTAAAAGCAGTCTAAGCTCTTTCTCTGAGAAAGTGAGTAAGCCACGGTGGTTCTCAATATAGATGTGGATTTGACCAATCATAGTGATGCGGGGTAAATCCATCATGACATCTTGTGGAAGATCCATTGTTTGGGTCATCCAGTTTCTTACACGTTGCCCCCACCTTTTAGCCATAAAAAAAGAACCCCCTTTCATCTCATATTTATGAAATGAATGGGGGTTCTAGCACTACTTTTTAAGCATTCTGCCGTGTTTTAGTAGTGTGAATTCGTTCTTTTTCGATGATAACCCTGTTTTGCTTTAGGTGGGCCCAAAATTTCTGACCAAATAACAGCATCGCGTAATGTCTGCTTTGACACATGGAGGTCATGATCTGTTTTAACTGCCGCTTCCACTCTCGGCTGCTGATTTAACCTTCCCGTTGTTTGACGGTCCACCTTCTTGTTTGGAGTATACGTTTGTTCTCTATACGTGTTTTTCACTTCTTGCACCCGATTGGTGCTCAAGCTTTGTGTTTTTTCAGGCTCTTTCTTTTCTGTTTGTGGACGTTCAAACTTTTGTTGAAGTTCTCCAAAATCAAAGTCGATGAAAGGTTTTGATTTCTCTGATGTTTGTCCAGGGAGAAAGGGCTTTGGCTGCTTACGCTTTTGATGTTCGTCTTCCCCCGTGCCCTTCATCTGTTTGTAGAAGGAGGAAATAATCCCGATCAACACAACTAAGATAAAGGGATTTTCCAATAGAAATTGCAAAGATGGACACCTCCTTGCATTACGTCAGTAATCGCATTATTTTTTATCCGTATTTCCGTCTGGTTTACCAAAAGAATCTCTCATACTCGTGTCAGCCGCAATGTTTTGGATATTTAAATAATCCATCACACCAATTTTCCCAGAAGTTAACGCCTCTGACATGGCAAGTGGTACCTTTGCTTCCGCTTCTACAACCTTTGCTCTCATTTCCTCAACACGTGCCTTCATTTCCTGCTCCTGAGCGACTGCCATTGCTCTACGTTCTTCAGCTTTTGCTTGAGCGATCTTTTTATCTGCTTCTGCTTGTTCCGTTTGTAATTCAGCACCAATATTCTTTCCAATATCCACATCCGCAATATCAATCGACAGAATTTCAAAAGCAGTACCTGCATCTAATCCTTTTGACAAGACAGTTTGTGAAATCATATCTGGATTTTCTAACACTTTTTTATGATTATCAGAGGAACCAATTGTTGAAACAATCCCTTCCCCAACACGAGCAACAATCGTTTCTTCGCCAGCACCACCGACTAAACGGTCAATATTTGCACGCACGGTTATTCTCGCTTTTGCTTTTACCTCAATTCCATCCATGGCAACCCCAGCAATAAATGGAGTTTCAATTACCTTTGGATTGACACTCATCTGCACAGCCTCTAATACATCACGACCAGCTAAATCAATCGCAGCCGCACGCTCAAATGATAATTCAATATTCGCACGATGTGCAGCAATCAATGCGTTTACCACTCTATCTACGTTACCACCCGCTAAGTAATGGCTTTCAAGCTGATTGGTTGAAACATCCAAGCCTGCTTTATGTGCCTTAATTAATGGATTAATTACTCTACTTGGAATCACTCGACGTAATCTCATTCCAACTAGGGTAAAAATGCTTACTTTAACTCCTGCAGCAAGCGCTGAAATCCAGAGCATAACTGGTACAAACGTGAGCAAAACAGATAATAAAACAATTCCTAATACAACTAATACAAGAACAAATATCGTTCCAGATCCTAAAATCATTCTTCTTCCTCCTTAGACAATGGTTCAGTTATCTCTCTTACAACAATTCTAGCTCCTTCAGTTTTTACAATCTTTACTCTTTTATCTTTTCCAATAAAACTACCCTCACTAACCACATCTATGCGCTCATCATCTAAAACAATGGTGCCTGCTGGACGTAATGCTGTAAGCGTTATTCCCTCTTTCCCAACGATCTCCGGTCGATTCTTATTAGAAACATAACCGGCTTCGCTTTTGGTGGAGTCTGTTAGGATTATTTTTCTAAAAATTTTCATCTTTTTACCAAACACCTTTACCATTAAGATCGATGCTATAACGGAAATACTTAATGCGATGAGAATCGAGATTCCCATATGAACAACATTATCGGTGGCTAGAAACAAACTTGCTAATATGGCCGCTAGACCGAAAATACCTGCAATTCCACCAGGTAAAAACAGCTCCAACAATAAAAGTCCAATTCCGATAACAAATAGAATTAATGTTTCAAAACCAGCTAATCCTGCCACTAAATGTCCGTAGAAGAATAGTAGCAACGACGAAAGTCCCATAAATCCTGGGATTCCAAACCCTGGTGAGTATAACTCGAGGATTAATCCAAGACTGCCAATCGATAGCAAGATAGGAACAACAACAGGATGTGTGATAAACCTTGCGATTTTTTCTGCAAAGCTCTCTTCTACATCTATGAGCTTGGCGCCAGACAAATCAAGTGTTGAAAGTAAATCTTCTAGGCTAGTAACTGTCCCTTCTGAATATCCTACTTCCTCTGCCTGATCTGCTGTCAATGTTAACAACTTACCTGTTGGTGCCCCATACTCTGGTAAGTCTACTTCACGATCAGCCATCGCTAGTGCATAGATCGGATCCCGACCACTTTGTTCTGCGGCAGCTTTCATAGCACTTAACCAGTAAGATTGTGCCTTTTCATCAGCTGCATTTCCTGCTTGGTCAATGACAGCAGCCGAACCAATGGTTCCACTTGGCACCATATATATCTCATCCATATTGAGTGAAATATACGCTCCTGCAGAAAGCGCTTGATTGTCAACAAACGCAATGGTTTTTATATTTGTCGACGACAGTAATTGGCCTATTTTCCCTGCCGCATCTACAGCGCCTCCTGGTGTATTGATGGTAAAAATGATTGCCTTTGCATTTTCTTCTTCAGCCTCTTGTACAGCTCGCGATAAGAAGGCGTAAAGACCTTTTTCAACGGTTTCTTCCACAGGTACAACGTATACAGCTTCGCCTTGTGCTCCTCCTTTAAGCGGAAAGATCGACAATATGCCAACCATAAAAAAAGAAATGACCATGATCCATCGACAAAGCTTCACCCATTTCCCTCCTTCCTCACTTGACGCATAGTATGTATACGGATGATTCTACAAAAAGGTTTCAAAACTTAGTGAGTTTCTTTGTACAATGGTATATATGTAAAAAGACTGCAGAAGTCCTGCAGTCTTTAAAGCATGTTTATTATGAAAGGTGTTGTTGTACAAGTTTATTAACAAGTGATCCATCAGCTTTACCTTTTACTTTAGGCATTAATACTGCCATCACTTTTCCCATCTCAGCCTTTGTAGAAGCACCTGTTTCTAATATTGCCGATTTCACTATATCGGAAAGTTCCTCTTCCGTTAGCTGCTTTGGCATATATTCGACTATATACGATAATTCAGTACGTAGTTTCTCAACTAGGTCATCACGACCTGCTTTTTCAAATTCATGGAGGGAATCCTTGCGTTGCTTTACTTCGCGAGAAAGGACAGTTAACTCTTCGTCTCCGGATAATTCCTGGCCAGTTTTAATAGCTTCATTTTGCAACGAAGCTTTGACCATCCGAATAACGGAAAGTTTATCTTTTTCTTTGTTTTTCATCGCTTGCTTCATATCATTATTTAAACGCTCGAGAAGACTCATTTACACACCCTCTCTTACCACTTACGTTTTCTAGCAGCTTCAGACTTTTTCTTACGCTTAACGCTAGGCTTTTCGTAGAATTCGCGCTTTCTAGCTTCTTGTATAGTACCTGACTTAGATACAGTACGTTTGAAGCGACGAAGAGCATCTTCAAGCGATTCGTTTTTACGAACAACGGTTTTAGACATTCTCTTTCCCTCCCTCCGAACACAACACACTTACAACAAACAACATGGAAATTCCATGTACTTTGCAATTATAATATAACAGTGAAACAAGGTCAACTGTAATTCGACTAGCTATTGTCCATTTATGAATAAAACTTTAAAATATCGTATTTTCTTTCGGATACTTAGCATGTCCCACATCCTTTTGCAATAAAGATGTACAAGGAGGGAAAAGCATGGTAAGTGTTCTTTTATTTTGTATCTTTATTGCATTATTTATTTTTGGTATGACCATTTTACGAACAGGGTTATTTAATTTATCTGCCGATTCACTTAAAAAATGGCTTGTAAAATTAACCGATCGCACATGGAAGGGACTGTTAGCAGCCATTATCATAACAGGAGCTCTCCAAAGCAGCTCAGCTGTCATGGTCATGACGATCGGGTTGATTTCTGCTGGTTTGTTAACGTTTCGCCAATCAATTGGCATCATTCTTGGAACTAATATAGGCACAACCTTTACTACAGAATTTATTACATTTCAAATCGACTCTTTTCTCGTACCGATCGCTATTTTAGGTGCCTTACTTATTTTTATGAAACATAAAAATGCCAATGCCTTTGGTTTAATACTCTTGGGAATGGCAACGGTTTTTTCTGCGATGAGTGGCTTTAAATATTTAGCAAAGCCCTTATCTAGTTTACCGATTATACAACAATTAATTGTTGATATGAATGAAAGCAATTTACTTAGTGTTGGTGTGGGGGCTGTCATTACAGCACTTATTCACTCAAGCTCTGCTACAACAGGCATTATTATGGGGTTCCTATCAAGTCAGTTACTTACGATTGGCGCTGGTATAGCCGTCATGCTTGGGGCTAATATAGGAACGTGTGTAACTGGGTATGTGGCTAGTATAGGTGGGGGAAAAGAGGCTCGTCTATGTGCGTATTCACATATCTGGTTAAATGTAATCGGCGTGATTGCCTTTTTCCCTTTTATCGCCTATCTCGCAAGCATAGCAGATAGCCTAGCTAAAGAGCCCGATGTACAACTAGCTCATATTAGTGTCCTGTTTAACGTCATCTCTTCTCTACTTGTCCTTCCATTCGCCAGCCATTTTGCTACATTTGTTACGAAATTTCATGGTAAAAAATAAAAACATGCCGGGTGGCATGTTTTTATTTTTAATAGTCACTATTGGAAACTAAACCTTTCACAATAGCAATACCTGAGCTAGCTCCAATTCGAGTTGCACCAGCATCTATCATATTTTTTGCATCTTCTGCGCTTCTTACTCCACCTGAAGCTTTTACACCAATTGTAGGACCAACCGTCTTACGCATTAATGCAATATCATCAACCGTTGCTCCACCAGTTGAAAAGCCTGTAGATGTTTTGACAAAATCCGTACCTGCACTTACAGCTAGCTTACATGCACGCGCTTTTTCCTCTTCTGTTAAAAGAGATGTTTCAATAATCACCTTTGTTAATGCTTTACCTTTTGCAGCATTAACAACCGCTTGAATATCTTTTTCTACCAGTGAGTCATCTCCATTTTTTAGGGCACCGATGTTGATAACCATATCTACCTCAGTCGCACCATTTTCAATGGCGTTTGTTGTTTCAAAGGCTTTTGTCTCAGGTGTATTGGCTCCCAATGGAAAGCCGATAACCGTACAAACATCCACACCCGTTCCTTTTAATAACTCACTTGCATAAGCCACCCACGTTGGGTTCACACATACAGATGCAAATTGATATTCCTTTGCTTCAGCACATAATTGTTCAATTTGGTCTTTTGTTGCTTCAGCTTTTAGCAAAGTGTGATCAATCATTTTGGCGATTTCTTTCATCATATTCACTCCAATTAAAAAATTATATCGCTGCTTGTTCTGCTGTTCTAACAAACTCATCGAGCACACGGACAAACTGACCTTCATTGTAAGGGTAACCAGCTTTTGTAATTTTCACCTTTACAATTTGTCCAATCATGTCCTCTGTCCCTTTAAATATAACCTTTAAATAATTATCTGTATATCCTTCATACATTCCTTCACCATTTTTTGAACGTTCTTCAGGAATCACTTCGAGTACTTCCCCTTCAAATTGTGAAGCATACTCTTTCGCTAATTGATCAGATAATGAAATTAATCGGTGCACACGCTCATTCTTAACTTCTTCATCCACTTGATCATCCATTCTTGCAGCTGGTGTTCCCGTACGTTTTGAATAAGGGAATACATGCAGTTCGGAAAATTTATGATCCTTGATGAAATGATAAGTTTCCAGAAATTCTTCTTCTGATTCACCAGGGAATCCAACGATTACATCAGAAGTAACCGCAAGACCTGGTAGAGCTTCCTTCAATCGGTTTAAGCGCTCACCAAAGAATTCCATCGTATACTTACGGCGCATTCTTTTTAACACCGTGTTTGAACCAGATTGCAATGGAATATGAAGATGTCTTACAATTACTTTAGAGTCATTCATTACTTGAATAACTTCATCGGTAATTTGACTTGCTTCAATAGAAGAGATTCTTAGTCTCTCAAGCCCAATCACTTCTTTTTCTATATCTTTTAATAACATAGCAAGATTATAATCCTTCATATCTTCACCGTATCCACCTGTGTGAATACCCGTTAATACAATCTCCTTATACCCAGCATCAACGAGCTGCTGTGCTTGTCTGATCACTTCCTTTGGATCACGTGATCTCATTAGTCCACGAGCCCAAGGAATAATACAAAACGTACAGAAATTATTGCAGCCCTCTTGAATCTTTAAAGACGCACGAGTACGGTCCGTAAAGGCTGGAACATCTAATTCCTCGTAAACGCGATTTTTCATAATATTTCCAACCGCATTTATTGGTTGTCTTTCTTCCTTAAAGCGTTCGATATATTCAAGCATCTTCACACGGTCCTGGGTTCCAACAACAATATCTACACCAGGAATAGCCATAATTTCAGCCGGTGATGTTTGCGCATAACAGCCTGTCACACAAATAACCGCATCCGGATTTTTACGAATCGCACGTCTGATTACTTGGCGACTCTTTTTATCGCCTGTGTTTGTTACTGTACAAGTATTGATGACATAAACATCTGAAGTTGATTCATAGTCTACTCTCTCATATCCCTGTTCTTGAAATAGCTGCCATATGGCTTCTGTTTCGTAATGATTTACCTTACAACCTAATGTATGAAATGCAACTGATGGCATATTGTTCACCTCAATAGTTCAAATTGATAAGAAATAGCTGACAGCACGTATAAGGGTGCTGTCTCTGTACGTAAAATTCTTGGACCAAGCCCACATGGCTGGAACCCTTCTTGGGAAAGCAACTCAACTTCTGATTCTGTTAGTCCACCTTCAGGACCAAACACAATTAAGATACTTTCATCATTCTTCATCTCTTGAAGAGTGCGCGCGAGAGTCGAGCGCTCCCCTTGCTTTGCTTCTTCCTCATAAGCAATTAATTTATAGGCATAGTCTTTTGAAAGACTAATAAGTTTTGCTAAATTAAGAGGAGTTATCACAGTTGGCACGATCCGTCGATGCGACTGCTCTGCCGCCTCCTTTGCGATCCTTTGCCAACGGTCTACTTTTTTATCCGCCTTTTTTTCATCCCATTTCACTACCGATCTAGCGGTTGCTACTGGAACGAAAGAATAGGCACCTAATTCAGTGCCTTTTTGTATAATCCATTCAAGCTTGTCACCTTTAGGAAGACCACTTGCAATCGTCACCCGAACGGGAAGTTCAGAAGACACTACCTCCCATTGTACAACGTCTGCAACGACTTGTTCATCGGTAATTTCTGCAATTTGGCAAATAGCCCCTTCTCCTTTGGAAGTCGTACAAATGATTTGATCGTTAATTTTTAATCTCATCACTTTTACAATGTGCCTGAAATCGTCACCCTCTATGACAAACCGTCCTTCCGTTGTCTGATCAACAAAATATCGTTGCACACGCTACACCTTCTTTATACATGTATAAAAGGGGGATACCCCCCTTCACATTATTGCCTTTTCGCAATCATCGCAATCCAATCTTCCATTTGGATCGTCTCAATTATTTCAAACCCAGAGCCCTCTATAGCTGCCCTAACTTCATCTTTTTTCTGTAGAATGATACCTGAAGAAATAAAATAACCGTCTTTTTTAACAACTCTTGCTACATCATCAGTAAAGCGAACAATCACTTCAGCTAAAATATTTGCAACTACCACATCCGCCGATTGATCCACACCGTCAAGTAAATTATTTTGCATAACGGTTACAACTTCATGTGTTTTATTCAGCTTGCTATTAATCTTTGCTGATTTCACAGCCACTTCGTCTAAATCTAGAGCGAGGACTGAGCTTGCACCTAACATAGCTGATGCAATACTTAATACACCTGTTCCCGTTCCCACGTCGACAACATGGTCACCGTCTCTAACTGTTCTTTCTAATGCCTGTATACACATAACAGTTGTCGGATGCGTCCCTGTACCGAATGCCATTCCCGGATCCAATTCAATAATTAACTCATCACTTGAAACTGGAGTATATTCTTCCCACGTAGGTACAATGGTAAACCGTTCAGAAATTTTCACTGGATGATAATACTTCTTCCATGCAGTTGCCCATTCCTCTTCATTCACTTCACTGACCGTTACGGTATTTCTTCCAATATCAATATTATGAATGCTTAGGTTGTTAATGGATTCTTTAATTGCATCAACCGTTTCTCCCAAGAAGCTTGTAACCGGTAAATATGCTTTAACCATTACACCTTCATCCGGATAATCTTTAGGATTGAGTTGGTAGATTTCACCGAATTGGTCTTCCCTTTCTTTTACAAGCTCTAGTGGATCCTCAATTACCACGCCACTTGCGCCTGCCTCATGCAATATATTTGAAATCGGTTCTATTGCCTCATTTGTTGTATGAATGCAAAGTTCTGACCATTTCATCCTACCAACTCCTATTCCTTTTATTCGCCTTTAAATGCTCTCTTTACTTTTGAAAAAAAACCTTCTTCATGCTCACCTTGAGGTACACTTCCACTAACCTCTGCAAACTCATGCAGCAATTGCTTTTGCTTTTCAGTTAATTTCGTTGGTGTTAAGATTCGAATAATAATATGCTGATCACCCGTACCATAACCTCTTACGTTTGGAACTCCTTTTCCTTTCAAACGGAATTTGGTTCCTGTTTGCGTCCCAGCTGGCACTTTCAGTTTTACTTTTCCGTGTAATGTTGGTACTTCCACTTCATCACCTAGTGCGGCTTGGACAAAATTAATCGGCATTTCACAATAAATATCGTCTCCATCACGTTCAAAGAACTCATGTGAACGGACATGGAATACAACATATAAATCTCCCGCCGGTCCACCATTCACTCCTGGTTCACCTTGTCCAGAAACACGAAGCTGTTGACCATCATCAATACCTGCAGGAATTTTCACATGGATCTTACGACGCTTCTTCACTTTACCTGCTCCACCACATGTTGAACACTTGTCTTTAATCTGTTTTCCAGTTCCGCTACAGTAATGGCAGACTCGACGATTCACAATCCGACCAAATGGTGTGTTTTGCTCAACATTTAACTGACCAGTACCCTGACAGTGACTACATGTATCTGGCTTGGTACCTGGTTTTGCTCCAGATCCGTGACATGTTTCACAATTTTCTTCTCTCGGTATTTCTAAATCTGTTTCCTTGCCGAAAACCGCTTCCTCGAAAGAAAGGGTCATCGTATATTGAAGGTCTGCTCCTTGTCTTGGTGCATTGGGATCTCTTCTTCTTGATCCTCCTCCACCAAAAAACGTGCTGAATATGTCCTCAAAACCGCCAAAACCACCGAAGTCTCCTCCACCAAAACCTTGGTTAGGATCCGTGTGACCAAATTGATCATAGTGTGCTTTCTTTTGATCGTCACTTAAGACCTCATATGCTTCTTTTACTTCTTTGAACTTTTCATCCGCATCTGGTTCCTTATTAATGTCAGGATGGTACTTTTTCGATAGCTTACGGTACGCCTTTTTTATCTCATCCTTTGAAGCACTTTTACTTAGTCCAAGTACCTCATAGTAGTCCCTTTTACTCATGATTGCCCACTCCCCGAATCATTTCACATAAAGGTTATTTTAACATTACCTTTCAACCCAAATCAATGAAAAAGCCAAAGTCTTATGGATTTGACTTTGACTTTTTCTAAGCTAGTTAGCCTAAACTTATTTATCGTCTTTTACTTCTTCAAATTCTGCATCAACGACATTGTCATCCTTGCCACTTTCGCCTGCTTGGCCTCCAGCTCCCTGAGCTTGCTTAGCTGCTTCTTCATATAACTTTACTGTTAAGTTTTGAACGATTTCTTGAAGAGCATCCTTTTTCGCACGAATTTCTTCTAATTCGTTTTTCTCAATCGCAGCCTTCAGTGCATCCTTCGCTTCATTTGCTGAAGCTACTTCAGACGCGTCTACTTTTCCTTCAAGGTCTTTAAGAGTTTTTTCAGTTGTAAATACAAGCTGATCTGCTTCATTGCGAAGTTCTACTTCTTCTTTACGCTTTTTATCAGCATCTGCATTTTCTTCTGCTTCTCTAACCATTTTTTGAATTTCTTCATCAGATAGACCAGTTGAAGACTTAATCGTAATTGTCTGTTCCTTGTTTGTTCCTAAATCCTTCGCACGAACGTTTACGATACCATTCTTATCAATATCAAATGATACTTCAATTTGCGGAATACCACGTGGTGCTGGTGGAATGTCCGTTAATTGGAAACGACCTAGTGTTTTGTTATCAGCAGCCATTGGACGCTCCCCTTGAAGAACATGGATATCAACAGCTGTTTGGCTATCTGCCGCAGTTGAGAATACCTGTGACTTTGAAGTTGGAATCGTCGTATTGCGATCAATTAACTTCGTAAATACGCCACCCATTGTTTCAATACCAAGTGATAATGGTGTTACGTCAAGAAGAACAACATCTTTTACGTCACCAGAGATTACTCCACCTTGAATAGCCGCACCCATTGCAACTACTTCATCTGGATTCACGCCTTTATGTGGCTCTTTTCCTGTTTCACGCTTAATCGCTTCTTGTACCGCAGGAATACGAGTGGATCCACCAACTAGAATAACTTTATCAAGTTCTGAAGGTGTTAAACCAGCATCTCTTAAAGCTTGACGAGTCGGGCCCATTGTTCTTTCTACAAGGTTTGCAGATAACTCTTCAAATTTCGCTCTAGATAATGTCACTTCCAAGTGAAGTGGACCAGCTTCGCCAGCTGTAATAAACGGAAGAGAAATTTGCGTTGTCGTCACACCAGAAAGGTCCTTTTTCGCCTTTTCAGCCGCATCCTTTAAGCGTTGAAGGGCCATTTTATCTTTAGAAAGATCAATGCCATTTTCCTTTTTGAATTGCTCAACAAGATAATCGATAATCACTTGGTCAAAGTCATCTCCACCAAGACGATTATCACCTGCTGTTGACTTAACTTCAAAAACACCATCGCCTAATTCCAAAATAGACACGTCAAATGTTCCGCCCCCAAGGTCGTAAACAAGAATCGTTTGATCGTCGTCCATTTTGTCTAAACCATAAGCAAGTGCCGCCGCAGTTGGCTCGTTGATAATACGCTCTACTTCTAGACCTGCAATTTTCCCAGCATCTTTTGTCGCTTGACGCTCAGCATCATTAAAATAAGCTGGAACGGTAATTACAGCCTTTGTAACAGGCTCTCCAAGATAGTCTTCTGCGTACGCTTTAAGATGTTGAAGAATAATTGCAGACACTTCTTGTGGTGTATAATCCTTTCCTTCAATCGCTTCTTTATGGCTAGTACCCATATGACGCTTGATGGACATGATTGTATTTGGATTTGTAATTGCTTGACGCTTCGCTACTTCCCCAACTTGACGCTCACCATTTTTAAAAGCAACAACAGATGGTGTTGTGCGGTTTCCTTCTGCATTCGGAATGACCTTTGGCTCTCCACCTTCAAGTACAGACACACATGAGTTTGTTGTCCCTAAGTCAATACCAATGATTTTACTCATAAAAATAACCTCCCAAAATTCTATTATGTAGGGATTACTGATTCACCTTAACCATGGATGGTCGGATGACTTTATCCTTTAACTTGTACCCCTTTTGAAATTCCTCTACAACTACATTTGATTCAAAGTTAGAATCCTCTACTTGCATAACCGCTTGATGCATATGCGGGTCAAATGGATGACCTACAGCTTCAATCGCCTCAAGGCCTTCACCTTTTAATGCTTCAGTCAGACTGCGATAAACCATATCCATCCCCTGTAGCAACGATTTGGTTTGTTCATTTTCAGGTTCAACCTGAAGTGCTCTTTCAAAATTATCTAGAGCTGGTAATAAATTCGTAATCAAACTTTGAGCTCTATATTTTTGCGCCGCTTCAAGGTCAATTCTGGCCCGACGACGAGAGTTATCAAAATCAGCTTGCAAGCGTAAGTAACGATTTTCAGCGTCTTGAAGTTTTATTTCCAACTCTTGAATACGAGAGTCCTCAGGATTAGTTTCAACATTTTCCTCAGTTACCGCTTCAGCTTCAGCAAAAACTTCTTCAATGCCTTCTGAGCTTGCTTCTGTTTCAGTAGAAGATTGTAATTCTTCATTTAATGTACTTTTCTCTTTTGTCAAATTACTCACCTCCCTTAATATGGTCCTTCCTTATATATAAGTAGTGGGCGATGTTAAGGTAACAACCCTTAACATCATCACCACCGTTATTTATTTTGATACAGTTTTGTTAATACAGAAGTTAAATCTTGACTAATCATTTGTAATAAGCTGATCACTCGAGAGTATTCCATTCTAGTAGGTCCTAAAATAGCAATTGTCCCAAGCTGTTCCTCACCTACAGAATACGTAGCTGTAATTAAACTACAATTTTCCATTGCTGAATTGTTGTTTTCTTTCCCAATTTTCACGTGAATTCCAGTCGGATTTTTCCGAATCAAATCATACATACTTTTTTCATGTTCAATCATGTTTAAAAGGCTTTTTACCTTTTCGATATCATGAAATTCCGGTTGACTAAGAATGTTGGTTCTTCCTCCAAAAAACACCTTTTCATTGGATGGAATTTTTAATGTATCAGCGAATGCATGAAGCATTGAATCATAATTACGGATATGCTGTCTGAGTAAAGTAGCAACCTCTTTGTAGATCTTCTCATTTAAATCTTCAAGCGGCACACCTGTTAAACGCTCATTAAGGATGTTGACCATTTTCTCAATATCGCTTGCATCTAATCCCACAGGAAGATGAAACATTCGATTGTCTACATGTCCTTTATCAGTCACAATGATTGCAATAGCTGTTTCCTTATTAAGTGGAACAATTTGAATCTTTTTTAGCTTATTCTCTCTGACAGCTGGCCCAAGAACTATAGAAGTATAATTGGTCAGCTCAGATAATATTTTTGCAGATTTTTGTACGATTTTTTCAAGTTCATAAAGCCTTTCAGCAAAAATTGATTTAACCGATTGCATATCATGCTGATCAAGCTTCTTTGGGGCAAGAAGATGATCTACATAAAAACGATAGCCTTTCTCGGACGGAATTCTTCCTGAAGAAGTATGAGTCTTCTCAAGAAAGCCTAACTCCTCTAAATCAGCCATATCATTACGGATCGTTGCAGAACTGAAACTAATATCCTCTTTTTTCGACAAACTTCTAGATCCTATAGGCTGAGCAGAACGAATGAAATCATCAACAATCACCTGAAAAATTAATAACTGACGATCTGTTAACATGTTTCATCACCTCTGTTAGCACTCTCTTCTAACGAGTGCTAAATCTAATAATAAATTATCAAATGTTGGGGCTATATGTCAACATTTAGATCACGCCGATAAATGATTGAAACACTTCATTTCCTAAAAACCGCCCTTTTTTTGTTAAGGCAATTTTGTCATCCTGTAATATAATTAGATCACGACTTTGTAAGGAATCTATCTCCTCCTTAAATAAGGATAGCGGATCTACGCCAAATTTTTGAATGAAATGGTCAACGCTAATTCCCTCAATCTTCCTTAAACCGAGAAACATTTCTTCCTCCCACTTTTCATTGTTCTCCACTTTGTGAATATTATGAGAGGGTAGGGTGCCATTCCAGATGGGATCCATATATTTTTTTAAAGGACCATGGTTTGCAATCCTCTCTCCAGCCACATAACTATGAGAACCAGCACCAAACCCATAGTATTCCTCGTTATTCCAATATGTTAGATTATGTTTGCTTTCATACCCTGGAATTGCGAAGTTGGAAATTTCGTATTGCTGAAATCCCGCCAGCTGCATTTGCTCCATCAGTAACGAATACATTTCTGCTTCAGCATCTTCTCCTGGAACAGGTAGCTTCCCTTTTCTCATTTGGTTATAGAACACCGTTTTGGGTTCAATAATGAGGGAGTAGCCAGAGTAGTGTTGAATATCAAGGGAGAGTGCGGTTTGTAATGTTTCTTTAAAACCATCTAGCGTTTGATTCGGTAAGCTATAGATTAAATCTACACTAATATTTTCGAAACCGACTTTCTTTGCTTTTTCAATTGAGGTTAACACATCCTTGGCTCTATGTGTTCTCCCGATCGCCTTTAGCAACTGATTATCAAAGGTTTGCACACCAAAGCTTAATCGATTGACTCCACCCTCAAAAAGCACACGGAACTTTTCATCGGACAAGTCCCCAGGATTGGCTTCAAATGTAAACTCTGCACCCTGCTCTAATGGAAGATATTTCTTAATAGAAAACAATAATTGTTGTAATTGTTTTTCACTTAATGAAGTTGGAGTCCCACCTCCTACAAATATGGAATGTAGCGGTTCTGCAGGGTGCTTTTCTAGTGTTAATCGAATTTCCTCTTCAAGCGCGTCTAGGTATTCATCGACAGGCTGACCTTTTAAGAAAACCTTATTAAAATCACAATAGTGACAAATATGCTCACAGAACGGAATATGAATATATGCTGCTTTTACCATTTTCACACAACCTTAAAATATAACTTTTTTGCAATCAAAAAAGGTTAGATCACTTGATTTATCAAGCTTATCTAACCTTTCTTTTAAAATCAAATCATCTACTTCTTTGAGTTTGAGTCATCCATTTTCAAGACCGCCATGAATGCTTCTTGAGGTACCTCTACGGAACCTACCTGCTTCATTCGCTTTTTACCTTCTTTTTGCTTTTCAAGTAGCTTTCGCTTACGCGAGATATCTCCACCATAACATTTTGCTAATACGTTTTTACGCATTGCTTTAATGGTAGAACGCGCCACAATTTTTTGCCCAACCGCTGCTTGAATAGGAACCTCGAACTGTTGTCTTGGTATTAATTCCTTGAGCTTTTCAACTATGACCTTTCCACGTTCGTACGCGAAGTCTTTATGAACAATAAAGCTTAATGCATCAACCTTTTCAGCATTAAGAAGAATATCCATCTTAACAAGTTTTGATTCTTTGTAGCCAATTAACTCGTAATCAAATGACGCATAGCCTTTTGTACTTGACTTTAATTGATCAAAGAAATCATATACAATTTCCGATAGCGGAATCTCATATACAATGTTTACACGAGTCTCATCCATATATTGCATATCAATAAAGATTCCTCGTTTTTCCTGACAAAGTTCCATAATCGCACCAACATAGTCATTAGGAGCCATCATTGTAGCTTTTACGTATGGCTCTTCAACGCGTGCAATTTTTTGTGGATCTGGCATGTTTGAAGGATTATCAACTTTAATTTCCGTACCATCCGTCATAATCACATGATAAATAACGCTTGGTGCAGTTGTAATCAAGTCAATTTTGAACTCTCTTTCAATACGCTCTTGAATAATTTCCATATGGAGTAATCCTAGGAATCCACAACGGAAACCAAAACCGAGCGCCTGAGAAGTTTCTGGCTCAAATTGAAGTGCTGAATCATTTAGTTCTAACTTTTCTAATGCTTCTCGTAAATCATTGAACTTTGCACTATCAATTGGATATAAACCACAATATACCATTGGGTTTAAACGGCGGTAACCTGGAAGAGCTTCTGTCGCTCCATTTTTCACACTAGTAATCGTATCCCCCACTCGTGTATCCCCAACGTTTTTAATAGCTGCAGTTAAGAATCCAACATCACCAACAGTTAGTTCTGCACACGGAGTCGACTTTGGTGTAAATACTCCCACTTCTGTTACTTCGAATTCTTTTCCTGTTGCCATCATGCGGATTTTGTCGCCTACTTTTACCGTTCCATCAACAACACGAATATAAGCTACTACTCCACGGTAAGCATCATAGAGAGAGTCAAAAATGAGCGCTTTTAACGGTGCATCTGGATCGCCAGTTGGCGCTGGCACTTTTTCTACTACTTGCTCTAGTATGTCTTCGATTCCAATTCCGGCTTTCGCACTTGCTAAAACCGCCTCAGATGCATCTAGTCCAATTACTTCTTCAATCTCATTACGTACTCGTTCTGGATCTGCACTTGGTAAGTCAATTTTGTTGATTACAGGCACAATTTCAAGGTCATTATCAAGCGCTAAGTAAACATTTGCTAATGTTTGAGCTTCAATTCCCTGTGCCGCATCCACCACAAGAACAGCTCCTTCACAAGCTGCTAAGCTCCGTGATACTTCATAAGTGAAGTCGACGTGCCCAGGTGTATCGATTAAATGGAAAGTGTAAATCTCTCCATCCTTTGCTTGATATTTTAATTGCACAGAGTTTAATTTAATGGTGATTCCACGTTCTCTTTCAAGGTCCATTGAATCTAGTAGCTGGTCCTTCATTTCTCTAGCTGTTAACGCATTCGTTTTTTCAAGGATACGGTCAGCTAATGTGGATTTTCCATGGTCAATATGTGCAATAATAGAAAAATTCCTGATTTTTTCTTGTCTATTTAGTCTGTCTTGTCTGTTCATTCGGTTCACTCCTACTATACTTCGCACGTATACACTATTTTTGATTATAGCAGTAGGTAAAATAAGATTCAATAGAGAAAAGCGGAGGGAGCTAGCCATATAAAGAAAAAACAGCAATCCTGAGATTGCCGCATTTCTAGCTATTTCTAATCAGATCAATCGTAATATCTACTATACCCGTTACAATGTCTGCTAGTGTTTTGCCCAAGTCTGAGAAGAAGTTATAGGCTTCCATTTCTTCTAGCTGTTCTCTTTTTTTATTAATATCGTGACTATCTACATTATTTCCTAAAACCGATACTTGGACATTTTCTTCTTGTTCGTTAATAGTGAATGCACCTTTAAAATTAGGATCATCAAATCCCTTCATGTTTACGATCCCATTGTTTGCAATTTGCATTCCAAATAATACGGATAGAAACATGAGAGACATTAGCAATATGCTTTTAAACATAAACATTTTCATAACTATCACCTAAATTTACATTATTGCTCCTCAGAAGGAACGGTTACTGGGTAATTTACCTTTTCTGCTTCCCAGAAAATCTCGCTAAATACATCTGCAAATGCATCTGCTGAAAGATTAAGCTCGTCAAAGTTGTTATCCACTCCACCAAATTCTATTAATAGAGCATTTCCAGAAAGGTCCTGATTGAAACGGCCATTTGTACTAGCTCCGCTTTTTTGGATAATTCCTCTGCTTATACCAGGATATTTTTCCTCGAGCTTATAATGAATTTCTGTTGCGAGCTTAAGGTTCTTCTCATAATTTGGGTGTTCAGCTCCAACAACAAAAGCTAGCTTTGCATAGGACTTACCATTAATTACTTTTGTCGTATCTTCTTTTCTTTTAGAATCACGGTGAATATCTATTAAATACGAAAGATTTGAGTTACTAGCCATTGCCTCTTGAACCATCTGTCTTGATGCATCGTATGAGCGACCATATGTCCAGCCATTTGCATGCAATCGATCCGTGACATCTGTTTTATCTAAAATCGTCCCAACCCCATAACCTTCTAGTTTTTCTTGAAGTCGATCGCCAATTTTTGTCACATTGATTTCAGAGTGTTGTGCACTATTGGCATTGGTTACCCCTTCTAAATATGGGAGATATGATTCTCTTGTATGAGAGAAATAAATGTACGCCACCTTTTTATCCCCTGTCGTTAAAGAAGGTGGAGCGCTTGGTTTCGATTCATCCTCTTTTATGTCATCCACATTTTGCAAGCTTGCCTCATTTTCTTTCTTTAACGCTTCTTCTGCTGGTGCAGATTCAATTGGCATATTTGTATAGTTGGTTCCTTCCCCAGCAACAAGAATCTTTCCATCAAATAAGGAAAAACCCGGAAGTTCTCTACCTAGTAAGCTCCGCGGATCATCAAGATTCACATTGGTGGAGGCTTTAAACAAGACACTCGACATACTCGGAACTTCATCTCTTTCTACTAATCCACTCATAAAATAATGGTTTTCTCTAGCCATCAACTGAAAGAGTACATTTCCGCTCACATTCATAGTCGCTTTGTTCACACTCGATGACCTAAGCTGATATTGTGGGTTTAAAGAAGTTAATAGTCCGCTCACAGAAAAGAGTAGGAAAATCAACAACAAACACGATAAAATGAGCTTTAAAATGCTTGTCCCTTGAATAGTTACAACATAGGGGGTTTTTTGCAGTTTCATTATTCCACCTCTTAGCCTAGTCTAGTAAATGATATGTACTTACTAGAGAAGGTAGAACAATAAATTTTGCTGAACTCTATCTTGTATAGAAACCTGCATTATCTTGATTTACAGCATCATGCAAAGCAGCATTTAATCCATTTGCAATTAAATTAGACATATCTTCAATAAATACATCTACTTCCTTTGGCGTTACCATTAAGTTATGTCCAAGCGGGGACAAAACTTCATGAATCAATCTTCTTTTTTCATCTTCTTCTAAGGTGCCAATCATTCCAAGAAATGTATTTCGGTGATGTTCTTCAGGCATATCTTCGTCAGTCAATTTTTTCTTCTCACCAAACGTCATTCCTGCTGGCGCTAAAGCTCTAGAAGGGCGATTTCCTTCTTTTAGCTCCCTTCCAAAATGCTTTAAAATAAAATCGATCGTATCACTTGTAATGGAAACCGCGTCAACTACCGTTGGTACGCCCACTGCGATAACTGGTATTCCTAAGGTTTCTTCACTTAACTCCTTACGCTTATTTCCTACACCAGATCCTGGATGAATTCCTGTATTTGATATCTGAACTGTTGAATTGACCCTTTCAATGGATCGCGAAGCTAATGCGTCAATAGCTATAACAAAGTCAGGCTTCGTTTTTTCAACCACTCCCCTAATAATGTCACTTGTTTCTATGCCAGTTAAACCCATTACACCAGGAGCTAACGCACTCACTGGACGATAACCTTCGTCCACGCTCTCAGGACTTAATTGATATAAATGTCGCGTAACTAATAGATTTTCACACACTTGTGGTCCAAGGGCATCAGGAGTAACGTTCCAATTCCCTAAACCAACAACAAGACAGGAAGCATCTTTATTTATTCCTAGTCCACTTATAAAATGGGAGAATTCTCTCGCAAACGTTTCTTCAACCTTTTTTTGTAAATCTGTGTCCTGTTGTCTAATCCCTTGCACTTCGATGGTTAAATATTTTCCAGCTTTTTTATTTAACTCTTTCTCTCCTTCACTCGACACTTCTACTAACGAAAGCTTGATCCCGTTCTCCTCTTTTTCTTTAATAACCACACCGTTTATATTCGAGAGATCTTGTTCATCTGTAACATTTTTCCCCCTGCTTGCAATCACCATCTCCCTTGCCTCCACTGCCAAATCAGTGCGGATGGAATATCTACTTAAATCTATTGATTCTTTCATCATATGCCCCTCTCTTTCGTTAAATTAGATAAGAAACTAGCAACTATTATTTCCTTTTCTATATGAAACCATTCAAATCCATGGATATCGGCGAATATATTTCCATTGAAAAGTATTGCAATAGTATTCACCGAATGATAAAATGTGTTTTGTTCTTAATTTACGTAAATTAATGAATGGTGATAGTCGAGTATATAATCTCGATGCTTTGTAGGAGGTGAAAAGAATGCCAAATATTAAATCTGCAATCAAGCGCGTGAAAACAAGCGAAGAGCGTAATGCACGTAACACGATGGTGAAATCTGCAACACGTACGGCTGTTAAGAAAGTAGAATCAGCTATCGTAAACGGTGACGCTACTACTGCACAAGAGAGCTATGCTCTTGCTGCAAGTAAACTTGACAAAGCTGCAGCGAAGGGTCTTATCCATAAAAATGCTGCTGCTCGCAAAAAGTCTCGTTTAATGAAGAAATTAAACTCATTAAACTCTTAATTTTTGCTAATCATAGATAAAAAGCTAGATCCTTATCGGATCTAGCTTTTTTTGATTTAGGCTCTTTTCTTAAACTTTGTTGCTTTTTGGAACCTAATTTAAAAAATTGTGCTAAATTTCAGCAGAAAATAGCATGAATTTAATAAGAAAAGAGCTTGCAAACTAAATTCTTAAGCGCAAAATAGCTATTTCCACGTTAAAATCGGCTTTTAGATTTTAACAACAATCTTTGCGAAAACAGCCTTGATTTATGAACCAGAATGTAAATGAAATAAAAACATTTCAATTAGAAGCTCCTTGTTCATTCCACCTGTTTTCGCTTGATAATCAGCGTCCGCTAACATTTTCATAATTCTCGTTAGCTCTTCATCACTAAATTGCATGGCTTGGCCTGCAGCTAGTTTCACACGGAATGGATGTACTTTTAAATACCCTCCCATTTGCTGTTGACCGTATCCACGTCTTGCTAATTCCTTTACCTGGTAAATTAACCGGAACTGACCTGCAATAATCGCTAATATTTTTAGCGGTTCTTCATTTTGTCTTAACAAATCATAATAAATACGTAATGCCTCGTCTACTTTTCGGTGCACCACTTTATCAACGAGAGTAAAAATATTTTGTTCCAGTGAGCGTGACACGAGCTTTTCTACTGTTTCAGCATCAATTTGTTTTGTCTCATTGCAATATAAGCTAAGCTTGTCCACCTCTGAGGTTAATAAAAATAGATTAGTCCCCGCTAATGCAAGCATCCGCTCTACTGCCTCGTTGTCTATGATTGTACCATTCGCTTTTGCTCTTTGGACAATCCAATTCTTTAGTTCGTGTTCCCCAAGTTTCTTTGCTTCCGCCACAACAGCTGTTCTTTTTAATTCCTTTGTTAGCTTTTTTCGTTCATCCAGCTTTTCATAGGGCGCTACCATCACAACAATCGAATATGGGGACGGCTCCTTCATGTACTGTTCTAATCTTCCTAGCTGATGTTCCACTTTGTCCTTCGTTTTTTCAGCCGTTAAGAACCCTGGATTATTTAAAAATATCAGCCTTTTATCCCCTAAGAATGGAATGGTTTCGGCATCCTCTAATGCTACTTCAATCGGGATTTCATCTAAATCATAGGTGGATAGATTAAAATCACTTTCATCTTCACCCAATACATTTTGAATAAAAAGCTGCTTTGTTTCATTTACTAAAAACGATTCTGTTCCATACAAAACGTAAATTGGGGAAAATTCTTTCCTCTTAATTTGCTTCCATAAATCAAAAATCACTTTTCCTCGCTCCGTTCAGGAAAATAGGTTACTTAATTATCCTAATGAAGGATCAAGGATTTGACAAGCATTTTAAAGGGAATTGATCAATCTCCTGACCAATTCCCATCTATAGAAACGCTGAAAAAGGAGGCCTAGGATACTCCTTTTACAGCGATAACCCCAATTGTATACATTATTGTTACCGTACATCTAAAAAGTATTTGTGACAATCACTGACAAGCTAGGAAAAGAAACAAGAGGATCGGTAGATTTTTTTTATGAAATCGCTTATACTAAGATTGATTAGGAGGGGTAGTTGTGAACGAATTTGAGAAAAATGTGCAAAGTAAACGTAATGACGCTGTTGATTCTGGTGTAGGGTTCATCGTTTCCTTCGGTTTTTTTGCAACTTTATTTATCATTGCAACTGTCATTAAACTCGTAGGGGCATAAAGGGTTGCTACATATACGAAAAGCGGAAGCGCCTTGGTTAGCCCCGACAAGCATAAGACGAATCGTGTAAGAAGGCCTGCCTTCTGGAAAGATTTGGCTTATGACCTCGAGGGGCTAGGCGCTGGAGCTGGACAATTTTCAACATAAGGAGACTGCTGCTGCAGTCTCTTTTTTATGGGTTTGTTACATCATATGGGATATGTCTAGAAAAGGTTCCTGTCCCATTCTGAAAAGTGTAAGTAATTGCACCATCTGTGTCAGTACGGAAAATTTTTATATTTCTTTCCTTTAACCGATCCAAAACATCTTGATGTGGATGCCCAAATCGATTGTTCTTCCCAACAGATATTACCGCGACCTTCGGCTGATAGGCTTGAAGAAGAGTAGCAGATGTAGAGCTTTTACTACCATGATGTCCGATTTTTAATACATCCACCGGTAAGCTAGGATACTCACTCAATAGTCTTTCTTCTCCTTGTTCTCCTAAATCACCTGTAAACAACCAAAATAAACCTCCTAATTGAACATGAATAACCACTGAATTATCGTTTCGATCCTCTAGTTCAATAATGGGACTCACGATTTTAAAGGTCGATCCCTTTTCTTCCCAACTCATACCGTTCTTCACAAATATGATGCTTGTTTTCCTTTCTTTCGCTAGTTGAATCATTTCATTTTCCAAGCTAGAACGATTCGAAACATAAGGAAGGATTAATTCTTTCACTTTCATTGTTTCGAGAACAGACTTTGCTCCACCAATATGGTCCATATCACCATGCGTTAATATTAGTTTATCGATTGTGCTTATCCCTTTCCCTTTTAAAAATGGGACGAGAATATCATTTCCAACTTCAAAAGGATTTCTCGGTCTTTCCCATTCCTCCTCATTGAAAGAAATAGTCCCTCCAGTATCTATCACATAAGTTTTTTTATGAAAACCGTTTTGTACTACAATACTATCTCCTTGACCAACATCAACAAACGTGATTTGTCCTGAGAATGAATAATGGGATAAGCAGTAGGAGAAAGTGAGGGTAAAAACACAAGGAAGGATTGAAATCAGTTGGCTTTTTCTTGTCTTCCCGGTCTCCCATTTGTAGAGTAAATAGACAATAGAGCCTATTAGGAGAAGTATCATCCATACGGAAGGACGGCCAATAGTGACTGTCTGGTACGGGAAAGAAGCTATACGTACAGTTAATTGGTTCATTAAGGTAATGGCAAAATCCACTGGCTTTACCATAATTGAGATAGGCTCTCCAAAGATGAATAACAGAAAAAACAGAGTGATAAAACTAGGGTTTATGATTATTGTGAAAATGGGAATATAAATGAGGTTTGCCAACAATGACAACAGAGAAAATTCATAAAAATGATAGAGAACGATAGGGAGAGAAGCTAACTGAGAAATAAATGACGCTTTTATTAAGAGGAATTTAGATGGCTTTAATAATCCTTTGGTGGAAAGAAGTAATGTGAAGGTCACACTAAAGGAGAGCTGAAACCCTACATCAAATAGGAGATAAGGTGAAAGAAATGCATAAACCATGAATACGATACTGCAAATATCAAGTGTGGCTAATCTTGACTGTGATACGAGCTTAACGAACAAAAATAGAAACATCATCATCGCTGCTCGAAACACAGGAGGAGAGGCACCTGACAGATAAGTAAAAATGGGTAGGTAGAGGAGAAGAACAATGATCATGCGTTCCCTTGTTACTCCTAAGCGCACCCCGATATAATGAATCATACTTACGTAAAGAGCGACATTCGCCCCAGAAATAGCTAATAAATGTATGATTCCGAGTTTTTGGTACGCTTTCTCTAAGGATGGATCAAGTATCTGTCTTTCTCCAAACAGCAACGCGCTGGCTAAGGAAGCCACGGAATTTGGAAAATACGTTTCCAATAACCGAATTGCCTGTTGCCTTTGCTTTTTGATAAAAAGAATAGGTCCATTAAGCTCTTTACAATTGCCCCATTGATCAACAACTAACTGCCAATGAATGTGTTGATGAGTTAGATAAGATTGGTAATCAAAGGCATTAGGGTTGGTTTGTCCATTCACTGTTTTTAAACTACCTTTTATCTGACAAGAAAATCCAAGGAGCCTTTCCTTATTTAAACTGGACTTTTCCTCTTCAGATTTCATTCGGTATTTAATTAATAGCTTTTCTCCTGTTGAATCCTTTGCAAAACCACTTAGGAGACTGCCATTAAGCGATACTTCATCTTCGAACAAAACAGTAAACTGTGTCTCACTCCCATGAAAACCAGATTCATTTCTGTTGATATCAATCCTTGCCTTCGAATAGAAAACAAGGACAATCATCAAGATGATATAAATTTGTCTTTTTGAGAATTTCTTATAAAACAAAAATAAAATCAAAAATAAAAAGAGTGAGAGCTTGACCATAATTTGGGGCTGAAAAGCAATAATCAAAGCAAGTAAAGAAGCAATGGCAAAATAGATCCCTCTTCCTTGCAAGATATCACCCCCTGAAAAATATTATATTATTCTTGAAAATTCCAACTTAATCGGCCTGAATTATCGTTTTTATTGTTAAGCTCATTTTCAATATCCATTTCTAGCTTTATCGCTTCCACATTGCTTATGCGAAGTAGATGGTAACAATATTCGTGATTTTTATAATCATGCGTGTAATAGATTTTTGTAATACCTGCTTGTAGTATCTTTTTCATGCAATGTATACATGGAAAATGAGTGACATAAATTTGACTTCCTTTTGTGGAAACTCCTTCAAGAGCACACTGAAGAATCGCATTTTCTTCGGCATGCAAACAACGAAGACAGTGATTATCAACGACGTAACAGCCCGCATCTAGGCAGTGATCATCTCCACTAATTCCCCCATTATAGCCAGTTGAAATGATTCGATTATTCTTTACCAAAACCGAACCAACATTCAGTCGATTACAGGTGCTTCTCATACTTATCAGATGCGCATTTAGCATAAAGTATTGATCCCAAGTTAAACGAGGGTTGCTCATATTCCCCACTCCCGATTTCTCATTTTCTACTAGTCTAAGGGAAATTGTCGATTTTAGTCAATGCTGTTATTTTACGATGATGAGATTCTGCAACTTTTCAAATGTCTTATCACCAATTCCGGTAACAAGCTTTAAATCATCAATTGTTTGAAATAATCCACTATCTTCACGATAGGCTATGATTGCTTCCGCTTTAGACGGTCCAATTCCAGGGAGATTTTGCAAATCATCGGATGTGGCAGTATTAATGTTGATTTTGCCTGCTTCTTGACTTGTAGAAATAGAGGTAGACCCAGCACCGGCAGTCACAATCATATTTTCCCCTTCTTCTCCTATTAAAGGTATATATAAAACCATTTCATCTGTCACCCGCTGAGCAAAGTTAATTTTTGTCTCATCCGCTCCTTCCTTTAATCCTCCAGCTTTTTCAATCACATCGATTACCCTTTCATCTAGCATCACTTCATAAACACCTGGATTCTCTACTGCTCCTTTAACATCCACCAAATTCTTTACATCAGGTTCCTGTACAAGCGTCTCTTCGTGAACTTCCGTATCTTGTTCTTCTTCACTTGGAATCGTCCATTCATTTTCCACTTCTGTTTCGTTTACAAGATTGCGAGCAAAAATTAGCATTCCAACGACGATAACAAAAGAGGCAACAATAAACCATTTATACTTCTTTACAGAGTCAATCATCTTGTTACTCCTTTCTAGGCATATTCACTAATTTAATTACATACTTTTATATGAGAATGCTTGCTTTTTGAAGGAGGGAAGTACATTGAAAATCGGAGTGATTGGTACAGGGAATATGGGGAGGATATTAATTGAGGCACTAATTGATGGAAACGCCATTTCCCCTTCTTTTATGAATGTGACAAATCGAACGCTTAGTAAAGCAATGAATATAAAAGAAGTGTATAATGACATCGCCGTACTTTCTGATGCTAGAAGCGTAGCAAGAGTATCAGATGTCTTGTTCTTATGCATAAAACCCAAAGACATTCATAGCGTACTAATGGATATTAAGCCGTTTTTACACTCAGAGAAATGTGTTGTATCCATCACTAGTCCTATCAGTGTTAATCAAATTGAGTCAGTGGTAGACTGTTCGGTGGCGAGAGCTATACCTAGTATTACCAACCGGGCACTAGCAGGTGTATCTTTACTAACGTTTGGCAATAGCTGTACGGGGGAATGGAAAGATAAACTACTTCAGCTGTTTGATGCGATTTCCACACCGGTGTCCATAAATGAGGATATTACAAGGGTAGGATCAGATATCGTAAGTTGTGGACCAGCATTTTTTAGCTACTTAACGCAAAGATTTATTAATGCAGCTGTAGCAGAAACAAAAATTGATGAAGCAACTGCAACGACACTTGCTAGCGAAATGTTAATAGGGCTTGGAGAATTGCTTCGAAAAGGATTTTACACACTTCCAACCCTACAGCAAAAAGTTTGTGTAAAGGGCGGAGTAACTTGGGAAGGAATTAAAGTGTTGGATGCAGAGCTTGGAGACGTATTTGAGCACCTCTTTCAAGCCACTCATACAAAATTCGAAGAGGATGTTTTTGAAACACAAAAACAGTTTCCAATAAATAATTCTCTAAAGAAATAATAATTCCTGCAAATGAATAAAAAAAAATCGGCTGTTTATTTTAATCAGCCGATTTTTCTGTCTGCTTTTTAGCTAAGAAAAAAATTCTTTCTGCCTCAGAAGTTATGTGATCGTCCCTAAAATCAGAGAAAGTCTCTAGTACATAAAAACCACTTGCTTCTAACCAATTTTTATAAACATCTACCGGAAAGGTTCTCTGGCTATGAAATTCATCATAGCGGTCATACTTCCCAGACTCATCATCATGAACAAAAAAGGTAAGTTCATGTTCAATACTAATTGGATACTCTCCTTGGAAGCAATTCCAAATATAACAAATATCCTCATCATCATGGGTAAATGTTTGATTCATAAAAATATTCATGATTTTATGAACGGAATGAACATCAAATAATAGAAGTCCATCTTCATCAAGTAAGTTATAGACCTTTTCAAACGTTTCTAATACTTCTTCTTCCGTCTGTAGGTAATTTAAGGAGTCACAAAATATACCGATAATGTCGAATCTCTCATACAAGTCAAGTTCAACCATATTTTGTTGATAAAAAGGAAGCTTCAGCCCATTGGTCTCAGCTTTCATGTGAGCGACTGTAAGCATGTCCGCTGATAAATCGACACCTGTCACTTCGAAACCAGCTTTTGCAAAGCGTACTGATAACTCACCTGTACCACAGGCTAGGTCTAATAGTTTCTTTCCCTTACACTGGTATTTGCTCCATTTTTCCGTTACGATAGATACCCATTCATCATACGGTACATCCTTCATTAATTCATCATAAAGGTAGGCAAATTTCCCATACGTCATTGAGTAAGAACACTTTCCATGTTTTCTATTGGTGCATCACCCCATAAACGCTCGAGGTTATAATAACTTCTTTCGTCTTTATGGAATATATGGGCAACCACATCCCCTAAATCAAGGAGGATCCATCTTGCCTCATCAAAGCCTTCCATTCTCTTAACCATATTGCCATTTTCCAATGCCTTTTCCTTCATTTCTCTGGCAATCGCTTGAACCTGCTTATCAGAGTTTCCGTGGCATATAATAAAGTAATCAGAGATGAGTGAAATGCCTTGCATATTTAATACAACAATATCCTCTGCACGCTTATCATCAGCAGCCTTTACTGATGTTTCTAATAATTGACGATTGGTCATCCAATCAGTCCTCCTTTAAATGAATGAAATAGTTATACGTTTGGAGCGTCAACGGAAAAACCGCTCGTTTCTTTTTTACTAAGAAAATAATTGAATTCTGAATAGAAAGCAATAACGCTTCATTCAAATCATTATCAGCTACCTCTCTGACCTCATCGACACCTGGAAATTGCCTCCCCGGTTCAATGTAATCAGCCACATAAATAATTTTTTCAAGCAATGACATATGCGGTCTACCAGAAGTGTGGTAACGAATTGCCTGTAGCACATCACGATCATGAATACCAACTTCATTCTCCACTAAATAAGCGCCTACTGGAGCATGCCAAAGTTCACTATTATAGGAAAGCAGTTCCTCAGGCATTTTTTCTTGAAGAATGATTTGTTTCATCTCTTCTTTAGGACGAAACTTTGCATAATCATGAAAGATTGCTGCCAACTCCGCTTGTTTCTCATTTGCTCCATATTTTTTGGCTAGCTTTACAGCTGTTTGTTCTACCCCTAGTGTATGCTGATAACGATGGTCGGTTAATTGCTCTCTAACAATCTCTAACGCTTTCGCTCGATCCATATAACTGATGCTCCTTTATATATTGTATGACGGAGTCAGGGGTAAGATAATGAATAGTATTCCCATTCTTTACTCTTTCTCTTATTAAACTAGAAGAGACGGCAAATTCCGGAATATCTATATAGATAACCGGATAACTTGTCTGCAATACGTGTTCTGGTCTTTGCACTCCGACAAAAGTAACAAGGTTCAATAAATCATCAATCTTGTACCATTTGGGTAAATATTCAACCATGTCTGCCCCGATAATAAAATAAAACTCTGTACCCTCATTTTTCTGATGCAGAAGCTTCATCGTGTCATACGTATAAGACGGACCACTCCGCTCCAACTCTATTTTTTCAACTTTGAAATCGGCATGATTACTTATTGCCTTTTCAAGCATGGTCACTCGATCGATCGTGCTTGTCCCACTTGTTGATTTATGCGGTGGTTTCGAATTAGGCAAAAACCATATTTCATCTAGCCCTAAGGAATCTAATACCTCGTTTGCAATAAGTAGATGTCCATTGTGGGGTGGGTCAAAGGTTCCCCCTAAAATTCCAATTTTCCTCATAAGGACCTCCTCGGATTAAGGAAGCTGTAATTGTTTATTTTCCTCAGACTCTTTATATAAAACAATGGTAGATCCAATTACTTGAACAAGTTCCGCCTTACAGCCTGACGATAACTTAACTGCTACTTCGTCCTTGTCCTCATCACAATTTTGTAACACACTTACCTTCAGAAGTTCCCTAACCTCTAATGCCTCATTGATTTGTTTAATCATGTTATCGTTCACTCCACCTTTTCCTACTTGAAAAATAGGGTTTAGATGATGAGCTTTTGAACGTAAAAATCTTTTCTGCTTACCAGTTAACATTCTTATCCTCCTAATCGGTTTAAAACCAATTTTTCCATTCTCTTTTGGTCCGGGAAAATTCCGGTCCATTTTTTAAATGCTAATGCCCCTTGAAGAACGAACATATCGATTCCATTTTGCGTGCGAGCCCCTTTATCCTTTGCAGAACGTAAAAATAAAGTTTCAAGAGGGTTGTATATAATATCACTTACAAAACTATTTTCTTTTAAGTTATGTAAAGAGAGCGGTTGGCATTCTACATTTGGTGCCATACCAATCGATGTTGTTTGTATAATAATATCATACTCGTCCAAATCATTCTCAGCATCTTCACGCAGTAATACACTGGAGTTGACCGTATATGGACATTGAGCAATTAATTCAGCTGCTTTTTCACTTGTACGATTGGTAACATCAATGTTTTTAATCCCCATGGAAGCTAAAGTAAAATAAATGGCTCTTGCAGCCCCTCCAGCCCCAACAATGAGAATTCGATGGTTGAAAAGATCTGGAATAATATTCATAATTCCTTTCACTGATCCTTCGCCATCAGTGTTGTATCCAACGAGCTCACCATCCTCATTTACGACTGTGTTTACTGCACCGATCGCTTCGGCTAAAGGATCTAAGCGATCAAGCATCGGAAGGATATCGACCTTATGTGGAACAGTCACATTAAACCCACTAATTTGTATCGCTTTTAATCCTATGATCGCTTTCTGTAAGTCTCCTTTTCTTACATGAAGCGCATGATAATGAGCATCTATATCATAAAAGCCAAATAAATCATTGTGCATGGCAGGCGACATAGAATGAGCGATCGGATCCCCAATTACCGCATACAGCTTTTTCAAAAAAATCCTCTCCCTTGTTGTAGCCTTGAGTACTTCATGAGGTTGATCAAGCTGATTTACTCTAAAAAGCTAAATTATATAAGCGATTTTCTAATCATTGCATGAACACCCTTAGGAACATACGCTGCAATTTTCACTCCAGGTTCGTTTACCGTGATCCAACCCAGACCGGAAAACACGATGTCTGTCTTCTCTTCTTTAATCATAAATTCCTGACGAATGAGTGGTGGAAATTCTTCCAATTCATCTGTTCTTGGAGGTGAGAGCATGTCACCCACATGCTTTTCGTATAACTCATCAGCATGATCAAGTTTTGTACGATGAATATTAATTTCATTAGAAAAATGACAAACAAATGATTGTCTTCCTCCACTAATAAAATCAAATCGGGCAAGTCCTCCGAAAAATAAAGTTTGTCCTTCGTTCAATTGGAAGACTTTTGGCTTTATTTCCTTTTTTGGAGTGATAATTTTCAAATCCTGCTTACTCACAAAATGAGCCATTTGATGGTGATTGATGATTCCTGGCGTATCTATAAGATGCTTACCGTCGGAAAGTGGAATCTCAATAATATCCAGAGTCGTACCTGGAAAATGGGAAGTCGTTATCACATCCCCTTCTCCCGAGACTTCCTTTAGGATCCGGTTAATAAATGTGGATTTTCCGACATTTGTACAACCTACTACATACACATCCTTGCCATTTCGATACTCGTCGATTGCTTCAGCTACTTCACGAACAAAATGACCTTTATGTGCACTCACTAAAAACACATCTTCTGGATGCAAACCGAGTTTTTTTGCTTCCCGCTTCATCCATTGAATGACCTTATTTGGCTTTATTGAGTGCGGAAGAAGGTCCACTTTATTACCAACAAGCAGGATTTTGTTCTTCCCTACAAAACGGTGTAGACCAGGTAACCAGCTACCGTTAAAATCAAAAATATCGACAATTTTTACAATAAGCGCATCCGTTTGGGATAAACCATTCAGTATTTTTAAAAAGTCATCATCTGTTAAACTAACATCCTGGATCTCATTATAGTGTTTTAAACGAAAACAGCGTTGGCAAATAATGACTTCCTTTTCAAGTGCGGATGGAGGCGCATAGCCTAAAGCCTCCTTATCCACTGTTTGGATATCTACCCCACAGCCTATACACGAAAACTGTTCACTCAAACTTAATCCTCCCATACAATCATTCCTTTTTTACGGAACCAATTCAGTATTCTTCGCTCAACTAATCGATTAAACTTTGTCACAAATCCATCTGTTGAGGCTACAGGTACAACAAGAATGGTATGTAACCCGCTACGGTTACCACCTAGAACATCAGTAAGTAGCTGGTCTCCGATAACCACCGTTTCATCCTTAGATGTTCCCATTTGCTTCATAGCCTTTTTAAAGGCTCTTGCCAAAGGCTTACGAGCTTGAAAAATAAAAGGTATATTTAGTGGATCAGAAAAAGCTTTCACTCTTCCTTCATTATTATTAGACACGATCGTCACAATAATATTATGTTTTTTCATTTCCTCAAACCATTTGATAAGGTTCGGTGTTGCATTTGGACGATCCCATTCGACAAGAGTATTATCTAAATCGGTAATAATCGCCTTAACTCCTTTTTCCTTTAAACTTTCAGGAGTAATTTCAAAAATACTTTTGACATGCTGATCCGGCAAAAACTTCTTAAGCATTTCTTACACCTCATTAAATTAATGAAAATTTTTCGACAAATTTCACGGTCCTTCAACACTGTGGATAACTTTATACACAAAACTCACACTGTCATAAAAAGGAATTACACTTTTATAAACAAATTAATCACAAGTTATCCACCATAACTTGTGGATAACAGAACGATTGTTCTGTTTTATTAATTTTGATAGAGTAGGAGTACAGCTACATAGCCTACATTATATGATGAATCACCATGCAGTAGAACCATTCACAAGAAAAGAAAGGTGTGATTTCCATTGCGTAAATTATCGGATGACTTACTTGTTGAATCTTATTTTAAAGCGAGAGAACTACAACTAAGCAAAGATTTTATTTATTTAATTGAGACAGAAATTCACCGTCGTTCATTAACTCACAAAATCATTGTGTAAATAGCCCATAGTTGGGCTTTTTTCATTACGCTCACAAAACAATATCATGTCTCTTTTAATAACGCAATTCTTTCTCCCACTTTGATAGGAAATGGAAGCGATTTTTCTAAAGTTGATTGGATAGAGTCTTTTTCAAACAATAGGACGACCGTTGATCCAAATGTAAAATACGCGAGTTCCTGGCCCTTTTCTACATGTTCATTCTCATGTGTAACTTCAATGGAGTTCACAAACATGGCCCCTACCTTCACCACTGCTATATGACCCGTCTGATGCTTAATTTCGGTCACTGTCCGATAATTTTTCGAGAGTGTACTTTTCCCATATTTTAATCCAAGAGAGTTGACTGGATATGATTTCTTTCCGAGTGTCCAACTGGCTGTAACCCTTCCAGTAATGGGACTATGAATACGATGGTAATGACTCGGGCTTAAGTACAAAACCATGAAGGTTCCATTTATATATTTTTGTAAAAGCGCATCATTACCTAACATTTCTTCAATTGAGTATGTTTTCCCCTTCACCTCAATCAATTTCTGTTCTGAAATAGGTCCAACTTCCTCAAGTACGGCATCAACTGGACTAGTAACAGCTTGTACGTCCTGATTAATCGGCCTACTCCCTTTCCTCAGCTTTCGGATAAAGAAATCATGGAGTGTGGAGAATTCCTTGAGATCTCCTTCCATTTCCTCCGTATCGATTTGATAGATTCTTGAAAAGTGAGGAACAACATAACGACTCATATTTGATGTAGCAAATCTCTTCAACAGCGAGGAAGACCATCTGCCATTGGTTAATTCAATCATGAAACGATAAATGGTTTGAAACAATGTATTGACCTCCGTTATGGGAAAATTCTCATGCAATAAACGAATAAAACAAGAACACCAATCATTACTTATAATTAGGATGTTTTTTACCATTTCCATATAGGGGTGAGGCATATTTGTTTTTATTAAACGTACTCGATCAAACACTCAAAAAATTAAGAATTCAAACGGCCAATCTTTTAACATTCATCAATCTCTTTCTTGGTGGGTTTGCAGTGATTGAGAGCCTTAAAGGGAATTTAGATTTGAGCCTTTTATTAATTTTTATTGCTGCATTCGTTGACCGATTTGATGGAATGGTTGCCCGAAAACTTCATATTGAATCAGAACTTGGCAAACAATTAGATTCCATGAGTGATATTATATCATTTGGTGTCGCACCTGCACTATTGATTTATCAAGGAATATTATTTGAGTTTGACTTTCCTGGAACGTTTTTTACGATTTTTTATATCGCGTGTGGGGCGTTTCGTCTTGCTCGCTTTAATATTAGCGAGGATCAAAGCTATTTTACCGGTTTACCGATTACAGCTGCTGGCTGCTTATTGACCTTTAGCTATCTATTGCTTCCGTTTCTACTTCCTGAAATGTTCCTCTTTTTCATTATTATTCTTTCTTTTTTCATGGTTAGTCCGTTCAAATTAAAAAAAATATAGACACAGTCTTAAAAAGCCCGTGTCTATATTTCTCATTTCGTTAACGATAAAAATTCCTCAACATCAGCTACACATAGCTGTACAGCTTTTTCCCAAAAATCCGGCTTTGTTAAATCAACATTCAAATGCTTCCAAGCTAATTCCTCTACAGTCATAGAGGCTGTATCTTTTAACAGCGCAACGTACTTTTCCTCGTAGCCTTCCCCTTCTTCTTGTGCCTTTGCATAAATTCCTAGTGAAAATAAATAACCAAATGTGTAAGGGAAATTATAAAAAGGAACGCCTGTGATAAAGAAATGTAGTTTAGAGGCCCAGAACAATGGATGATACTCATCTAATGCCCCCCCATACGCCTCTTCCTGTGCTTCTTTCATTAATTGATTTAAACGTTCTGTTCCTACGACTCCATTTTTTCTTTCCTCATAGAAGCGTGTTTCAAATAGAAAGCGAGCGTGTATATTCATTAATAATGCTACTGAACGCTGTATTTTATCCTCTAATAACGCTAGCTTTTCCTCAGGGTTCCTCGCTTGCTTGACTGCAGCATCAGCTACGATCATTTCTGCAAAGGTCGAGGCTGTTTCTGCTACATTCATCGCATAATTTCTATTTAAATAATGTTGATCTCTCATTGCATATGTATGGAAGCCGTGACCTAATTCATGTGCAAGAGTTGAAACATTTGATGGTGTTCCCGAGAACGTCATAAATATTCTTGACTGATTACTCTCAGGGAAAAAGGTATGAAAACCACCAGGTGCTTTTCCAGGACGATCTTCCGCTTCAATCCATTTCTGTTCAAAGGCCTTTCTCGCAAAATCAGTCATTTCTTTTCCAAAGCGAGAAAAATGCTCAATAATAAATTCAGCACCTTCTTGATAAGAAACCTTTGATTCTACCTGACCGATGGGTGCATCTAAGTCATACCAACTTAACCGATCCTTCCCTAGTAAGTTCGCTTTTTTCTCTAAAAATGTTACAAAAGGAGCTTTGGCATCGGAAATCACCTGCCACATCGTGTCTAAAGTTTTCTTCTGCATACGATTTATTTGTAATGGCTCCTTTAAAACATCTTCCCATCCACGAAGCTTATACGTGTTTAATCGAAATCCGGCAAGGTGATTGAGCGTTTTTGACAAATACTCTGCTTTTTCAGACCAAGCTTCCTCCCAACCTTCAAAGATTGATTTTCTTACCACTTGAATTGGATGTGAGAACTTATTGGCTGCTTGCCCAACCGATAACTCCTTTGTTTCATTTCCTTCTTTAAATGGAACTTTAATCGTACCCACGATGGTATCATATAATTGCCCCCATCCATGATAGCCATCAATGCTTAATGCATTAATGATTGTTTCTTCTTCCTGAGAAAGTCTCTCTAATGCATTCATACGTCTTTCATGTAACACAAACTGCAAGGGATGAAGAGATTCTCCCTGAAGCAATTCTTCCCAAATTTGATTGTCGTAGGTAGTTAATTTTTGATCAAAAACCGTGAGCGCATTTTGTAAACTCGCACTAAGCTCAGTTACTTGCCCACGAAGTGCGCTAACTTTCTTATCGTTTGTATTTTGTGCATGTAAACAGCTAACAAATGCCCCTGCCTGGCGGATCTGTTTCGCAACTGTTTGAAAGAATTCAACCATTTCTGCAATTTGTTCTTGATCGGTTATTTTATTTGAAGGTTGCCAATCTCCTACCCTGCTTCGAAACCTTTCAACATCTTCCTTTGAGCTATGTATGTGATTAATAAATGCTTGAGAAGAACTTCCCCCTGAAAAAAACACGTCAAGGTCCCATACATCATAATAAGTACTTCTTTTCGTCATCCATACCCCTCCTAATCATTGTCTATTTTATTATAAATTTATTTTTCCGAAAACTCTACGAAAAGTTTCGAATACCGAAAGACCCACCAGAATGATGGGTCCAAAAATTAATATCGATAACCAGCAAAATACCACCAACCACCGAAAATGAGTAACAGGACAAACAAAACGATAAGCAGTGCTAAAGCTACTCCACCACCACCATAATATGGTGCTTGATAAGCATATGGATAAGGATAACCGTATGGCATTTTTCACCCTCCTTTACACTTATATCCTACTAATCAATGTATGATCATTGTCCATATTGGTGTAGGCAAATGCGGACTTTCTCTGCATTCAAATAGGCATAGATTGTTCTATGCCTGCTTCCTTCTAACTTTGAGAATCACGCTTTCTCTTTTCCTTCTCCGCTCGATAAAATTCATGAAACATCTTCATTAATGCTCTCTTTTCAATTCTTGAAACATAGCTTCTTGATATGCCTAACTCTTTGGCAATCTCTCGTTGTGTTTTTTCCTTTTTTAAATCGAGACCAAATCGACCGACGATTACTTCCTTTTCCCTGTCATCGAGCACGTCTATAAATTCTTTTACCTTTTCAAGCTCCATATTAAGTTGAATGGTTTCAATGACATCCTCCGATTCTGACTTCAACACATCGATTAATGATATCTCATTTCCTTCTTTATCCTGACCAATTGGATCGTGAAGGGACACATCTTTTTTGGTCTTCTTTAAAGCCCGTAAATGCATGAGGATTTCGTTTTCTATACAACGAGCCGCATACGTAGCAAGTTTTGTTCCTTTCCCTTCAGAATAGCTTTCAATGGCTTTAATTAATCCAATGGTTCCTATGGAGATTAAATCCTCTGAATCTTCTCCCGTATTCTCAAACTTTTTGACGATATGAGCGACGAGACGGAGATTATGTTCAATAAGCATATTACGAGCATGAGCATCACCATCTGCCATTAATCGTAAATATTTCTTTTCATCTGCCGATGATAATGGTTGTGGAAATGCATTATTTTTAACATAGGAAACTAAAAACACCATTTCCTTAACTAAATAGCTAAGTGCAGTCAATATACCTGACATTTATTCCACCCCACTTTCAGGACTTTCCCCCATGTTAATACCTATGAAGCGAGGTGGTCGTATTTGTCTGTCCCACTTAATTATATTTAAATAGAAAAAGACTATTAAAAAAAACACCGACATGGTGGTCGGTGTTTCAAGCTTCTATTCTACGGAAACTTCGGCAGCAATAATACAACCTACAGATCCGCATATAATTAAACCCATAACGATTGCGAACATGTTACCACCCCTATTCTTCCTTTTGTTACTTCGAATGTACCATATTATTCAGAGCAAAATGGAGAAAGGATGTGAACATTTTGTTACTTATGAAGCCTACATAATGCGCTAAGTCACTTAAATCCAGAGATCTCCGGGGGAAGAACTCTACTTTAGTTTTCTTAAACGATACATTTCTAGAGATAGCAACAATACACGGAGGAACATCTATTTCCCCTCCTCACCATAAATTCGTTAGGTGGTATCCTTCTCCACCCATAAAACTGCCTTACGATCTTGCATGAAATAAATCATCTTCATTCCCACCTTTCTTTATTTTTTTGTTGTTATTCTAGCCTTAAAATAATCGTTGAATGGAAAGCATACGATCGCGAGTAGCTTCATATTGCTTTTTTGCCATTTCTGCTCGTTCGTATTCAGCAGCTGACACATTACGTTTTTTAATTGTAACTGTTAAGAATAATATATTCAGGGTCATATCTATCACCTCCTTATTTTGCACACAAAAAAGCCGCAGAGAGCCCCTGCGACTTTTAGGCATATAAAAAGCCGCAAGAGTACATTCTCCAAGCGGCTTGAAATGGCATAAGTTATGTTCACATTTACTTAAGCAATTCATTCCTATTGGTCGAATGCGTGAAATATTTAGTTGTCTTCTTTTCAATAGCTACAGATAATTTAATCATTTCACTCGACCTCCTTTTTAGAAATTATTGCTTACAGTGGTAATTATATCCACTATTACCATTTATGTAAACCCCTTTTTCAAAGATTTTCTAAAAAAAAATAGCCCTCAGGCAGGCTGAGAGCTATCTTCCTATTCATTTATGTCATCAAGCTTTGTTTTTATTTGCTTCGATAAAGTAAAAAAGTAAATAGAACCCGCTAAAAACAGCATAGATGAGCACATCATCATATATAGATCGATTAGCACTTTTTCACCTGATGGAATGATAACACCTAGGTAAAAGAAGCTGCCTACGGCAAGTAGAACAACCGCAAACCTCTTATAGTCAATCATTTTCTCTTCAAGCATTTTCCCTGCATTGCTATCTTTCACTATACTCACCTGCAACCTTCTCTTGTTCTATGAAACTACTTTATCATAGAACGCTTGGTTAGTGAGGATGTAATTAATAGCAATTTTTCCGGATAGTTTAATCAGCCTTTAGCTTCTCAACGATTTTCATAACCAAAGAGGCTGAATGAAGTGCTGCTTTTTCTAAATATTGTTCGAAGGAAACATCTGATTCTTTCCCAGCGATATCAGACAATGAACGTATAATAACGAATGGAATCCCAAATTGATAGGAAACTTGGGCAATTGCAGCTGCTTCCATTTCGACCGCCTGTAAATCAAGAAATTTATCACGGATAGCATCCACACGCTTCGGATCATTCATAAAAGAATCACCTGTTGCGATTAACCCTTTCACAACTTGCACACTACCAATTTCCTTTGCCGCTGTTTCTGCTATCTCAACAAGCTCGGAATTAGCCTCAAACGCTGCAGGAAGCTGTGGTACTTGACCATATTCATATCCAAATGCTGTAACGTCTACATCATGATGGCGAACTTCAGAAGAGATAACAACATCTCCTACATTTAAATCAGGATGAAAGCCTCCAGCTGATCCTGTGTTAATCACATAATCAGGTTTGAATCTATCTAATAGAATCGTTGTGGACATTGCTGCGTTTACTTTCCCTATTCCTGAGCGCAATAGGATTACCTCAGCCCCATCCATACTACCTGTTGTAAACTCACATCCTGCAATTGTTTGTTGTTCCGGGTTGCTGATTTTTTCTCGTAATAAAGCTACTTCTTCTTCCATTGCACCAATAATTGCGATTTTCACTTATAAAGACCTCTCTCTATTGTTTTATTCGATCGACGCTAGTTCTTCCACTAATGTAGGCTTCCAACCTTCCCCATCCACCCACTCAATGGAAACACGATAAATTTGGGTTCTGTCCTTTGAAAAGACGGTTCCTTTTGATTTATTATGACCATCATTTCCAAGGAACTTGATCGTCATATTATCCTCTGACAACCCAGTGGCATATTCAATGGCAGAAACCATTTCATCCCAATCCACACCACTATACACGCTTGTATGTTCACCTGTTTGGCTCGTTCCGACTGGCTCCCAATTTGGGTTAACAATGGTTCTAACTACATTAGAATCCGCGCCGCCTTCTGTCACAATTGTTTCTTCGTTATCATTAGAGCTAGCTTCCTCGCTCGACTCTTCACTTAAGGACGAAGAGTCTGAAGACGAATCTCCCTCATCCATTTCTGAGTCAGCTCCTTCTGTTACTTCCTCCGAAGACTCTTCTTCTTCATTCACATCATTTGAAGCTTCTATACTTTGTTCCTGCTCTTTTTCTGTCGTAGCTTTATCATCGTTTCCTAAAAAAATCACTCCGGAAACAACAATAATTAAAACCAATACTATTCCAATGAGACCATTTAAAATCAGATTTGTTTTACGACGCTTCGACCTTTGATTAAATCTTGATTGCTGAAAATCATCTTGCATCATACGAACCTCCTAGACCTCTTTTGAATATCCTTTTAAGAGCGAACTCGCTATACATTCTACCACTTTACTAGAAATTCGAAAAGGACAATCACGTTACAAATACATTAACGTTTCGACAGAGGCTCATTATGATCCAAGTTATATACGTTTTTAACCATATCAGCAAATAATCCGTTCACTCCTCCTTCATCCCCATAAACCCCTAAATTTACCGTTACTAGAGCGTATCTAGGGTTATCGTATGGAAAATAACCAGCAAACCATTTATTATGCAATTGTTTCTCCTCTTTAAAGATTCCCGTTTCAGCTGTTCCTGACTTCCCAGCAACCTCATATGGCAGCTCTTGAAACCATCTTCCCGTTCCATTTTCATTTACAACCACTTCACGCAATAATTTTTGAAGCTTCATTGCGGTATAAGGAGAAATCGATTCACCAGGCAGAGCTTGCTTTTCGAATGGTAGTAGGGAGTTCCCGTTTTTGTATTCCACTTCTGAAACCACTCTGACACTCTCTCTTACGCCACCTTTGGCAATCGTCCCCATCATATTGGCAACGGCCAATGGTGTGGCACGAACCTCATGCTGACCGATACCTGTCAAAGCAACAAAATTCTTATCATTTTTAGCATCTTCTGATAAAAATACACGGCCCTTTTGTTCTTCTTGAAGTTGCCTAAAATTAGAGAAATGATAGATATCACCATTCCATCCAACAGAACCGACAAGAGATAATTTATTTGCATACTCCTCAAGTATATTGGGATCAATTTCCTTTAATTCTTTTGCAATCGTACCAAAAGTATTGTTACAGCTCCTTGCAAAGCTATCCGTAAAGTTTAACATTCCATGATCATACACTAAGTCAGGTTGTCCATTAATTTTTTTACTACAATCATACATTTGAGTGGGGTTGTCTAGTTCATAGTCAATGGCGGCTCCAGCCACTACCGTTTTAAAAACAGACCCAACAATTTGCTCAGAAATCATCATGTTCTTCAGACCACTCGAAGCATCTTCAAACGGCTTTTCCTTGTTGATAGTGGGTCTTGATACCATGGCAAGGACAGAATTCGTCTCTAAGTCTAAAAGCACAAGTCCCCCTTTACTTATTTGGTATTGATCAACTAAATTTTCAGCCATTTCCTGAATGTCTTTATCTATCGTTGTTTTAATATTAACCGGATAAAAAGGATTGGCTGGTTCGACATATTTCACATCAATCCCAAACAGTGGCCCACCCTTTGCATCAACATGGTAGATAAGCTTGGAATTCCCATCAGGAAGCAAAAATTCATCAAAGCTTTTTTCTAATCCGGTTAACCCAATCACGGTCTGTTCTAGCAAGTCTTTCTCAGGGTATCGTTTTTGTAATTCAACTGTATTTTGTCCCGTAATACCAATAAGTTGCTCAGCTGGATACTCATTTAGCGAATATTTCCTCTCTACAGCAAACACTCCTGGTATTTTCAGAGCATTAATTTGCTCCATTTGTGCATCTGTTAGTTTCAGCGGATTTGGATCACCATAAGCAAAAGGGTCTTCCGCTTGTTTCACTCTGTATATAATTGATTCCACAGGTACATTTATAATGTCTGCGACCTGTTCACTATCCCACTCCATATTCTTCAAAAAAGGAAAAAGAATGAGGACCGGAATCTTACGGTGAACAAGTGACTCTCCATTGCGATCAAGAAACCCTCCTCGCCCATTATCAATCACCATTTGCTGTGAGCGTTGAACGACACTTGCTTCAAGAAGATTAATGTTATGATTTGTAAAGTTTTCTGTTGATACGAGCTGTACTTGAACAAGTCTTCCTATTAAGAGACTAATTACTGTTATACAAATAATTAACCATACCACTGCCCGTTTTCTCCACATAAAAAAACACCTCGTCAAAAGTGTTGACGAGGTTTTCTTATTTCAAACCAATTTACTTAATATTTGTAATACGCACATTCATTTCTCCACCTGGAGTTTGAACCGTTACTTCGTCTCCAACCTTCTTACCCATCAAGCTTTTCGCAATAGGTGAATCGTTTGAGATTTTACCTTCAAACGGATCTGCTTCTGCACTTCCAACGATCGAATACGTTTCCTCGTCGCCTCCTGGAAGCTCAATAAACGTAACAGAACGGCCTAAAGCGACCGCATCGGTAGCTAGCTCATCCTCTTTAATAATCTTTGCGTTTCTTATCATATTTTCAAGCGTTGTTATACGACCTTCAACAAATGCTTGTTCTTCTTTAGCTGAATCATACTCTGAGTTCTCAGATAAGTCTCCGAAGCTTCGAGCAATTTTAATACGCTCTACGACTTCTTTACGTTTTACTGATTTTAAATGTTCTAATTCTTGCTCTAATTTTTCTTTACCAGCTAAAGTCATCGGGAAAACCTTTTCTGTAGCCAAAACCCTTCACTCCTTCTAGTTTCACAACCCCCAAATAGATTGTGTATTTTTCTTATGTAGATATTTCTAACGGTAAATGCATAGGAGCGCGTCCTTATGAAAAGGGCGCGCATGAAACGTCCACCTGGACTTATTTTGGGAAACATTTGCATTACTGCTTTTTATTGTTTCATAAAAATGATTTTTGTTCAAGAATTGTTTGAATTTTTGTGACCATCAAATCAATTGCCACAAAATTATGGCCACCTTCTGGAATAATAATATCTGCATAGCGTTTCGTTGGTTCAATAAATTGATTATGCATTGGGCGCACCACATTTACATACTGGTCAATGACTGAATCCATTGAGCGCTCACGTTCTTTTATATCTCTTACCAATCGTCTAATAATACGAAGGTCCGCATCTGTATCTACATATAACTTAATATCCATTAAGTTACGAAGTCTTTCATCTTCTAATATGAGGATTCCTTCAAGGATAATTACATCCTTAGGCTCCACATGGATGACATCACTTGATCGGGTATGAACACTGTAGTCATACACAGGCTTCTCAATCGCTTCGTAGCTGAGAAGACTCTCAATATGCTCAATCAGTAAGTCATTGTCAAATGCTAATGGATGATCATAATTTGTCTTTAGACGCTCTTCGAAAGGTAAATGTGACTGGTCTTTATAATAAAAATCTTGCTCGAGCATTAAAATCGAATGCCCTTTAAATGTCTCGTAAATCGATTTTGTTACACTCGTTTTCCCGGAGCCGGACCCACCGGCTACACCAATAACAACGGGTTTGCGTTTCATGCTAGTTTAAATCTCCTTCCGCATCATGTTGTTCGGGTAAACCGGTTTGTCTAATTTGAACTTTACAATTTGCATTGGATGTCTTGCTGTATCCAGCTCATTGCCATCCTCATCCCAAATTTTTTCAACAACAGTTGTAAAGTTCTCAATTTCAGGTCCAAAAAACTCTACTTCTTGACCAGGTTTAAAGTAGTTGCGCTGCTGAAGTGTGACCATTTGATTTTCAGCATCATAGTCTAACACCAATCCAGCAAAGTCAAAAGTTGTCTTTTTGCTATGATTTCCAAACATCTGCTCTTTATACCCAGGAATTCCTTCAAAGAATGCAGGAGCCGTATCACGGTTTGCACATTTATCAAGTTCTTCTAACCATTCTTTTTGGATAACAAAGTTCTCTGGGTCCGCACAATAAGCATCAATTACTTTACGGTACACACTAACTACTGTTGCCACATAGTGAATGGACTTCATACGACCTTCAATTTTCAAACTATCAATGCCAAGCTCAATCATTTGTGGAATTGACTCAATTAGCTTAAGATCCTTAGGGCTCATTGCAAATGGTGCATCACCTTCGCTAAATTGAGCGACTTCATCTTGTTGATCAAGCTGATACAAGTCATAATCCCATCGGCAAGACTGGCAGCATCCACCGCGGTTTGAGTCACGAGCGGTCATATGATTACTTAAAGTACAGCGTCCAGAGTACGCGATACACATTGCACCATGGATGAATGTTTCAATTTCGATATCGACTTTCTCTTTCATTTCTCTTATTTCTTCCGCACTAGTTTCACGTGCAAGTACCACACGCTCTAATCCTTCTTCCTTCCAGAATTGGACTGCTTTCCAATTGGATAAAGATTGTTGTGTACTTAAATGCACCTCAATTTCAGGTGCTAATCGACGACATGTTTCTATGATAAGAGGATCAGCAACAATAATACCTGCAATACCAGCCTCTTTTAACCCAAGAATATAATCTTCTAATCCATCTATATTTTCATTATGAGCAAAAATATTTGTTGTTACATAGATCTTCGCACCATATTTTTTAGCAAACTCTACTCCCTCTTTCATTTCATCAAAAGTAAAGTTCCCTGCGTTTGAGCGAAGTCCGTATTCTTGTCCACCGATAAATACAGCATCTGCCCCGTATTGGACAGCAATTTTTAGTTTCTCAAGATTCCCAGCAGGTGCAAGTAATTCTGGTTTTTTTACTATTACTCGCTTTCCATTCACAATCTGTGAGATTTTATCGTTTACTACGATAGACATCTTTTTCCCTCCTTAACACATGTTTTTATTAATAAACGGTCTCTTTGAAGAAAAATCCAGTATCTAAAGGACGATTCTTTGGTTGAATCTCTTCTACTTCCTGTAATAAGTCATCCTTTACTTCTTCGTACTGATCAGGATTTTCTGCACATAGATCAATTGCTTTTCGATATAGTTCTGTTACTTTTAGAATGTATTCTGATGTTTGCAAAATACCATCAATCTTAAGAGAATCAACTTCTGCTTCAATAAGCTCTGTTAACTCATCAATCATACACATGTCATTTGGACTCATAATATGTGTGCCGTTCGCATCTTCAAAAATTGGATATTTATTTTCTCTTTCCTTATCGTGAAGGAACATGTTGGCATTTTGAGCACGGTTTTCTACCACTAGTGCTTTTCCTTGGTACTCATAATAATTCCCCAAGAGTGAACGCTTAGACTGGAACATGGCGGTCATCCCGTGGACTTGTACCTCAATCTCCACCTCGGCATGCTCTTTCATTTCTACAATCGCATCCATATTGATTTCTCTGGCAAGGACAGAGCGCTTAGCCCCTTTTCTACCCCAATAATTACATGTATACCAGTTCGTGGCAGTTGTTTCTGTATTCCAATGAAGCGGTAAATCAGGTGCAGCTTCTTTTGCTACCATTAAAACCGCTGGATCACCGAAAATGATTGCATCTACGTTTGCTTCTTTTACAAATCTTACATAATCATATAATGCTTCAATGCTTTCATTGTGGAAGATCGCATTCATCGCTACATACACTTTTTTCTGAAAAGAATGGGCAATTTCTACGGCCTTCTTTACATCTTCTCTTGAAAATTCTCCAGCCAAACGAAGACCAAATCGTTCCTCTCCGATTACAAGAGCATCCGCTCCAACTTTACATAATGCTTCTATATCTTTAATCGTCTTAGGTGTAACTAATAGTTCTGGTTTTTTCATGATCTCTTCACCTCTTTTTACTAATTGCTACTCCATCGCCTACAGGAATAATGACCGAATCGTATTCTCCATGTTCCATTAGCCATTTGTTAAAATCTTTAATTTTTGAAACCATACTTCTTACTCGTTTACTCTCAATTGTATCCTCACAGACTAGTCCTTTAAACAGAACGTTGTCAGTTATGATGATCCCTTTGTCACCTAAATACTTTGAATATATTTCAAAGAACTTCTTATATTGCCCTTTAGCTGCATCGATAAAAATGGCATCGAATAAACCAAATTTTTCTATTAGTGATTCTACTTCTAGCGCATCACCTTTGATAATCGAAATTTGGTGTTCTTTGTTTGCACGTTTAATAAAATCCTCAGCGACCGTATAGCGCTCACTGTCCCGTTCAATGGTGACGATGTTCGTTTCTGGAAGAACAGTGGCCATTCGTAAGGCAGAATATCCAATAGCAGTACCAACCTCTAAAATCTGTTTCGGTTGGGCAATCCTTAGTATTTGGAGTATCGTTTCGATTCCTGACAGTTCCATGATAGGAACTTGATGAGTTTTCGCGTATTGCTCCATTTCTTCGAGTAAATCCGATCTATTTTGAATGAGCTCTTCTATATAAGAATGCAGCTTCTCCGTTTCCAAGCTGCGTCACCTCTTTTGTTTAGACATGAAAAAATAGCGTTCACAGCAATTCACAGGGATTCAGCACAGCTAAATATGGTCTTCTGTGGTTGACGCTATTTAAAAACACTTGAACTATTCTATCATAATAGAAGGAGAAATGCGAACATTTCTCCTTGAAACAGATTAATTGATGTGCTCGGCCTTTTTTGCGTTATGCTCGTCAAGAGTTTTTGAGAATAATACATCACCAGATGCCGTTGCTAAAAAGTATAGGAAATCCGTCTCGGCAGGATGTAAAACAGCTTCAATCGATACAGTACCTGCATTAGCTATTGGGCCTGGTGTTAAGCCTTGGTATTTGTAAGTATTATATGGGTCGTCAATCTCCAAATCCTTATACAACACCCTATCCTTATGTTCTCCATGAGCATATAAAACGGTAGGATCTGTTTGTAAAGGCATTCCTGTTTCTATACGATTATAAAAGACACTTGCAATTTGATCACGTTCAAGTTTTTCAGTAGCTTCCTCTTCTACCAAGGAGGCAAACGTTAGTAATTGGTGTGCAGTATACTGTCTCTCATCCATATCTCCCTCATACTCACTAATAACCTTTTCCGTCTGATCTAACATAACCATGATAATTTCTTCCACTTTTGTATCTTCTTTATAAAAAGGATAAGTTGCAGGGAACAAGTAGCCTTCTAATGGATACTTGACATTTTCCGCGAGAATTTCCTCGGTTAATACATCTGGGTATTTATTCATAAGAGCTTGTATAAATTCACGGTCATTTAATTTTGCAAAAACATCTGCTTCTGACTGGTTTGTTTTTTCTGCGATGATTTTTGCGATTTCTTTTAACTGTTTTCCTTCAGGAATGGTAATTTGAAACACCACATCTTGCTCTACCTTACCTGTCTTTAAGCTTTCAATGATACTTGGCAAGGTCATAGAAGGTGAAAGTTCATAGTTACCGGCCATAAACCCTGACTCGTTCTTAAACTTAACAAAGTATTTAAATACACGTGCATCTTTAATAATTCCATGTTCCTCTAATATGTTTGCAATACCAGTAACTGAAGATCCAATTGGTATTTCTACGGTCATTTCTTTTTTATTCTCTGGGTCTACGGGCTTTAGTGCTGATTTAATATAAAAATATCCTCCACCAGCCGTAATTGCTACCAGTAGGAATAATATAATTGAGATGGTTAAGACAATTTTCCTTACAACTCTTGCCTCGCCTTCCCTCTCAATCATCTTTTCTCGGATGATTGCTTTTTTATCAGGCCTGTTACCTGTCATCTCTTTCTTTTGCTTCTCTTCGGTTGACAAAGTTTCCCCTCCAATTCACAGGGCTTATTCTTACTATTCCCTTATAACTATTCTCGAATCATTATACTATATTTTTCGACAATAGAAGTGAATTTTCGCAAAAAATAGCGGATAGCCTATGCTATCCGCGTTTTATCTTCCTATTCTTCGTCTTGCTCTTCTAGGAATGTATTTAACATTTCTTCAATTAGGTCCCACTCTTCGTCTGTTTCGATTGGCATTAACTCACCATCATTATTATCTTCGGTTGGAACGAACGCAGACGCATGAATTTCAATTTCTTCATCATCGTTTTCATCTGCTCCAATTGGATAATAAAGTACATAAGACTTACCAAACTCATCAGAATCAAATGTAAAAAGCACCTCACAAAGCTGCTCGTTACCATCTTCATCAATTACTGTAATATTGTTTTCTCCATGTTGCATTGAAAAATCACCTCAAGTTATTTTTGACTATCTAAAAAGCCTTGTAAGATCATAGCTGCTGCCATTTTATCGATTACTTTTTTACGTTTTTTCCTACTAACATCCGCTTCTAGTAAGACACGTTCCGCAGCAACCGTAGTCAGGCGCTCGTCCCATAGGAATACTGGCAAGGAAAACCTCTTTTCTAGCTCACTAGCGTAAAATTGACTCGCTTCCCCTCTTGGTCCAATGGTTCCATTCATGTTTTTAGGCAGCCCTACTACTATTTTTCCTACTTCATACTTTTCTATTATTTGACCAATCTGGTCAAAACCAAACATTCTTTCATCTTCATTAATTTTAATTGTTTCTAATCCTTGCGCCGTCCAGCCAAATTCATCGCTAAGCGCAACGCCGACCGTTTTACTGCCGACGTCAAGACCGAGAATTCGCATACGTTAAGAGCCCTCTCGTTGTGTTTTTAAATAGCTTTTAACAAGCTCCTCAATAATTTCATCTCGTTCAAGCTTTCGAATGATGTTACGAGCATCACGATGACGAGGAATATAAGCAGGATCTCCAGAAAGCAGGTAACCTACAATTTGATTAATTGGATGATATCCTTTTTCTTGAAGAGCTTCATGTACTTGAAAAAGGACTTCCTTCACGTCATGTTCGATGGGCTCTTCTGGAAAATTAAACCTCATTGTTTTATCAAATGTACTCATTCTCTTGCACCTCGCTTCATCTAGTAATCGCTAACTTACTTCCCTTATATAGAAGTATCTATCATCAAATCTATCCAATGGAAGAAATATTTAGTAGTCTAATCTCCTTCATTTTACACTACTTTTCTTGAATATCAAACGGATTTAACCCATTCTTCTACAAAACTTAGAGCAGAATCCAGCTTCCCAGCATCTTTTCCTCCTGCTTGGGCCATATCTGGACGTCCACCACCGCTACCTCCGCAAATAGTAGCAACTTCTTTAATAATTTTTCCGGCATGATAGCCTTTTTCAATTAAGTCTTTTGTTACACCAGCAATTAAGTTTACCTTATCGTCGTTTACGCTTCCAAGTACGATTACTGCGGAACCTAGCTTTTGCTTCAAATCATCGACCATGTTTCGTAGTCCGTTCATGTCTGCACCTTGAATTCGAACAGCAAGAACTTGAACACCGTTCACTTCTTTTACATTATTAACCAAATTGCCCGCTTCAATATTTCCTAACTTCGCTGCTAAAGACTCATTTTCTTTTTGAAGCTGTTTTTGTTCACTTAACAGTGCATCGATTCTAGATGGTACATCTTTTAGGTTCGTTTTTAACTTCCCTGCCGCATCTTTTAAAATCTGGATTTGGCTATGCATTTGCTTAAATGCACCTTCCCCCGTCACCGCTTCAATACGACGAGTTCCTGCTCCAATTCCACTTTCTGATATGATTTTAAAGAGACCAATGACTGAAGTATTAGGAACATGGCAACCACCACAAAGTTCTAAACTGTAATCTCCGACTTGAACCACACGTACGATATCACCATATTTTTCACCAAATAGTGCCATAGCTCCCATCGCTTTTGCCTCAGCAATTGCTTTAAAGTCTGTTTGAACAGTTAGAGATTGCCAGATTTTTTCGTTTACAATCTTCTCTATTTCTTCTAATTCCTCTGGTTTTACTTGGCCAAAATGAGAGAAGTCAAAACGAAGTCTATCTTGTTCTACTAGAGAACCAGCTTGGTTTACATGTGTTCCAAGAACATCTTTTAATGCTTGATGTAATAAATGGGTTGCCGTATGATTCTTAATAATTTTTCCTCTATTGTTCTCATCAACAACCGCGAATACCTGGTCATTTATCTGCAATTCACCTGATTCAATCAGTACGCGGTGAAGATTTTGTCCATTTGGTGCCTTTTGTACATCTTTTACCGCCGCTTTTACACCTTCGCTTAATAGTGTACCAAGGTCAGCTATTTGCCCACCACTTTCAGCATAGAAAGGCGTGACATCAAGTATTAATTGGATTTCTTCCCCTTCACTGGCCTTGTCGATTTTCACACCATTTTGTACGATAGCAAGAACCTTTGATTCAACCTTTAACTGATCGTAACCAACAAACTTACTTTCTACTTTAATCTCACCAAGTTCTCCACCTTGTACCTGCATAGAGTCTACATCTTGTCTTGCTTTACGTGCACGCTCACGCTGAAGCTCCATTTCGATCTCAAAACCAGCGTGGTCAACCTTCATTCCCTCTTCTTCACCATACTCCTCTGTTAATTCAACTGGGAAACCGTATGTGTCATAAAGACGGAAAACGTCGGCACCCTGAATCGTATCACTTCCAGCTTCCTTTTCTTTTTTGATAACCGCTGCAAGAATTTGAAGCCCCTCATTCAGAGTCTCATGGAATCTTTCTTCTTCATTCTTTATGACCTTTTGGATAAAGTCGGTCTTATTCTTTACTTCTGGATAAAAATCAACCATAATTTCCCCAACAACAGGAACCAGTTCAAACATGAATGGACGGTTGATGTTAATTTGCTTGGCAAAACGTACGGCTCTACGAAGCAATCTTCTTAACACATACCCTCGTCCCTCATTGGAAGGAAGTGCACCGTCACCAATAGCAAATGCCACAGTACGAATATGATCTGCAATGACTTTAAATGCTACATCAGACTCTTTACTTTTCCCATACTTTGCCCCAGAAATCTCTTCTGTTGCACGAATAATTGGCATAAATAAATCGGTATCAAAATTAGTAGGAACATTTTGAACAACCGAAGCCATTCTTTCAAGTCCCATTCCGGTATCAATGTTTTTCTTTGGTAGTGGAGTATATGTACCATCCGGATTATGATTAAATTCTGAGAAAACTAAGTTCCAAACCTCTAAATATCTGTCATTCTCTCCTCCAGGATACAACTCCGGATCACTTTCATCATTTCCATAGTCAGGTCCACGATCATAGAAAATTTCCGTATTTGGTCCACTAGGGCCTTCCCCGATATCCCAGAAGTTCCCCTCTAATCGAATAATTCGCTCTTCCGGTACCCCAATTTCTTTGCTCCAAATGTCAAACGCTTCGTCATCTTCTGGATGAATCGTAACAGAAAGTTTTTCCTTATCAAACCCTACCCATTTTTCATCAGTTAAAAATTCCCATGCCCAATGGATGGCTTCAACTTTAAAGTATTCTCCGATCGAGAAATTCCCTAGCATCTCAAAAAACGTATGATGTCTTGCTGTTTTTCCAACGTTTTCAATATCGTTCGTACGAATAGATTTTTGTGCATTTGTAATTCTAGGATTATCAGGAATGACACGTCCATCAAAATATTTTTTTAATGTCGCTACCCCACTGTTGATCCAAAGCAAAGATGGGTCATCATGAGGAACAAGTGGAGCACTTGGTTCCACTGCATGTCCTTTTTCTTTAAAAAAGTCTAAATACATTTTTCGAATTTCTGAGCCTGTAAGCTTCTTCATTTATTTTCCCTCCAACATTTTTTCAACAAAAAAAGCCCTTCATCCCAAAGCAGGGACGAGGAGCTTGCTCGCGGTACCACCCTGATTATGAATGCCAAAAAGCACTCATCTCTCAAAGACCTTTAACGCGGGTTAACGGCAGGAATTAGCTGCACTCCGGAATAGCTTTCTGTCATCCTTCGTCTAGAATTTCTTTCAGCCAAGGAAATTCCTCTCTACAGACGGTCTATCACATACTTGTTCCTTCAACATGTTTTCGTGAATTTTGAACTTTATAGTACGAATTATACTGATATGCTTTTATATTTGTCAACGTTGTCACATCAATTGATTATCGGATACATCTTTTGAAAAGTGTTGCTTGGCATGAAGAAGGCTCACCTTTAGAATGGCCATAATTGGCACGGCTAAGATCAGGCCTAATATTCCACCTATTTCACCACCTGCCAAAAGCGCGAACATAATCACTAAAGGATGCATATGCAAGCTCTTACCAACAATAAAAGGAGATAATATATTTCCCTCTAAAAATTGGAGCAGAGCGATGATAATCACTACGAAGAGAATCATTTTTACACTAATTGTTGCAGCGATAATAACAGCTGGCACTGCACCGATAACAGGTCCAAAATATGGGATAATATTAGTTATCCCAACAATTAATCCAAGCAGCAGCGGATACCGTAAGTCGATGAACCAGAAGGATAAAGCTGAAATCGTACCAATCATCACGCATACTAAAAGCTGTCCCCTAATATAACTTCCTAGTGATTTGTCCACATCTCTTAAAAACAGTGTTCCCCCATTTCTCCATTTTTTCGGTGTAATATACCATACTGCCTTCTTTATTTTTTCATAATCTTTTAACATGTAAAAAGCGATAAAAGGGATGATAGCAAAAAGAAGGGCTGAATTGATGATTCCCATCCCTAAATTAACGGCTCTAGTTAGAGCATTATCAAGCATTCTTTCAACGCCTACAATGCTAGTATCGATCCTTTCTTGAAAAGCTACTGGCCAAGTAGAGGTTTTATCCTGAATTTCTTGAATCCACTCTCTGTATTGATTGGCAAAGCTTGGTGCATTTTCAGTCAAATCTCGTAGCTGGTGTATAATTGCCGGAATACCATTATACAGTGCTACACTTACACTTCCAAAAAACAATGTATATATAATTAAAACAGCTAACCATCTTGGTAAATAATTTTCATGAAGTGTTTCGACTACCGGGTGCAATAAATAAGAAATAAATGAAGCGATCATAAACGGAAGTACGACGATCATCGTGATTTTAAAAATGGGCAACCAGATGGGTTGTAGTTTCAGAAACACAAATAATACAATGAATAATAAAAGCAGGAAACCCAGCCGGTAATACCATTTTAAACGAATGTCCATTGTATCCACTCCTTGTCTATAGTTTAAAGTGGAATAGCAAGAATTATACAAAAAGAAAAGCCCCTTTTTCAGGGACTTTTCTTTGTATTAAAACATTTTTGAAATTCTTCGCTGCATTTTTCTCATTCCACGCCCTGACATCATTTTGTTTTTGCGAGCGTAATTATATGCAACAACACCTGCTCCAATTGCAATTGCAGAAGTTACCATTCGATTCATTTACCTCACCTCTTAGTAGATTTATGAGCTATATCGGCGTTCATCTTCTCCAAAAAGATCGTCTAATGAGCTTAATGTACCGTCTTCCTCAACTTGGTGAGTATTAATGATTCCTTTTGCTAAAGTTAGTTCAATGAAGCAGTTCCAGCAATAGTATTGGTTAATTCCAATTTTCCCGATATCTTTGCTTTGGCAGTTAGGGCATTTTAACATCGTAGACACCTCACGTATAGGTATATCTTAAGGAATGTGCTCCTAAGATTTTTTTACGTTCACGATGATGGCGTCTTTTCCATACTGGAGGGGTTCATCGGTTTTGATGACACGCTTTCCTTCTTTGATGTCTGAAAAAAAGCCATCCGAACATTGATACCCTACGATTGTGCCCAATTCTTCCATAAAATATACATCCTCAATCAACCCGAGCTGCTCTCCTTCAGTAGATAACAGCATATTCCCGGATAGACTTCGACAAAATGCAATGGAAGAATCACTGCCCCTTTTGATTGGTTTTAGCAAAGTTCGGTCTTCAATCATTACTCCATCCGAGCCAAAAGAAGTGACGTCTTGAATATCAAGCTGTGCGGTCCTTTTAACAAGCATTCCTTGCTTTACTAACAAGAATTGGACCGAGTCACTAGTCGCAGATATGATGAGGTCATTGACTTCACCAACCTTTGATCCGCTTTCTTTCTCGTACACACTAACTCCCTTTAGCAATGTAAATGTCCGCAAGATACCACCTCTTTCGAACATTACTATTGTTCACGATGAAGCAAAAAATCATAACGAGAAACGATTTCCAAATCTCATGGTTGATCAGATTCCCATAAAGCTATATGGAGTTATACCTTCCATGCCAATCATTGGGTCTATAGACAACAAGTGTTCCTCAGCATTTTGTATCGTACCTTTTTCGCTTTTGCTCTCATTATGGATTGCAATGTCTTTTTCCAATTTCATTCGTAAGGTGGTCAATCTTTCTTGCTCATCCGATCTTGAAATACCGACCCTTAAAGCCTCTTCTTCTCCACAAAGGATCAAAAACTGTTTACTTCTCGTAATAGCTGTATACAAAAGATTTCTTCGCAGCATTCGATAATAGCTTCTTACTACGGGGAGGATTACAATCGGAAATTCACTCCCTTGAGACTTATGAACGGAGCAGCAATAGGAATGGGTGATTTGCTGAAGGTCTTGTCTTGTATATGTAGCTTCTGCACCCTCAAAAGATACAACGATCATATCCTCTTTTTCCGTATTTTCTTTTGCATAAAAAATGGATACTACTTCCCCTATATCACCATTGAACACATTATTTTCCGGCTGATTTACAAGCTGTAACACTTTATCCCCGACACGATAGGTCACATCTCCGTACTTTATTTCTTTCCTCGTCCCATCAGGGTTTGGGTTAAAAATGTTTTGCATTAACGTGTTTAAGCGATCGATACCAGCAGGTCCTTTATACATCGGTGCAAGAACCTGTATATCTTTTGCTGTATAACCTTTACTTTTCGCATTTCGGACGACCTTCTCAACTACATCCGCAATTTGGTTTGCGTTACATCTAAAAAAGGAGCGGTCTTTTTGTTGCATACTTATATTGGCAGGTAACCGTCCCGATTTAATTTCATGAGCAAGTTCAATAATAGAGGATCCTTCCGCTTGGCGATAAATATCTGTAAGCCTAACAACGGAGAGAACTCCGCATTCTAGAAGGTCCTTTAAGACCTGACCCGGACCTACAGAGGGTAATTGATCCTCGTCCCCAACCAATATCACTTGAATCGATTCAGGCAGTGCTTTAAATAGCTGATTAGCAAGCCATATGTCAAGCATGCTCGTCTCATCTACAATTAAAATTTTCCCTTCTAACGGGTTGTCTTCATCTTTGCTGAACCCTTCAACCCCATTCCATCCTAAAAGCCTGTGGATGGTAACTGCAGGAAGTCCTGTAGATTCCGTCATTCGTTTTGCTGCACGGCCCGTTGGCGCTGCCAATATAAACGGAAAGGGCTCGTCTCCTTTATAATCATTTGGATCTAAAGAGCAGCCATGTAATTCAGCATACAGCTCCACAATCCCTTTAATAACCGTTGTTTTCCCTGTACCTGGCCCACCTGTTAAGATCAGCATCGGTGACATCAGAGCCGTCTGAATCGCATCTTTTTGTGTTGGAGCATACTGAACACCTAATCGTTCCTCAAGATTTCCTAGGGCGAGTAAAAATTCAGAATCAGGAAACTGATTTTCATACTGTGTTTGAGAGACGATTTTTTTTATGCTTGTCACTAGTCCCTTCTCGGAGAAAAATAGGGAAGGTAAATACACCCTCATTTCTTCAACAATGATTTTCCCTTCTTCTTCGAGCTTAACTACTTCTGCTCCAATCGGTGAAAAGTCAATTTCATCACGTTTATTTTCTTCTAATAATGTCTTTACCTTATCCAGTAATAATCCTGTTTCCATATATACATGACCATTTTGCATACACTCAACCTCAAGTGTATATAAGCAGGCCGCCTTGATACGATCTGGGTGATGACCGGAAATCCCAAGTTGAAACCCTAGGTCATCTGCCCTGGTAAACCCAATACCTTGAATATCTTCAACAAGCTTATAAGGATTGGACTGTATCACTTCTACTGTCTGATCTTTATAAGCCTGGTATATCCGCATAGAAATTTGCGGACCAAATCCATATTGATTTAAAGCAACCATCGCTTGTTCTAATCCTTGATGCTCAATTAGGGTATCATAAATTTCCTTTGCCTTATCCGGAGGAAGCTTAGGAATTTCATCAAGTACGGACGGTTGTTGCATGATTTTAGAGATAGCATTCTCTCCTAAAACTTCAACGATTTTCTCTGCGGTTTTCTTTCCGACTCCTTTAAAAAGCTCGCTTGATAAATAGCTCACTACGCCTTGCTTCGTTTGGGGTATATCCTTTCGAAAATGGGTTGCGTGAAATTGTTGACCGAATTTCGGATGATCCTTTAACTCTCCATAAAATATGTACGTTTCCTGTTCATGAACTTTTGGAAAATATCCGGTGATTACAGCTTCTTTATCTTCATAATTCTCATTCGTTTCTTCCACGCGAATTCTTAGAACGGTGTACAAATTTTGTTCATTATGAAAGATTGTGACAAGATGCTTTCCTTTTATAAATATCCCTTGATCCTTAAACAAATCGAGCGTTTCTTGTCCCTCCAAAGAACTTCCCTCCTTATAAAAAATCCGCTACGAATGAAGATTACTCTTTTTCGATTAATTTCTTTCCGTAACCTGCTAGAAGATGATCAGGTTGTAATTCCAATGCCTTTTCAAACATATCAAGTGCTTTTTTTCCATCTTCCTTAAAACCATATGCAACACCAAGATTATAATAAGCATCAGCGTGTAAAGGATCTAACTCTACACATGCGTTAAATTGCTTAATCGCCTCGTCAAGTAGTTCTTGATTTGCTAAACATAATCCAAATTGAAAACGAGCTTCTGCATCATCTCCATTTAGCTCCACACTTCTTTGCAAATAAGGTAAGGCAAGCTTAGGCTGCTCTAACTGAATAAGCGTAAATCCAAGCATAAAATAATTATCACTAGAATGTAGTCCCTTTCTCATTGCTAGTTCAAACATATCTTTTGCTTCTTCTAGTTGTTCATTTTCAAAATATAGGTTTCCAGCATTATAATAAGCAGTTGCAGCATTTTCATCGATTTCTATCGCTTTCTGAAAAAATTTGAGTGCCTTCTCATTTTCACCAACTGCTGATAATACGTTTCCAAAATTTATATATGATACCGCATCATTCGGGTTATCCTCAATTGCCTTCATAAATAATCCAGCAGCTTCTTCCCACTTTCCCTCCTTCATCAATTGAATCCCTTTTTCATTTTTATCCATAGTACACGCTCCATTATTTATTGTCTTTTATTATTATAACTTCTTTTCATCTAGTTTTGTCCTTTTTATACATACGAAAACCTCGACCATAAGAATCGAGGTTTCCTCCTTACCCTACATAAGTTAATTGCTTTTCGTCACGGAATACTTGATCAATGGTTCCTCCGCCAAGGCATTCATCCCCTTGATAAAAGACAACTGATTGACCAGGTGTAATCGCTCGGATTGGCTCAGCAAATATCACCTTTACTGTCCCATCTTCTAATCTGTGGACAGTGACTTTGTTATCAGGCTGACGGTAGCGGAATTTAGCCGTGCACTCGAAAGTCTGCATCACTTCCTTGTCCGTAACCCAACTAACATCAACGGCAATGATTGAATCAGAGAACAATTTATCATTATGAAATGCTTGTCCTACGAAAAGTACATTGCGCTCAAGGTCTTTACCGATAACAAACCAAGGGTCACCCGCCCCACCGATTCCTAAACCATGTCTTTGACCGATTGTATAGTACATTAACCCATCATGCTTACCGACAACTTCTCCCTCAAGTGTTTCCATATTCCCAGGCTGTGCTGGTAAGTAATTACTGAGAAATTCTTTAAAATTACGCTCGCCAATAAAGCAAATCCCTGTACTGTCCTTTTTTGTCGCAGTTGCTAAATTGGCTTCTTTAGCAATCTCTCTTACCTTTGCTTTTTCAATATCTCCTATTGGAAACATCACTTTTTCAAGTTGGTTTTGAGAAAGCTGATTTAGGAAATACGTTTGATCCTTGTTTTCATCTATTCCACGGAGCATTTTGTATTCCCCATCGCGGTATTCAACTCTTGCGTAATGCCCAGTTGCTAAATAGTCCGCACCTAGCTTCATAGCATGCTCTAAAAAGGCTTTAAACTTAATTTCCTTGTTACACATCACATCGGGATTTGGGGTTCTTCCTGCTTTATATTCTTCTAGGAAGTAAGTAAACACTTTGTCCCAATATTGCTTTTCAAAATTTACTGCATAATATGGTATACCGATTTGATTACAAACTCGAATTACATCCTCATAATCCTCAGTAGCCGTACAAACACCAAATTCATCGGTGTCATCCCAGTTTTTCATGAATATTCCGATCACATCATACCCTTGTTCTTTTAAGAGTAATGCTGCTACAGATGAATCTACTCCCCCAGACATACCTACGACAACACGTATGTCCTTGTTGTCTTTTTTCACTTTCTTCACCTCATTCGCAAGCTTTACCGTGTCAGCCTACTTACTATTCTCGCCGTAACTTCAGCTGAACGTTCAACCTGCTCTTTTGTATTATAAAGGCCAAAGCTAAATCGGATAGAGTTTCTCACTCGTTCTGATTCTTGACCAAACATTGCTACTAAAACATGAGAAGGATCAATCGAACCCGCTGTACAAGCAGAACCACTTGATACAGCCACACCTTCCATATCCATATTCACAAGCATTGATTCGACATCTGTGCCTGGAAAGCTTAAGTTTAGTACATGTGGGAGGGAATTTTCAAGTAATCCGTTTACTGAGAGTGTAATATCTTTCGATTGAAGTGATTCAATCAGGAGTTTTTTAAACTCGGTAAATTGCTCGACCTTTTCCGCTCTATCAATCGAAGCTATTTCAACCGCTTTAGCAAAACCAGCGATAGACGCTACGTTCTCTGTTCCCGCACGTCTTTTTCGTTCCTGTTCTCCCCCGAAGGAAAGTGGCGTTAATGCTGTATTTTGCTTTACATATAAAAATCCAATTCCTTTAGGTCCATTAATTTTATGTGCTGAGACGGATAACAAGTCCACACCAAGCTCCGTTACATCCAAATCCATTAAACCAAAGGCTTGAACAGCATCTGTATGGAATTTCGCTTGATGATCTTCTAATAGCATGGCAATCTCTTTAATCGGTTGTACCACTCCAACTTCGTTATTACCGTACATAATCGTTACGAGAATCGTTTCATCTCGAAGTGCTTTTTTAAAGTCTTCGATCGAAATTTGCCCATATTCATCAACTGGTAAGTAGGTTACTTCAAAACCTTCTTTTACAAGACTTTTACAAGCGTGCAAAACGGCATGATGTTCGATCATGGTAGTAATAATATGGTTACCATTCTTTTGATAAGCTTTCGCCACACCTAAAATGGCAAGATTATCACTCTCTGTGCCTCCACTTGTAAAAATGATTTCTTCCGATTTTGCTCCAATGCTCTTCGCAATTTTTGAACGAGACTCGTCTACGATAGATCTTGCCGACCTTCCAAAAGAATGAATACTAGAAGGATTCCCGAATTGCTCTTTCATCACAACAGCCATCGTTTCAATGACATCCGCATGAACTGGAGCGGTTGCTGCATGATCCAAATATATATGATTCAACATGTTCACCCACTTAAAAATATCCACTTGAAACTAGCTTTACCTTTTTTCCTATATGTAAAACATATAGGAATCTGACTCTCCGTCATCTGTGTGGCTTGCTAAATCTTCTAGTGTTGTATTATCTAAAACACCTTTCACAGCATCACGAATTCTCATCCATAATGCACGCTTTGCAGGCTCTTCATCTTCAATCCCTTCAACGGGACTTATAGGACCTTCTAACACTCGGATAATATCGCCTGCGCTAATTTCTGTTGGTCCCTTTGCTAACACATAACCACCATAGGCCCCACGAATGCTCTTAACAAATCCAGCGTTTCTAAGAGGAGCAATTAATTGCTCTAAATAATGCTCAGATAAATCATTTGCTTGAGCAATCGTTTTAAGGGATGTTGGTCCTTCGCCATGTTTTTTGGCGAGCTCGATCATAATTGTTAATCCATAGCGGCCTTTTGTTGATATTTTCATAAACTAGCACCTCGATTACTAATATCTTCTTTTGTATGATCTGCCATTCTTTTAGCGGATTGTAATTTACTAAGGAAATGATCTGTTAGTTTTTGGCACTGTGGCAAAGCAATGCCAACGATAGGTCCAATTACAAAGCTAAACACGACGGTACCAATAAATACGGGCCCACCGAGTTGCCACCCAACAATCAGTACAAGAATTTCAATACAGGCCCGAACATATGTAACCTTCCAACCTGTTCTACCCGTTAAAGCAATCATTAGGCTGTCTCTTGGTCCAGCACCGAAAGCTGCAGAAATATATAACCCCATTCCGTAGCCATTTAATAGAAGACCCGCGGCAAACATCAGAGATTTTCCAACCCAATCATCAGGTGTTTGAATGATCGGAAGCAGAAAATACATATCAATAAAAATGCCAACTAATAGCATATTTAAAAACGCACCAATTTTAGGAAATTCCTTAGAAATAATTGTTGCTAAAGTCAAGATGGCTACCCCAACTAAAATTGACCATGTACCAATCGTTAGCCCAAATTGGTAATGAAGGCCCACATGAAGAACATCCCATGGAGTAGCACCAATATCAGCCTTGATTAATAATACAATTCCAAGGGACATAATTAACAAACCTAAAAAATAAATGAAAAATCTTGGACCCACTTGCCCTGTCTTTTTAAAACCCATTACCAATCAATTCCTCTAAACAAAATGGTTTCTTGTAAATCTTAACAAAATCCTAACTTATTTGATAGACATTTGACATTATAGCATAATAGTATGCAAAAAACACGAACGTATGTTACCTTTAGGTAAAACGATAAACGGGGCGATGAATATGAACGGGAAGCCACTTGCCTTCCGAATGCGACCAAGGACAATTGATGAAATTATTGGCCAGCAGCACCTCGTCGGTGAAGGAAAGATTATTCAGCGTATGGTAAAAGCAAAACAGCTTTCGTCCATGATTCTTTATGGACCACCTGGTGTTGGAAAAACATCCATTGCTAGCGCGATTGCAGGTAGTACAAAATATGCCTTTCGCACCTTAAACGCCGTAACAAATAACAAAAAAGATCTCGAGGTGGTTGCTGCAGAAGCAAAAATGTCAGGTAAAGTAATCCTTTTACTTGATGAAGTCCACCGTCTCGATAAAGCAAAGCAAGATTTTCTTCTTCCACATTTAGAAAATGGTGCCATTGTCTTAATTGGGGCAACGACTAGCAATCCGTATCATGCCATTAATCCAGCGATTCGTAGTCGATGCCAAATCTTTGAACTAAAGCCATTAACAGCTGAGGAAATAATAAAAGCACTTAATCATGCCTTGAATGATAAAAACCGGGGATTAGGAAATTACAATGTGCACATATCAAATGAAGCAAAAGAACATTTTGCAAGTGCTTCAAACGGCGATGTAAGAAGTTCTCTTAATGCTCTTGAACTTGCCATTATTTCTACGGAACCTGATGAGCATAGTGTTATTACCATTACTCTTGAAATAGCTGAAGAATGCCTACAAAAGAAGAGCTTTTCACACGACCGCGATGGGGATGCTCATTACGATGTTCTTTCTGCTTTTCAAAAATCAATACGAGGTAGTGATGTAAATGCAGCACTTCATTATTTAGGAAGACTCGTAGTCGCAGGTGATTTAGTTAGCATCAGTAGAAGATTGATCGTTATAGCGTATGAAGACATTGGTCTTGCCAATCCTCAGGCTGGCGCGAGAACCTTGGCTGCCATCGAAACAGCAGAACGTCTAGGATTTCCTGAAGCTCGAATTCCTTTGGCTAACGCTGTTATTGAGTTATGCCTTTCTCCTAAGTCTAATTCTGCCTATAAAGCATTGGACCTTGCGATTGCCGATATTGAAGCAGGTCTAAGCGGTGAAGTGCCCTTACATTTGAAGGGTGCCCATTATAAAGGAGCCGCCTCCCTAGGAAGAGGGATTGATTACTTATATCCACATGATTATGAAAACGGCTGGGTTAAACAGCAGTACTTACCTGACAAAATCAAAAAGAAGATTTATTTTAAGCCGAAAAAAACCGGCAAGTTCGAGCAAGCACTTGCTTCTATCTATGAAAAGCTGATGAAAAATTAACGGACAAGGTGTATGCTTGTCCGTTTTTACTTACCTATTCACTATCTTTAACCGTAGAAATTTTTATGTCTTTTAATAGCTCACGGATGACATAGCTTGCCATAATAAGACCAGCAACGGATGGAACGAAGGCATTCGAAGAAGGTGGCATCTTTGCCTTTCTTATCTCTGCATCCTCTTTCCCAACTACTTTTCGAACATCCTCGCGAATGACGATCGGGCTTTCATCTGAAAAAACTACTGGTATCCCTTTTCTGATACCTTCTTTACGTAATCGTGTACGAATAACCTTTGCAATTGGATCCGTATGTGTTTTTGAAATATCCGCAATTTGGAAACGAGTAGGATCCATTTTATTAGCGGCTCCCATACTTGAGATCATTGGTATATTTCGCTTTAAACACTCTTTCATGAGATGAATTTTGTACGAAATGGTATCTGAAGCATCCACTACGAAATCAAGACCGTATTGAAAGATTTCTTCATACGTCTCCTCTGTATAAAACATTTTTAATGAAATGACTTCACACTCAGGATTGATATCCATTATGCGTTCTTTCATCAAATCGGCTTTGGGCCTCCCAACTGTAGAAAGTAAGGCAATAATTTGACGATTCACATTTGTAATATCGACATCATCTTTATCAATTAAAATGAGACGCCCCACGCCTGACCGTGCTAGTGCCTCAGCAGAAAACGAACCTACTCCACCGATTCCTAATACAGCAACCGTACTTCCTTTTAATGTATCTATTCCTTCCTTTCCAATCGCAAGTTCATTGCGGGAAAATTGGTGCAACATCTTTCATCACTCCAGCATCTATATTTATGTAATAGGGTTCTTAACTTATTTTTCTCGATATGACTATACCATACTCACAAACAAAAACAAGTCTAGGTTCAATCTATACGGAACATAAAAAAACCCCTATGCTGATAGTAGCATAAGGGTGAAAGGTTATGTAAATAAAGTAAGAATCCCAATCGTGCCGTCGCTCGATGCCTTCGTTTTGAGCCCGCATAAGCAGGTGGGTGTTCTGTTTCAAGCTTTTGTAAGTCCTAAGCCAAAGGCATTTACGCCACTCGAAAACTCAAACTCCCGTAGTAAAGCTGTTGGTCAAAACTTTAGGTAATACCACGAACACATCAGGATTCTTATGTTTGATTAAACTATAACACACCATTAGGTACGTTTCAAGATGACTCTATTGTACCGTAATATTACGTTTTAATGACAGATGAAGGTCAGAAAGCTGTGCCTCGCTCACTTCACCCGGCGCATCTGTTAATAAACAGCTTGCACTAGCTGTTTTTGGAAACGCAATCGTATCTCTTAAATTGGTTCTGCCTGCTAAAAGCATGATGAGTCTGTCTAGCCCAAGAGCAATTCCACCATGTGGAGGTGTTCCGTATTCGAAGGCTTCAAGCAAGAAACCAAACTGAGCTTTCGCTTCTTCTGGAGTAAATCCTAAAATACTGAACATTTTTTCTTGAACATCTCTTTCAAAAATACGCAGAGATCCTCCCCCAAGCTCATAGCCATTCAATACAAGATCATACGCTTGTGCACGAACAAGAGCTGGATTTTCATCTAATAAGTGAAGATCCTCTCTCACTGGCATCGTAAATGGATGGTGAGCTGCATAATAACGACCATCTGCCTCATCGTACTCAAGTAATGGCCAATCGGTAATCCATAAGAAGTTGAATTTGCTTTGATCAATTAATTCAAGCTCTTTCCCAAGTTTTAATCGAAGGGCACCTAATGCATCAGCCACCACACTCTTTTTATCAGCTACAAAAAGAAGTAGGTCTCCCGTTTCAATTGACAACGCAGACTTTAAAGCCGCCTGTTCTTCTTCTGTAATAAATTTGGAGATTGGTCCTTTTAGTCCGTCCTCTTCCGCTTTTAACCACGCCAAACCTTTTGCTCCATAGACAGCAACAAATTCAGTTAAAGCATCGATATCTTTACGAGAATACTTGGTCGCAGCCTGCTTCACATTAATAGCCTTTACTTGGCCGCCTGATGAAACCGCACCTGCAAAAACCTTAAAGCTAGAATTCTTCACGATCTCTGATAAATCTACTAACTCCATACCAAAACGAGTGTCTGGCTTATCGGAACCAAAACGTGCCATCGCCTCTTGGTATGGCATACGAGCAAACGGTGTTTCCACTTGCAATCCCTTTACCTTTGACATCATTTCACTCATCATGTCTTCCATTAAGGAAATGATATCATCTTGACTCATAAAGCTCGTTTCAATATCTATTTGAGTAAATTCAGGCTGTCTGTCTGCACGAAGATCTTCATCACGGAAGCATCTTGCAATTTGATAATACCTTTCAAAACCACCCACCATAAGAAGTTGTTTAAATATTTGCGGTGATTGCGGCAAGGCATAAAACTCACCTGGATGAACACGACTAGGTACTAAATAATCACGCGCACCCTCCGGTGTACTTTTGGTTAAAATTGGAGTTTCTACATCTAAGAACCCTTCGCGATCAAGGAAGTTACGAACAATTTGAGTAACTTGATGACGCATTTTAAATGTTTCAAACATGGCAGGTCTTCTAAGATCTAAGTATCGATATTTCAAGCGAACATCTTCGGATACATCTGTTTGGTCTGCAATTGTAAATGGAGGTGTTTTTGCCTCGTTAATTATAGTAACGTGCTTTGCGTGTACTTCGATTTTTCCTGTTTGCAGGTTTTCATTTATCGTTCCAGCTTCTCTAGCAATAACTGTTCCAACTATATTTAGAACATACTCATTTCGAATTTTTTCTGCTAGTGCTAGAGCTTCTGGTGAAACCTCTGGATTGAACACCACTTGAATAATTCCAGTACGGTCACGCAAATCAATAAAAATTAATCCACCCAAATCACGGCGTCTTTGCACCCATCCTTTTAATGTAATACTTTCTCCAATATGCTGTTCTGTTACCTCTCCACAAAAATACGTTCTACCGTACATGTTCCCTATCTCCCTTTTTTAAAGATTGCTGAAAATTCTTCCATAAATGTATCTAACGGTACTTCAATTTGATTTCCACTTTCCATGTCCTTCACGCTGATTTTATTCGCTTGAAGTTCATCGTCTCCAAGGACTGCTACATACTTGGCTTGCAAGCGATCGGCTGTTTTCAACTGAGCTTTGATTTTTCGATCAAGATAATCTCGTTCTGCTGAATAACCTGCTTTACGGAGTTCATGCAAAAGCTTTACAGTATAGTCCTTGGCTGCCTCTCCTAATGAAGCGACATAACAATCAATTCCCTGTGTCACCGGAAGTTCAATTCCTTCTGCCTGAAGGGCTGCCAAACAGCGTTCAATACTAAGGGCAAAGCCAATACCCGGGGTTTCAGGACCACCACTTTCTTCTACAAGTCCATTGTAACGTCCCCCGCCACAAAGAGTCGTGATGGCTCCAAATCCTTCAGCATCACTCATAATTTCAAAAGCCGTTTGATTGTAGTAATCTAAGCCCCTTACAAGATTTGGATCGACTTCAAAATCAATTCCTAGGTCTGTTAAAAATTGTTGAACTTTATCAAAGTATTTTTTAGAATCGTCATTTAAGTATTGTAGGATAGATGGTGCTGTAGCCATAAGCTCGTGGTCACGATCTTTTTTACAATCAAGAATCCGAAGCGGATTTTTTTCTAATCTCGATTTACAATCGCCACAAAATTCATCAATTCTTGGTGAAAAATGATTGATTAAAGCATCTCTGTGAGCGTTTCTACTTTCCTTATCACCAAGGCTATTGATAATTAGCTTTAGCTTTTTCAGGCCTAAAGATTGATAAATACTCATAGCGAGAGCGATAACCTCTGCATCAATAGCGGGATCTGCACTCCCTAATGCTTCCACACCAAACTGAACAAACTGACGGTATCTGCCTGCCTGTGGTCTTTCATAACGGAACATCGGCCCCATGTAAAAAAGTTTCACTGGTTGGTTAGCATATCCAAACATTTTATGTTCAACAAAAGATCGTACCGCAGCGGCCGTTCCCTCTGGACGAAGAGTTAAACTTCTTCCTCCACGGTCCTCAAACGTATACATTTCCTTCTGAACAATATCCGTTGTATCGCCTACACCCTTCGTAAACACTTCTGTATGTTCAAAGATCGGTGTACGAATCTCTTTATATTGAAATCTCTCGCATAAATCTCTAGCAACCGTTTCAATAAATTGCCATTTTTCAACTTCTCCTGGGAGAATATCTTGCGTTCCTCTTGGTAGCTTTAACGCCATTTGGAACCCCTCCTAGCTATTTTTATGTAAAATTTAATTGTAAGAATGCAAAAAACTCCCGTCCCTTGTACTATTACATACAAGGGACGAGAGTTAATATCCCGTGGTGCCACCCTAATTGAAGCAGCTCAAAAAAGCCACTTCCACTTTTACAGTTAACGCCTGTCAACGTTCCTCTCCTACTAAATCACACGATCGTTCGAAGCGAAGCCTACGGAGTGTTCTTTCATTAAGCCACAATGCGGAAATGTTTTCAGCCTATCGACATTTCCTCTCTTTTCACGTGGAAGTTTAATTACTTTGCTCCATCAAACGGTTATTCGTCTTTTAATATTAGTTTATATATTACGTTCGAGTATTCAGAATGTCAAGATATATTACAAAACTTACGATCTCTCTAATCTTTTTTTCAGCTTTTTCACATCTCGAATCGATAGACCAAACTCACTTGCTAACTCTACCATATTGGAGTTTTTTTCTTTTTGGATAAAGTCATGAAAATCGACACCAAAAATTTGATTATCTCCATCATGTGTAGAAAAAGCCTTATCACTATATCTCATATGTTATCACCCCGTCTATTGTATCCCCTTTAGTTTGTCCCTTTTTTTAGAAAAAGTTTCAGCTGATTAACATTGTTTATTAATTTATAGGGAAAAAATACTCTCATCGTATTAACATATGTAAATTCTTCCTTTATTATAGAGGTTGGTACTTAACACTTTATACATCAATACCCTTACTTACCATTTATCAGGGAGGGAGATTCACACTTGTACAAAAATAAATACATATTGTTTTTCCTGACGTTTCTTCTTTTATGTAGTCCATTCCCCATCAAACCTGACTCCGCATTTGCTGAAGGGTCAACCGTTGAGATTACAACTGACACGTTAAATGTCAGGGAAGGACCTGGACTTAGTTATCAGGTCATTTCGGTTGTAAAACGAGGAGACCGTTTTTCTGTGATAGAGGAAAAATCGGATTGGATTCAAGTATCCTTAAATTCCTCTGGAAAAAAGGGTTGGGTAGCCACTTGGCTTGTTAAAAAACATTCCGCAATTGAATCTTCGTCGTCAAAAAGTGGAATCGTAACAGCAAATCAACTCCGAGTTCGTTCAGGTCCAAGCACCTCTTATAAGGTTGTAACAACTTTATCTCAAGGGGCTACCGTCACGATTAACAAAACAGAATCAAACTGGCATCAAATTAAAACTTCTAGTGTAACAGGATGGGTAGCAGCGGAATTTATTGAGGAGATAAAGACTGACACCGGAGGCTCAAGCAGTAGTAGTCAGCAGACTGGAAAGATAACTACAAACAATTTAAATGTTCGTTCTACCGCTTCCACATCAGGGACTATTCTCGGAAAGCTTCAAAAAGGTAGCACGGTTTCCATTCAAAGTGTGGAAAGCAATTGGGTAAAGATCCAATATAATGGACAAGCTGCCTGGATTAGTAGAGAGTTTGTCGAAATTAGCTCTACTTCATCTCAACCTTCCGTTCCAAATGATACAAACACGGATTCTTCTAGTGGGGTGATTGGGACAATTACGGCCACTACTCTGAATGTTCGAAGCACTAGTTCCTTAAATGGTAAAATCATAGGAACAGTTTCTAAAGGACAAGCTTTTAACATTTTAGCTGAAGAAAATAATTGGGCAAAAATCAAGTTGAAAAATGGTCAATTAGGTTGGGTGGCGAGTTGGTATCTTTCCAAAGAACAGTCATCAACAACTACTAAAGTGGATGTTGATGAAAATAGTACAGCAACGATCCTTTATAACGGAACAAACATCAGAAAGTCTGCCACAACAAACAGTTCAGTCATTAGTAGAGCAAATGCCGGTGACGCTTTTACCGTTCTTTCTGTAAAAAAAGACTGGTACGAGATTCAGTTAAAAAATGGATCAAAGGGATTTGTAGCGGGATGGCTTGTAACAGTAAGTGGAACCTCTCAACAAATAGAGAGACCTGGTGCCGAACAATACTTAAAAAATAAAGTGATTGTGATTGACCCTGGTCATGGCGGTCGAGATACAGGAGCTACTGGTATTAAAGGCAGCTATGAAAAGAACTTGACGTTGAAAACGGCTCAACTTTTATACGATAAACTAAAGACCGCTGGTGCAAACGTCATTATGACCCGAAATAAAGATTCATATTTATCATTAAGCTCACGTGTTGGTATGTCACATACACATGCGGCTGATGCGTTCATCTCGATTCATTTTGATAGCATCCTTGACTCCTCGGTTCGAGGACTGACCTCTTATTATTCTCATAATTACCAGCAAAGTTTAGCTACTACTGTAGGTAAAGAGGTTGCAAGTTTTACAAAGCTAAAAGATCGTGGTGTTCGCTACGGAGATTATCATGTATTAAGAGAAAATAAACGGGCATCCGTACTTTTAGAATTAGGCTATTTAAGTAATTCTGCTGAAGAAACATTAGTCAATTCAGCGAGCTATCAAGCCAATGCAGCCACCGGAATTTATCAAGGGTTGGCAAAATTTTTTAAATAAGGCTGATTTATTAAAGATTGTTGTTAAAATTGCGCTAAAGAATGTAGTTAGCAGGCTCTTTTCTTAAGAAAAGAGCCTTAAATAAAAAAAAGCGAGTTCAATTGAACTCGCTTTTTACTTGCTCTCAACGATCAGTGTTACAGGTCCGTCGTTAATAAGAGATACGTCCATCATAGCACCAAATTGACCTGTTTCTACCTTTACACCTAGATCCCGTAACCATTGATTAAATTGATCGTATATCACGCTTGCATGGTCTGGATGGGCCGCTTCCATGAAGTTAGGCCTTCTCCCTTTCCGACAATCACCATATAAGGTGAACTGAGAAATTGACAATATTTCACCTTTCACTTGAGACAAGGATAAATTCATTTTCCCTTCCTGATCCTCAAACACACGAAGATTAACGATTTTCTCTGCGACATACTTCGCGTCTTCTACTGTGTCACCATGAGTAATACCAACAAGAAGAACGAATCCTTTTGTAATTTCCCCTATTGTTTTACCATCTACTGTCACGCTAGCTTCTTTGCTTCTTTGCACAACCACTCTCATAAGAGTAAACTCCTTAACTTTCTTTCTAATTCATTACTCTGCGAACAGAATATATATCAGGAATTTGCTTAATACGTTCCACGACCTTTTGCAAATGACTCACGTTGTTAATGGCAATAGACATATTGATTGTTGCCATCTTATTTCGATCTGACTTTCCGGCAACCGCTGATATGTTCGTTTTTGTTTCATTCACTGCCTGTAGGACTTCATTTAATAATCCACTGCGGTCGTAACCACTGATTTCAATGTCTACGTTATATTCTTTTTTATTATTTAAGCCTGTTTCCCATTCAACCGGTATCAATCTAGCTTTTGCATCCTCAGTATCGATGTTTGAACAGTCCGCACGGTGGACTGAGACACCTCGACCTTTCGTTATAAAGCCAACAATCTCGTCTCCTGGAACAGGACTACAGCATCTTGAAAGTCGGATGAGAAGATTATCTATTCCCGTTACCCTCACACCTGATTCCCTCTTTTTTGTCGAAGGGAATGACTTTAATTCTGACACTGCATTTGAAATCGTGCTCACTTGCTCAAGGTCTCTCTTCTTTCTCCATTTCTCAGTCAAGCGATTGGCTACTTGAAGGGCAGTGATCCCGTTATATCCAATGGCTGCATACAAATCATCTTCATGGAAAAAGTTAAACTTCTCACTCACTCTTTTTACATTTTCAGCCGTTAAGATTTCCTTTACATCAAAATCCATGCTTTTGATCACTTTCTCAACCTGCTCGCGACCCTTTTCAACGTTTTCATCTTTACGTTGCTTCTTAAAAAATTGGCGAATTTTATTTTTCGCTTGTGACGTTTGAGCTAACTTTAACCAGTCTTGACTAGGACCATACGAATGTTTTGAAGTTAATATCTCGATGATATCCCCTGTTTTCAACTTGTAGTCAAGGGTCACCATCTTACCGTTCACTTTTGCACCAATGGTTTTATTACCGATTTCAGAGTGGACACGATAAGCAAAGTCGATTGGAACGGAACCCGACGGCAGCTCAAATACATCCCCTTTTGGAGTGAATACAAATACCATATCTGAAAATAGATCGATTTTTAATGACTCCATAAACTCTTCAGCATTTGCTGTATCGTCTTGGAATTCTAATATCTCTCTAAACCATGTGAGTTTTTCTTCAAGAGAAGATCCTTCATTAACAGATTTCCCTTCTTTATATGCCCAGTGTGCAGCAATCCCAAATTCAGCAATCTCATGCATATCGAATGTTCGAATCTGAACCTCTAATGGATCACCTTTAGGTCCAATAACGGTCGTATGAAGAGATTGATACATATTAGGTTTCGGCATGGCAATATAATCTTTAAATCGTCCAGGCATTGGCTTCCAGCAAGTATGAATGATTCCTAAAACCGCATAACAATCTTTTATCGAATTAACTACAATTCGTATCGCAAGCAAATCATAAATTTCATTGAACTGCTTGTTTTGTATGGCCATTTTTCTATAGATGCTATATATATGTTTGGGACGACCTGAAATTTCTGCCTTAATTAAAACTTCATCCAGACTAACTCGCATTTCCTTAATAACATCGTCTAAGTATTGCTCACGTTCTGCACGCTTTTTTTTCATTAAATTTACAATACGGTAATACTGCTGAGGATTTAAGTAACGCAGTGCGGTATCTTCTAATTCCCACTTAATTTTAGAAATCCCTAAACGATGTGCTAATGGAGCAAAAATTTCTAATGTTTCATTTGAAATACGTCTTTGCTTTTCAACTGGCAAATGCTTTAACGTACGCATATTATGGAGACGGTCAGCTAATTTAATTAAAATGACTCGAATGTCTTGAGCCATTGCAACGAACATTTTCCGATGATTTTCTGCCTGCTGTTCTTCATGGGACTTATACTTAATCTTTCCAAGCTTTGTTACACCGTCGACAAGCATGGCAACTTCTTCGCCAAATTCCTTTGCTAAATCTTCAATCGTTACATCTGTATCTTCAACGACGTCATGAAGAAAACCCGAAGCAACCGTAGCAGGGTCCATTTCCAAATCAGCCAATATACCTGCCACTTGGATGGGATGAATAATGTACGGTTCACCGGATTTACGATATTGTTCACGATGGGCATGCTTTGCGAATTCATATGCCTTTTTCACATATGCAGCATTTTCATCATTTAAATATTTCTTCGTTCGATCGATGACTTGTTCGGCGGTCAACACTTGATCATTCGCCATATAATCACCTTTAACTTTCTATGTTACCCCATGAATGTGAGGATTATTTTTTTATTAAAAATAAAACTAATATTGTTACTATTATCGAAAAAAAAACTCGATATGTAAAGGGAAAGCCTGTTATTTTTCTGGGAGAATTAAAAATAATGTCGAATCATGCCAATTTCGATCCACATATATGAAAAAAAGCGCAACGATTGCTGCGCTTTTTTGTCAATTTTAGTATTCCATTAACGTTAAAATATCATATCCATCTAATTTGTTTCTTCCATCTAAATAAGTTAACTCAATTAAGAAGGCGATTCCTGCAACAACTCCACCTAATTGCTCAACAAGTTTAATCGTCGCATCAATCGTTCCGCCTGTTGCCAACAAATCATCCGTGATTAATACACGTTGCCCTGGCTTAATCGCATCTTTATGGATGGTTAAAACGTCACTACCATACTCAAGACCGTAGTTTACTTTCACTGTTTCTCTTGGTAGTTTTCCTTCTTTTCTAACTGGAGCAAATCCTACCCCTAGAGAGTAAGCTACTGGGCACCCAATAATAAAACCACGAGCTTCTGGGCCTACTACGATATCAATATTTCTTTGTTTTGCATAATCTACGATACGATCGGTTGCGTAACGGTACGCTTCCCCGTTATCCATTAATGTTGTGATATCCTTAAATTTAATTCCTGGCTTTGGCCAATCTTCTACAATCGTTACAAACTTCTTTAAATCCATTACTTTACTTCCTCCTCAATTTCCACCGAGCCGCGAATACATTCATCCAACCAGGAGTGAAGTACCTGATAGGAGGAATATAATAATTCTTGTTCAAGCGCTAAATCTTCTTGTTTTTTCTGATATGTTTTAGAGCTCGTTAGATCTCGTTTATGACTGCTAGTGTTAAGTGTAATAAATCCATTGTTTATTTTAACAAAATCTAATTCAAAAAACACCTGTGACATAAAATCAATTGTTTCTCTTGACCAGCCACGGTATTTAGCTAACTCATCACCGTATTTTTTCAAATCAAAAGGGGCCTTTTTTGATAAAAACGCATAATACCATTTGAAATGATCTCGTGTTGGTATCGTACTAAAAAAGTCGCTTGCCTCTTTGTAAAAATGGGCATAAATTCTAGCAGGCTTCTTCCCTTTCAGTAATGAAGTCAACAATTCCTTCGATGATGGGAGATCATATAAAACTACATACTGATCATCAATGTCTATATTTCTAGCTTGCTCAACCGTTTCAATAAGATGTAAATGTTCCGAAAGTGACTGTTTTATTTTCTCTGAAATATCATTATTAAAACTAATCCACTTGCTAGATGGAATTATTTCTTTCAGCTTGCCAACCTGCTTTATTCCACGATAATCAAATAATTGCCATTCATTTATGGCCAAATCATGTAAAAAGATTTGGGGCTTCCTTATATTATTCCATTCGTTTATAGACAATTCCCCTACGACTGAAAGCTTCGAATGAGGTGATATATGATCTACTTTTTCACCTAGATGAAAACCGATTCCATCAAGAATCACACCTTCATGTTCTAGACTTAGTTTTAAATGGTTTTGATTGGCGCCGATTTTCTTAATTTGTGAAATATTAGCATCTTTTAACAAAATCTTTGGTTTTTTATTGCTTGTCCCAAATGGTGCAAGAAGTTGTAGTTCTTCTAATCCAGTTAATTGAACATCTTTTATCGACATTTCTAAATCAACTGCTGTGATTGGGATAAAATCTTCCTCAGACAATTGATTTACTGCCAGCTCATTTAATCTGAATCTTAATTCATCCACATGCTCAAGTTTTAGTGTCATTCCTGCTGCCATAGGATGTCCACCAAAATGAGGTAGAATTTCTCTACATGTGGAAAGATTTTTAAATAAATCAAATCCTTCAATGCTTCTAGCCGAGCCTTTTGCTATCCCTTTCTCACGATCAAAGCTTAAAACAATCGTCGGACGGTAAAAGGCTTCTACTAATCTAGATGCAACAATTCCAACTACTCCAGCATTCCAGCCCTCTTGACCAACAACAATGACAGAATTTTCCTCTATAGGATAGAGATCATTCACTTGTTGGATCGCTTCCTCTGCAATGCTCGATACAATACGTTGTCGTTCCTTATTGTACGAATCGATTTCTTCTGCGAGCATTTGCGCTTCATCCAGGTCTTCGGATAAAAGTAAATGTAATGCTGGATCCGCTGAGTCTAACCGACCTACTGCATTGATTCGAGGTCCTATTGTAAAACCAATCGTTTCCTCATCTATGGTTTGCTGTTCAATACCAGCTTGTTTACACAGGGCCTTAATCCCTGCTCTACTACTGCTTCTTATCTTTTTTAACCCTCTTTTTACTAGATAGCGATTCTCATCAATCAGAGGGACAAGATCAGCAATCGTTCCAATCGCTACGAACTCAAGTAAATGCTCTGGAAGTTGTCCTAGTAAGGCGTGGGATAGCTTAAGCGCTACTCCTACTCCTGCCAACTCCTTGAAAGGATATGAACTTCCCGGTAGCTTTGGATGAATAATTGCTAATGCTTCTGGGAGAATAGGACCTGGTTCATGATGATCCGTAATAATCAAATCAACACCAAGATCCTTTAAAACACTTGCCTCATGTACAGCGGAGATACCAGTATCTACTGTAATTATTAGTTTCACTCCACTTTCGTGAGCATGACGAAAAGCCGGTTCGTTTGGACCGTACCCTTCTGTAAAACGATTCGGAATATAAAAATCGACAACTGCGCCTAATTCCTTTAATGTAAGCATCATGACAGATGTACTCGTTACACCATCAGCATCATAATCACCAAAAATTAAGATCGGCTCTTGGGTTTCAATTGCTTGATGAATTCTATTAACCGCAATGTCCATCCCTGTTAAAAGGTAAGGGTCATAGCATTGCTCTACATGTTCATACAAAAAATTTTTAGCTAGAGATGCTGTATTTAATCCTCTTCGTACGAGCAAAGAAGCAACAAGAGGAGAGATCTTCAATTCGCTACAAAGCTCTTTCACTTCGTCTTCACTGTTATGCTGTTGAACACTCCAGCGTGATTTTGGCTTTAACATTCCTTCACCCCTTAGCTTTTCTATTATACTTTAGGCAGTCTACTGTTTCAATGGAATGGTTTCCCCAGTTAGCAAATAAAAGAAGCCTGCTTTCAAGCAGACTTCTCTTTAATCAGATGTAATTTCACTATTATCCGGATTATAGGGATTGATATGTACAAACACATTTTCAACATGTCTTTCTTCCATTAGCTTTTGTTTTACCTTTTTCCCAACTCGATGCCCTTCTTCGACTGTTATATAAGGATCGACAGATATTTTTATATCAATAATCACATAGTGCCCGTGTTCCCTTGCGTGTAGTTCATCAATTTTTTTGACCTCTGGTATGCTTTCAACAATCTTTCGAAGCTCGATTGTATCTTCTTCATGTAAAACATGATCAAGAGCATTATGAATCGATTCACTCCCCAGTTTCCAAGCTAATTTTAAAATAAGAATGGATACAAATAACCCAGCTACAGGATCTGCATACACGAGCCAGCCAATGGCAAGCTTGTCTCCTAAAATGGCGCAGCCAATCCCTACCAATGCCGCTAAAGACGAATACACATCTGACCGGTGATCATATGCGGTTACAATTAATGCATCACTGTTTAATTTCTTCCCCGTCTTGTAGGTATAACGGAACATTGCCTCTTTAATGGCAATAGATACAATAACAGCCACAAGAGCAATAAGTTTAGGGGCTTCAATCGGTTGGAAAAACGCTTGGAAAGAAGATTTTCCAATCTCGAACCCAACTAAAACCAATAATACAGCAACAATAATGGCCGCGATCGACTCCGCCTTGCCATGTCCGTAAGGATGATCTTCATCCGGTGGTTGTTTAGCAGCACGCAGTCCAATAAATACGGCTAAGGAACCCGCTACATCTGAAGCCGAATTAACCGCGTCAGCAACTAAAGCCCGACTGTTTGCATACACACCAATTACCCATTTCAAGATAGCTAAAACTAAATTTCCGATAATCCCTATGATTGCTACAAATTCAGCCTTCTTAAATCGCTCTTGATTTTCCAATACTTAACTCTCCTTCAACCCATTCACTACCAATAGTGTAACCAAAAAATCCGTTTCAAAAAGAGAAACCACAGAGAAATATTCCCTGTGGTTCTAAAATTAAACCTGTGGCTCGTCTGTTCTTTCTCTTTTTACTTTTTCAGTAATTAGAACTCCCTTTTGCTTAAGTTCTTTTGCTTTCATCACTAGCCAAAGTTGAGCAGCGATAAAAATAGAAGAATATACACCAACAACTAATCCTATTAGCAATGCTAATGAGAAATTAAGAATGGAGGAACTTCCGAATAGTAATAAAGCAACAACAGCAATAACTACGGTTAACACCGTATTTACTGATCTTCCTAATGTTTGACGTAAACTACTATTAACAACATCAGCAAGTTCTCCATAAGCTTTAATTCTCTTTTTCTTAGCTAAGTTTTCTCTCATTCGGTCAAATGTTACGATTGTATCATTGATTGAGTAACCAACAATGGTTAAGACGGCTGCAATAAACGTCAAGTCTACCTCTAGTCTTGTAAAGCTAAACAAAACAATAATGAAGAAAACATCATGTAAGAGGGCGACAATTGCAGCAAGAGCCATTCTCCACTCAAAACGAATTGATACATAAAGGATAATTCCAATGGATGCTATGGCTACAGCAATCATTGCATTTTTAGCTAACTCTTTTCCAACCACTGGGGAAACCGTGCTGATATTCGGTTCTGAACCGTACAATTCTTTAAAATGCGCTTTTAGCTCAGCAATTTCTTCTTTTGCTAGAACGCCTAAAAAGCGAACCACAGCAACGTCATTATTGTCTCCAGACATGACAATATTTTCAGCTTCAAGATCAAATTTTGCAAATTCTTCTTTTAATTGTTCGGTTTCAATTGGCTTATCGGACGGTACTTCCACTCTCGTTCCACTTGCAAAGTCGATTCCTAGATTTAGCTTAAACAAGATAAGAACGACCAGTCCGACTGAGAATAACACACCTGAAATAGTAAAGATGATTTTATGATTTTTCACAAAATCCCATCGATCGAATCTGGTTGGTAAATCGATGGCATCGTATCCCTCTGAAATATCTTTCATATCTTTCTTTCTAACACCAAGCCAAGTAGGGCGTTGATCTAAGAAACCGCTTTTCACCCACAAACCAAGCAATAGACGTGAGGCAAAAACAGCTGTGAGGAAGCTTCCTAGAATCGAGATAATTAACATGGTTGCAAACCCTTTAACAGAGCTTGTCCCATAGGCGAACAATACACCAGCCGCAATAATGGTCGTGATGTTCGAGTCAAAAATGGTCCAAAATGCACCTTTACTTCCAACTTCAAATGCTGACTTAACCGTTCTTCCAACCTTTAATTCTTCTTTAATTCTTTCATACGTAATAATATTGGCGTCTACAGCCATACCTACCCCGAGGATCAGAGCTGCTATTCCTGGTAAAGTTAACACTCCATTCATCCAATCGAAGATCACAAGAATCAGGTAAATATAAAGAGATAGGGTAATAACAGCAATAAATCCTGGGAAACGATAATAGAAAAGCATGAATAAGAAGATAACACTTATTCCTACGATTCCAGCAAACACCGTTTCATTTAAGGCTTCTTCCCCGAATTGAGCACCAACTGAGGTTGAATACACTTCGGTAAGCTTAACTGGCAGAGCTCCCGCATTTAACAAGGAAGCTAACGTCTTTGCCTCTTCTAATGCAAAATTCCCTACAATGGAAACTGTATCTTGATTAAACACTTGATTTACATTAGGATTGGACAGGAATTTTGGCTCTCCCTTAGCAAGCTCTGCTTGATAAGAATCCTTCCCCTCTTCAAAATCCAGCCAGATAATTAACTGATTCTGAGGAGCCATTCCAACAATTTCTTGTGTTACTTCTCGGAATTTATCCGCACTCTTTAACTGCAAAGAGATGCTCGGTTTATTGTTTTCATCAAAGGTTTGCTTGGCACCACCCTCTACTAAATCGGTACCATCCATCATGATTTCGTCATTAGCATTTCGGAATGTTAAATTCGCTTCTGTTGAGAGAATTTCACGTGCTTTTGTCTGGTCAGAAACACCGGCAAGCTGAACACGAATCCGATTATCACCTTCAATTTGAATGACCGGCTCGCTTACCCCAAGCACGTTTATTCGATTATCTAACGCCTCAACCGTACTATTTAATACTTCTTGGTCAATCTCTTGGCCTTTTTTAGCAGGTTTCACTTCGTAGAGAACCTCAAATCCTCCTTGAAGGTCCAAACCTAGTTTTATATTTTTTAAAATACTATTTGTAGTTGTCCCAATTGTACTTGCAAAGAGAAGCAGCAATAACAAAAAGGCCACAATTCTACTGCGTTTGACCATTATGTATAAATCCTCCTTAAAATGTAACCGAGCAAGTATCACCATACTACCTGCTGTATTTTCTATACTAATATTATGAAACAGATAGGAATTAGTGTCAATTTATGGACAAGTATGTACTTATTTCAATAATTCCCTTCTTTCTTCATCATTCGCAAGTGAAAACTCATCGGACTTAAATGCCTCCACAGTCGCATAGTTCATATATTCTCCTACATTTACAGAAAGAATATCTGAGACCACCTCATAGAGCTTCACGTCCTCCTTTGGTTTTCTCCATTTCTTCTTTCTTAAGAACTCCCAAAGACTTTCTTGACTGATCGTCCCATACCCGAGAAGGGAAAACTCTTCTATCTTACTAATTAATGCTGGGTGTACTTCTTTACGAAAACGATCGTAATTATGGCCGATTTCCATATCGAGCCGCCTCCTAATACTAGAGTATAAAATATAGAGAAATTTATAAGTCCTTGTCATGCTTTGTCCACATAGGTGCATATAGTTAATTGTATATGATTATACCTATTTTGAGAAGGCAGGTAGCGAGATGTCAAAGTTTTTAAAAGGAACCATAATTTTGTTAGTTGCCGGATTTGTAACAAGAGTTCTTGGTTTTATTAATAGGATTGTGATTGCAAGGTTTATAGGCGAAGAAGGTGTTGGATTATATATGATGGCCTTTCCGACACTTATTCTTGTTGTCACTCTCACACAACTAGGCCTACCGGTGGCTATTTCAAAAAATATTGCAGAAGCAGAGGCGAAAGGTGATACAAAGAAAATAAAACAAATACTTATTGTTTCTTTGGCAACAACCTTTACTTTATCCCTTATCTTTACTCCTGCTCTATTTATTCTTGCACCGTACTTATCAGAAACTCTTTTTACAGATCCACGCACACATTTACCATTGCTCGCGATTGCTCCAATCATTCCAATCGTTGCACTTTCTTCTGTGCTAAGAGGATATTTCCAAGGCAGACAAAATATGAGACCTTCTGCTATTTCACAAGTGATTGAACAAGCGGCTAGAATCACATTGATAGCTGTATTAACAAATATGTTTATGCCATATGGAGTAGAATACGCAGCAGCAGGAGCGATGGTTGCATCTGTAATTGGAGAGCTTATCTCATTGATTTATCTGGTTACTTCATTTAAGCTCAAGAAACAATTTCGAGTTAGAAAGAAATTTTTCAAGCATGTGCAAGAAGGAAAATCAACGTTTCATGAACTGATGGGCGTTGCTTTACCAACGTTAGGAAGTCGGATGATTGGTTCGATTGCGTGGTTTTTTGAACCGATTGTCGTCTCACATAGCTTAGCTATTGCTGGTGTTGCGGCCATTACTGCAACTAAGCAATATGGGGCATTAACAGGGTTTGCTATGCCGCTTTTACTATTGCCCTCGTTTATTACTTTATCGCTGTCCACGTCGCTCGTTCCGGCAATCAGTGAAGCAAATTCACAGAACAATAAAAAGCTGATTGAATATCGACTACAACAAGCACTACGCTTTGCTTTTTTAACGGGTGGATTATCCGTCGTAATCCTCTATGTTCTAGCAGAACCACTTATGGAAGTAATGTATGGATCTTCAAATGGAGCGTACTTTATTCAAATCATGGCACCTTTCTTCCTTTTCTACTACTATCAAGGGCCATTACAAGCTACCCTGCAAGCACTTGATTTAGCAAGGGCTGCTATGATTAACTCTCTCTTTGGTTCCGTTGTAAAAACAGCTGTTATATTTTTATTAGCAAGTCAGCCAAGCTTCGGCATTAAAGGGGCTGCGTTAGGAATCGTTTTCGGCTTTTTAGTGGTTACACTCCTCCATTTCGCAACGGTTTTGAAGAAGATTTCTTTCACCTTTTATATTTGGGATTATTTACTAACATTTGCTAGTATGGGTGTTTCCGGATGGGCTGGTTTATCGGTCTATAACTATTTCAAAGGGGACTTGCCTTTATCACTCAACGTAATTGTAAGTTGCGTGATTATTACTGTAAGCTATACACTACTTGTTATCATTGCTGGACAAATTAAAAAAGAAGAAATGATCCGAGTACCAGTTATTGGAAACGGATTATCAAAACTTATTATGCGTTAAAAAAGAGGTGACTGATTCTCACCTCTTTTTTGTGTCTATCCTATCTACAAAGAATTTCCCGTCTTGAAAGCTGCAAAAAGAAATTTCTTTTACTTGAGTATATCCGAGTTTCTTTAGTTCCTGAAGAAGCCAAAATTTATTTTTCTCTAACCGTTGTAAATTACTTTCTTGAACCTCTCCATCTAATATTAACGGGATCGTAATTCCCCCTTGATTCGGACTCTTTTCATAAACAGATAGCTTTCCTGATGTTTCTAGTATTGCAAACTCAACATCCCGAATATTACGAATATCCTTATCTCTTAGCTGCAAAAGGAGATCATCGAAATTGTAACGTTGTTTTCTCATTTCATGCTCATCAATTTTTCCATTGTTGATAATGATGGAAGGCTTCCCATCTAGCATATCTCTCACCTTTTTACTTTTTAGTGAAAAAAAGGCCAAGGTGATTTGAATAATCATGAGCACAGCCATTGGTAAAATATTATTTACTATTGTTTCTTCTGGCTTCTCAATGCCTACAACCGCTATTTCTGCAATCATTATATAAACAACCAAATCTAAAACGTTTAACTCTCCAAGCTCCCTCTTCCCCATTAGTCGAAAAATTATAGAAATGACACCGTATAAAATAATTGTACGAATAACAATTAGAAAGTATTGATCCAAAAGAAACGCTCCCTTTATGTTCATTCATTTTATTGTTTACAAATCTGCTGAAAACATGAACAAAATGTGATTCTATTTAGAAATGCTCATGAATATGCTTGTACTAAGCAATTACTGAGAAAAGATAGAAGGGAGAGGGGTCCAATCGAAGAGTCGAAAAATTTTAGCAACGCCGTACTATACGGAGTCATTACTGTCTTTTTATTTGCAATTGTAAGTTCGGTGATTTTTTCCTTAATCCTCCGATTTACACCGACTAGCGAAGCTTCATTACAATTTGTTATTACTGGTGTTTCTTTTATCACATTATTTTTAGGTGGGTTCGTATCAGGAGGAAAAGGGAAACAAAAAGGCTGGTTAGTCGGAGGACTCACTGGTATTGTTTATACCACAATCATTTTTTTATTCCAATTTTTAGGAATGGATAGTTTATTTTCGTTTGAAGAAATCGTTTATCATGTTTGCTATATTTTAACTGCCATGATGGGCGGAATTTTAGGTGTAAATATAAGTACCACTTCTAAAAGAGCTGCGTAAAAAATAAGCATATAAAAAGAGGCCACCCTTAGGGTTAGCCTCTTTTTATGCTTTTAAGCATTTGCTACAGAGCTTGATTCAAGTACTTCTCTGATAGCAGCGCGGTCGTATGTAAGACGACTTCCATCACCACATTTAATCACTACTTTGCCTTCGTCTAATGCATCGACTGTTCCGTGTAGGCCACCAATCGTCACGATTTTGTCCCCTTTTGCCAGATCGCTTTGCATTTTTGAAACCGCCTTTTGACGTTTTTGCTGTGGACGAATTAACAAGAAGTAAAATAATGCAAACATTAGGATTAATGGACCTAATGTCCCTAATAGTCCTTCCATTGTCTAACCTCCTTTCAATATCTTTATGAATTTAGAAGTTTTTTGCATTTGGCTGGTTAAAGCCATATTGTTCAAAAAATTCTTCTCTGAAGTCCCCTAAGCGATCTTCTCTGATTGCTTGTCTGACATTCTCCATTAATTTTAACAGAAAATATAAGTTATGGTAAGTTGTAAGTCTTATTCCGAACGTCTCATCACAACGAATTAAGTGTCGAATATACGCACGAGAATAGTTTTTACAAGTATAACAATCACAATTTGGATCAAGTGGTCCAAAATCTTTTGCATACTTCGCGTTTTTCACAACCAATCTACCTTCACTCGTCATTAATGTTCCGTTTCTAGCTATTCTAGTTGGTAGTACACAATCAAACATATCAATTCCTCGAATAGCCCCATCGATCAGAGAATCTGGAGAACCTACTCCCATTAAGTATCTTGGCTTATTCGATGGTAATAGAGGAGTTGTGAATTCTAGAACTCGATTCATAATATCCTTCGGTTCACCAACAGATAATCCTCCGACTGCATACCCCGGGAAATCGAGAGAAACTAGATCACGTGCACTTTGTTTCCGAAGTTCCTCATATTCCCCACCTTGTACAATTCCGAATAATCCCTGATCCTCTGGACGTTGATGAGCACTTAAGCATCTTTCTGCCCAACGTGATGTACGTTCGACTGATTTCTGCATATACTCATACGTAGCAGGGAATGGCGGACATTCATCGAAGGCCATCATGATATCCGAGCCTAATGCATTTTGAATGTCCATCGCTTTTTCCGGTGATAAGAAGAGCTTGTCCCCGTTTAAATGATTTCTAAAATGAACTCCCTCTTCCTCAATCTGGCGGAACTTGCTAAGAGAAAATACTTGGAATCCACCAGAGTCTGTTAAAATGGCCCGATCCCAGTTCATAAACTTGTGAAGCCCACCAACCTCTTTAATAATCTCGTGTCCAGGTCGAAGCCAAAGATGATAGGTATTACTTAAGATAATTCCTGCTCCCATCTGAACAAGTTCTTCTGGTGCCATCGTTTTGACCGTTGCAAGCGTTCCTACCGGCATAAAGACAGGTGTGTCAAATGAACCGTGCGGTGTATGTACTCGGCCTAGCCTTGCTCCTGTCTGTTTACATGTCTTTATTAATTCGTAACGAATAGCCGTCAAAAATAGTCAACTCCTAGTAAGTAATTAAACAATAAGCATCGCATCGCCAAAACTAAAGAAACGATACTTCTCAGTTACTGCTGTTTCATATGCATGAATGACATTTTCTCTCCCTGCAAGTGCACTTACAAGCATAATTAATGTTGATTTAGGTAGATGGAAATTGGTAATCATTCCATTAATTCCTTGAAATGTATATCCGGGATAAATAAAAATATCGGTCCATCCACTTTCTGCTACAAACTCCCCATTATGTTTCGAAGCAATCGTCTCTAGTGTCCTCGTTGAAGTTGTTCCAACAGAAATGATTCGTCCACCTTGCTTTTTAACAGTGTTTAGCAATCGAGCGGTTCCTTCTGACATCTGATAAAACTCGGCATGCATATCATGTTCCAAAATGTCATCAACACTGACAGGTCTAAATGTCCCTAGTCCCACATGAAGTGTAATAAAGGCAATATGAACCCCTCGTGAGCGAATTTCTTCTAAAAGCTCTTCTGTGAAATGCAGCCCCGCAGTAGGAGCTGCAGCGGAACCACGTTCCTTAGCAAACACTGTTTGATACCGTTCTCGATCTTCTAGTTGTTCTTTTATATAAGGGGGCAGTGGCATTTCTCCTAACTGCTCTAATACCTCATAAAATATACCTTCATAGCTAAATTCAAGTGTTCTTCCTCCGTGCTCGGATTCTCCAACACATTCGGCCGTCAAGAGTCCATTTCCAAAAGAGATAATTGTTCCTTCCTTAACCCTCTTCGCTGGCTTTACTAATGTTTCCCAACGATCTCCATCCAATTGCTTCAAAAGTAATACTTCAATCTTAGCACCGGTTTCTTTCTTTTCACCGAATAATCTCGCAGGCAAGACTCTCGTGTCATTTAACACAAGGCAATCACCTGGCCTAATATACTCTACAATATTTTTAAATATTGTATGCTCTAACTTTCCATTTTCCTTGTCTAATACCATGAGTCTACTGCTTGTTCGCTCCTCTAATGGAGTTTGCGCAATGAGTTCCTCTGGTAAATGAAAATCAAATAAGTCTACTTTCATGCTGTTTCACCCTTCTTAAACACTACAAATATTAACGGAATTTCCCTAAAAAATAAAAAATGGCAGATAAAATAATACTAACAAGTATGGAGGTAACAATGGGGAAATACACAGTCGTGTTTCCCTTTTTCACAATAATATCGCCTGGAAGCCTACCGATATGTATAAACTGCATGAGAAATCCAACGACAAAAATGATTGCCCCTAATGTCATAAGAATTTTTGGAACACCAGTCATTCTGTTGGTACCTCCATTTGAAAATGCTGATAAACCAGATTAGTGACGATTCTGCCTCTTGGAGTTCTTTGTATGAATCCTATTTGTAGCAAATAAGGCTCATATACATCCTCAATCGTATGGGACTCTTCTCCAATCGTTGCTGCAATTGTATCTAATCCAACAGGTCCTCCTCTAAACTTCTCAATGATACCCTTTAATAGTTTGTGATCAATATGATCCAAACCTAATGGATCTACCTGAAGAAGTTGTAAGGAGTGATCGGCTAAAGAAAGGTCAATCATTCCATTGCCTTTTACTTGAGCAAAATCTCGAACTCGTCTAAGCAGGCGATTCGCGATACGTGGTGTCCCTCTTGAACGCTTGGCAATTTCTAAAGCGGCATCTTTTGTAATTTCTACCTGGAACACTTCGGCTGTTCGTAATACGATATCCATAAGCTGATCTTCTTTATAATATTCTAATCTGCTTAAAACTCCAAATCGATCCCGAAGCGGCGCTGAAAGAGAGCCTGCTCTAGTTGTTGCACCAACAAGTGTAAATGGTGGTAAATCAAGTCTTACAGACCTAGCAGTTGCCCCTTTTCCAATCACGATGTCAAGGCAAAAGTCCTCCATGGCTGGATATAAAACCTCTTCAATAGCTCTTGGTAACCGGTGAATTTCATCGATAAATAATATGTCACCAGGTTCAAGGGCTGTTAAAATGGCTGCTAAATCTCCTGGTCTCTCAATGGCTGGGCCAGCTGTCGTACGGATATTAACTCCCATTTCATTCGCAATAATGGTTGCCAATGTCGTTTTCCCCAATCCAGGAGGCCCATATAAGAGAACATGATCAAGCGTTTCTTGCCGTATTTTGGCAGCCTCAATAAATATTTCTAAATTCTCTTTTACTTTTGTTTGCCCGATATATTGTTTTAATGTTAACGGGCGTAAGCTTTGTTCGAATGATAAATCTTGAACATCTGCCTCACCAGAAATAATCCGATCGTCCAATCCTCACTCACCCTTTTTCCAACTCTATTTTAAAAGAAACTGTAGAGCTTTTTTAATATATTGCTCTGTTTCTAGTGTTTCCACTTCAAGCTTCGGTGTAATTTTCTTTATTTCCTTTTCAGAATATCCTAGAGATAGCAAAGCTAACATCGCTTCTTCTAGTGCAAGATTTGAATTCTTCGGCTGTTCCACATGTACTTCCTCATTGAATAAGTTAGGAAAATAATCGGGAAGTGCTTGTTGAAGTTTCCCCTTCAAGTCTAAGATCATTTGTCTAGCTGTCTTCTTTCCTACCCCTGGGAATTTCACTAAAAATGCTTCATCCTCTTCTTCAATCGCTTGAACCACTTGTTCGGGTACGCCAGATGCTAATATTGCTAATGCGCCTTTTGGTCCTATACCAGATACATTCAGGAGCTTTGTAAAAAGAATTTTTTCTTCCCTTGAGGAAAAACCGTATAATGCCATTAAATCTTCTCTTACATAGTGATATGTAAAAATTTGCATCGCTTGGTGAATATGTTTTGAAAAGCTAAAAGGGTTGGGTGTAGATACCTGATATCCAATCCCTCCCGCTTCTACTACAATATATTCGGGTCCAATAAATTCGACCGTTCCTTTAATATAATCATACATGTATCTAAAACTCCTCTAATTTTGCTGTACCTCATTGTATCACAAATATGATAGTATATACCGCTAAATGTAAGATGAAAAATGCAAAAAGGAACCGATTCCGGCTCCTCTAGTTCGCTTGTTTTTCCTGAACAGTGTAATTTTTGAACGTTTCAAGTACTTCTACATACCGATCTTTATTTCTAATCGGGATTCCTTCCTTTAATTCTTCATGTCTCGTACTTTCTAATTTACCAATATCCAATTGAAAGAAGGATTGAATAATATTATATTTTTGTGGTTTTCCATAATAGATCGTTAGCACACCATCATCTGTAATTCCAAAGTAACCATTAGCTTTTAACAGAGGAGAAATATCGTCTACATGCTTACGAAATACAACAGAAGTATCCTCGATATCCACGACCTGCCATTGATCATATTTTGACCAAAACTGTTCCATGGACCAAATCTTCTCGTCCATTTGCTCCTCACTCACTTCTCCGTCTAGATATACCCGTTCAAGAATCACCTTGACATCAATAGGTTCTAATCTTGGAGTCGTTTTTAATTCTTCAGCTAAGACATAGTTTGTATGAAAAACGAATACGAGAAGCAATAGCCCTAAACAACCGACACATTTGGTTCTCATAATGATCACCTCATTTAAAAGTTACAATATAAAGCTAAATTCATGATTTCATTTATATAATGACCATTTTTTTCAAATTTATGCCCATTAACGCACGAAAGAGTTGATCATATTGATCAACCCTTTCGAATCCTAATCTTTCCCTTGTAATCGGGACTTTAATGTTCGAAACATCCCTTTTATATCTGCATCAATGGTCTCACGTGGACCACCATCACGTAAGTCATTATCAATATTTCTGATTCTGCTAAAGGTTCCTTCATCCGTCACTACCTGCACCGATCTTCCTCGAAGATAGGGTTGAACCGCTCTAGCGATATCTGCCTTTGTTTCTACATCGCGATCGTAGTTGGTTAAATCTACTGCAATTAATACATTGCTTCCATATACTACGGAACGAACATCTTCCACATTGGGAACCTTCGCTGTAACATCACCTATTTTTTCGGCTAAATCCCCTTCATACGCTGTATAATAGGAGCTTCTTGCTTTCCGGGTTTGGTCATCTAAATGACCATGATAATTGGCATCAGCATGACTATAACGGTTATCTTTCTCAAAAAAGTTTTTATCCTGTTTAGCACGAGGGACTGTTGGATTAGCAGGGTTTCCTGATTCGTCTTTTTGCATTAAATGCTGGCTTCGATTATCTCTGCTTTTCTGTCCTTCCTCACCTAGAGAATGATCCATTATTTCTACCAATGGACCATCATTTTCGTTGTAAATCCTTGCATTTCCACCACCGCCATGATTTTCATTCGAGTAGTATCCAAACGGTTGGCTTATTTCTTTACTATTATTGGTTGCTTCATCCTGGTTACAACCAGCTAAACTAAAGGTTAAGGCAGCAGTTATCGGAAGTAATACAAGCTTTTTACTCAAGCGAATAACCCCCTCCGCTTATTTGAGAGCATGATCATGCTCATTTATAGGGTGTGAGGGTTATGGCTTTTTAATCCTGACATTAACAACCAATTAATTTTCAAGCAAAAGCTTTACTTGCTCTACAAAGCTTTGTCGATTAAAAAATTGCCGTACAGTTAAATCAAGAACCTGCCTTACTTGAAATGTGCTTGAATATTGACGATCTTTAATAAGTCGATTCCATTCTCGAAAGATATCTGTTGGAAATAATAAAGCATATAAAAATCCGCGATTATTTAAAAACGGGCGTATTTGCTCATATTCTGTAAGATCTTGTAAAGACCAATCGAGACTCGGCAGAATTCGATTGCAATATTGTAAATAATCACAGGCTGGACTACCGATTGAAACTAAGTCGAAATCAATTATATATAGTTCTGAGTCAATACCACGAATAAAGTTATGGTGGGCTAAATCGCCATGAAGAATCACTTGATCATGATTATTTAAAAATGAATACTCTAACTCGAGCCCCTTTAAGGAAAAATCGGCCCACTCCATTACTTCATTTAGTATTTCTTGCTGCACAAAAAATTTAATAATGGATAAATTATTAATAAAACGAGCTGCACGTTCTCTCCATTTCAACATAAGATTGTATTCTTTTAGTACTGTTTGATACCTTCTTGAAAGCTTACCTGTAGTCTGGTGAAATTCTTCAAGGAGACGAAGCCCATCTTTTCTTTCTTTTTCGGACTCATAAGAAAAAGGACTGCTGGAGGATAATGGTATGTGTTCAAGACATCCGTAATATGTACCGTCTAAGTATAGTGGTGATTCTTTTTCGAGGTTTTGAAATATATATGAATTCTTAAACCCTTCTTGCCTTAAAGAAGAAGTAAAAGCCTTTTGGATCTGCAGTTTTCTTAAATGACTAAACCCCTTTAATACAACAAATTGATTACCCTTTTGCAACAAATAAACGTTCTTTCTTATTGGGTGTATCGATTCAATCGGAGTGACGAGCTCTTCCTGTAAATAGGAGAAGAGACGATTTAAAGTTAAATCGTCTCCACTAGCATTATTCATCATTTTCATCAGTCGTATTTTGACCTCTAGGCATTCCTTGTGCTGATGGACCGTACCCATAAGGATTCATATAAGGTGACTGCGCCATCGGTTGTCCGTAGGGTGGAGCATAGACTGGTGGCATTCCGGGTGCAAAGCCTGTTCCCATTCCGTACGGCGTCATTGCAGGACCGCCACATCCACAATCATCCTGTACTCCTTGTACGGCTGGAGCAGAATAATTAGGTGTTAAAGGCATTTGGTAATTATCCATACTAGGTGATTCCATTTGGTCCATTACCCCTTGCACTTGTGGCATTGGACTATATGGCATTTGTTGTGGCATACCCATAGATGGATAGGCTGGTGGGAAGTATCCTGGTCCAGGCATCATTGGTCCACAAGGAAACAATGGTGCAGGATATGGTGGATAAGGATACATAGGAGCTTGATGCATAGGAGCTTGATACATTGGCATATCTTGAACTCCAGCTACTTCTGTTGGCATTAATGGCATTTGTGCATCCTGTGCACCCATCACTTGATTTGGCATCATTGGCATTTGTGCATCCTGTGCACCCATCACTTGACCTGGCATCATTGGCATTTGCGCATCTTGTGCACCCATCACTTGACCTGGCATCATTGGCATTTGTGCATCCTGTGCACCCATCACTTGACCTGGCATCATTGGCATTTGCGCATCTTGTGCACCCATCACTTGACCTGGCATCATTGGCATTTGCCCATTTTGTATACCCATCACTTGACCTGGCATCATTGGCATTTGTCCATTTTGTACACCCATCACTTGACCTGGCATCATTGGCATTTCCGGCATAAATGATGAAGATTCATCATCGAACGGTTGCATACCCATTCCTGGAACTCCAGGCATCATCCCATATGGCATCGTTGGCATCGTTGGCGCACCTGTCATTGCACCTTGAACCTGTGGATATGGTGCTTGAGGAGCAAAACCTGTTGGCTGACCAAATCCTGGATTAGCTTGTGGATATGGATAGAAATTTTGTGGATACATTGGATTCATGGGTCCGTAACCCCCTCCTTGAGTAAAGTTTGGAACGTCAGTATTGGCCTCTGGCAGTGGTTTTACACCTTTAATTGGCTTCACTTCCGGTAAAGGTTTTACCTCTGGTAAGGTCATTTCCGCAGGAAGCTGTTTGGGTTGCATTGGAAATTGTGGTGCTGGTTGAGCTTTTACTTCAGCAGGTGATAATTGTTTTGGCTTTATTTCTTCTTTAACTGGTTTCGGCGGCTTTGGTACAGGCTTTGCTTGTTGTTGCGGTTGTACAGATAAATTCGCCATATTCATCATATAATAGTTGTTAATATCAATTTCAGGAATCACTGGCATTTTTGGCTTGAACGGCTTCTTTGGAGCCTCTGCAATTGGTTCGATTTTCTCCTCCATCTTTGGCGGTTGTTCAATCGGCATTTCTTTTTTAGGCGCTTCTTTTGGTGCTAGAGCAATTGGCTGTTCTTTAGGCATCTCTTTTTTTGTACCCATATTTATTTTCGCTTCCGGCTTTCCAGTGATAGGGGCTTCTTTCTTTATCATTCCACCACCGGATGGTACTTTGATTTTCATACCGGGCATGATCATATCAGGGTTACTGAGCTGCGTATTCATTTTTTTCAGCTCTTCAAAATTCACGCCGTACTTCTTGGCGATTTTCCAAAGAGTATCCCCTTTCTGTACGATATGGATTTTCACTCTGATTTCCCTCCTATGCGTAAGTCCATATATTGTATGTCGGAGTGGGCAAATTGCTAACAATCTACATAAAAACTTATGAATTTTTCAAAAAGAATATGAATTGTCCCCTTTTTTCTCACAAAAAAAACCTCCAAATGATTGGAGGGCTGCAGCCTTTTAGGATTGGTCAAGCATTCTTGTAAGAGCAAGCTTTGCATACTCTGCAATTTCAGCCTCGACCTTTATAACATTATGAAGTTCCCCTTGTTCTATACTTTCCAACGCCCATAATAAATGGGGCAGATCAATACGGTTCATGGTTAGACACGGACACATATGCGGGTTTAAAGATACAATTTGTTTATCTGGGTGATCCTGAATAATTCGATTCACTAAATTCATTTCCGTTCCAATGGCCCAAGCAGAACCAGCAGGTGATGCCTCAATTTGCTGTATAATGTAATTTGTCGAACCTGCTAAATCAGATAGCTCCACTACCTCACGCTTACACTCTGGGTGAACAATAATTTTCATATCAGGGTTACTGGTCCGGATATCCGCAATGTTATGAATGGTAAAGTTCTCATGAACAGAGCAATGTCCCTTCCATAAAATTACCTTTACGTCTTCTAAATTCCCCTCATATTGTAAAGTATTAGAGATCGGATCCCAAACCGCCATTTTTTCTAACGGCACCCCTAGATTGAAAGCGGTATTTCTCCCTAAATGCTGGTCAGGAAGAAATAATATCCGCTCCTTTTGAGTAAATGCCCATGTGACCATATGTTCAGCATTGGACGACGTGACTGTTGCACCACCACGTCTCCCAACAAAAGATTTTATGGCTGCAGTGGAATTCACATAGGTTAAAGGAAGAATGGTATCACCAAATACATTTTGTAGCTCTGACCACGCTCTTTCCGTTTGGTATATATCGGCCATATCTGCCATTGAGCAACCTGCTCGCATATCTGGCAGTATCACTTTTTGTGTATCCTTTGTTAATATATCCGCCGTTTCAGCCATAAAATGGACGCCGCAAAACACAATATATGCTGCTTCGTGATTCTCTGCAGAAAGCTGCGCAAGTTTTAATGAATCTCCTGTATCATCAGCAAATTGTATAACTTCATCTTTTTGATAATGATGCCCAGGAATATATAGTTTGTTTCCTAATCTTTCTTTAATGGCTTGAACTCTGGTTTCCATTTCTTCCTTGGTTAGTTCTTTGTATTGGTCAGGCAAAAGCTTATTTTTTTCAATCACTTCAAATAGATTCATCTCATTCATCCTCTCTTACTTACTTCACATGAACTTTCGCACTAATATCAATTGACTGAATCGTATGTGTTAAAAATCCTAATGAAATAACATCCACTCCTGTATGCTTGTACGTGTCCAGGTTCTCTAACGTAATACCACCAGAAGCCTCTGTTACGATTCCTTTTGGAACCAAAGTGATCCACTCTTTGATTTCATCAGGTGTACGATTATCAAACATAATCACATCTGCCTCAGCCTCAATCGCTTCTAACAACTGCTGCTTCGATTCAATTTCCACTTCGATTTTTACCATATGCCCTAAATGGGACTTTACTTTTTGCACAGCTTTAGAAATGGAACCTGCAAAAGAGATATGATTGTCTTTAATCATTACTCCATCGTATAAACCAAATCGGTGATTAAAGCCTCCACCACATCGAACCGCATATTTTTCAAGCATCCGAAGTCCTGGTGTCGTTTTACGTGTATCTACAATTTTAGTAGAAGTAGAATCTAATATATTTACAGCCTCTCTTGTTCGAGTAGCGATTCCACTCATTCGCTGAACAAGGTTAAGTACCACTCTTTCCCCCTTCAGTAACGTGGTTACATGTCCTAAAATGGATACTAACTTCTGGCCTTGTTCAAACCGTTCTCCATCCCTAACTTCAAGATCAATAACCACATCAGTATCTAGAAGTGTGAACCCTGTCCGAATGATCTCTTCTCCACAGAAAATGCCATTCTCTTTTGCAATAAATACAAGTTCCCCTCGTTCTTCTTCGCCAAAAATTAGTTCACTTGTTACATCTCGCTCCCCAATATCCTCCAGGAAAAATTGTTCAAGTTGCAAACGCAGCTTTAATTTGTTCATAGAAATCTCCCTGCTCCTGTTCATGTTTTAAAATGATTTTTTTCTCTAGCCATCCCTTATCTTCAGATGGAAAATCCCCTCGAAAATGCCCACCACGACTCTCTTCTCGAAGAAGAGCTGATTTCGTAACTAACCAAGCGGTAATTAACATAAATATCACTTGGATATCTTCCTTTGATTTTTCATCGATGGAACAACTAATAAGTTCTTTTATTTGGAAACTCTCTAGCCATTTTAAATGCTCTTGTAGATGTTTCTTGTTTCTTACAATTCCTGCATGCTTCATCATTTTTTCCTGCAGGACTGCCTTATCTGGGAGTGACACTGTTCCCATATCCCTTGAACTTGTTTCGATAATGGAATATGAAGCCTGCTTGACTGTCTGATTCAAAATCTCGGCCAGTCTCTTTCCGAAAAAAAGACCTTCTAATAAGGAATTACTAGCTAATCGGTTGGCACCGTGAATTCCTGTGTAAGCTACCTCACCAATTGCATATAGGTTTTTAACACTTGTACGACCATAATGATCTGTTTTCACTCCCCCCATGACAAAATGGCAGCCAGGCACAATCGGAATAAGACCTTTTGAAAGATTAACTCGATTCTCCTCGCACATTTTGGTTATGGTTGGGAACTTCTTAGTAAACTCTTTTATATGACGAACATCTAAAAATACTTGCTCACCTGCTTGCAAATAATCAAATATGGTTTGTGACACAATATGTCTGGGTGCTAGGTCTCCCATTGGATGAACATTTTTCATTATTCTAGTTCCATCCTGTAAAGTTAGGAATGCCCCTTCACCTCGAACTGCTTCTGAAACTAATCCTTGACACTTCCCATCGACAAACAAAAGAGTGGGGTGGAATTGAATAAATTCTAAATCTGCTACCTCTGCACCCGCACGGTATGCAAGTGCAATTCCGTCTCCTACTACCGTCTCCGCGTTAGAAGTGAAACTATATAGTTGACCTAGACCTCCTGTTGCTAGGACCACATGATTTGCAAGGAAAATATTGGTCTCACCATGCTTATCTTTACCTTTTACCCCGATACATCTTCCGTCTTTAACCAATAACTCGTAAACAACCATTTCTTCTATTATTCGTGCATGCATGGTTTCCTTTAATAAAAATTTCATTACCTTTTTCCCTGTTGCATCCCCACCGCTATGAACGATTCGGTTATGACTATGTGCTCCTTCCAATCCAAGTAGTAAGCTTCCATCTTTCGCTCGGTCAAACGTACATCCATCACAAACCATTTCTTTAATTAGGGACGGAGCCATTTCTGTCATTTCTTTCACTAGCTCACGATCATTCGTGTACCTTCCTGCCTCTAACGTATCAAGATAATGTTTATCTGGACGGTCTTCGATATCTATTGCCGCCGCTATGCCACCCTGTGCGAGATTTGAATTTCCATCTGTCGCTTTCAACTTTGTGAGAATAATCACATTTATATCACAGCTAAGCTTCCTTGCTAATTGCAAAGCTGCCACTCCACTTCCAATAATTAACACATCGGAATGTATCATTTTATCACCATCCGTATTTTACAGGTGTCTTGACACTTATATTTACATACAATTACAATTATGACAAGTGTTTTGTGAAGGAAATCTTATCGTTTGGAGGAGAACAATGAAATATTTTGATTATGCTGCTACTTGTCCACTGGACCCTGAAGCTGCCTCAGCATTTGTTAAAGCATCAACTGAGTATTATGGAAATTCTCAAAGCCTACATGATATAGGGAGTCGTGCATCCACCTTACTTGAAGGCTGCAGGGAGGAGATTGCAAGATTACTAGGTGTAAAGAGTGAAGGAGTTTATTTTACCAGCGGAGGTTCTGAAGGGAATTTTCTTGCGGTTCAATCTCTTTTATCTCAATCATCAAAAAAGGGAAAGCATATTATCACGAATATTGCTGAACACTCCTCTATCCATTCATCCTTAAAAATGTTAAAAGGCTATGAGGTTACTGAATTGCCCTTAATGGAAAATGGAATGATTGATGTACAGCAGTTTCAGTCCGCTATTCGTGATGATACCGTCCTTGCTTGTATACAACATGTAAATTCTGAAATTGGGACGATACAGCCACTAAATGAAATTGGAACGCTTTGTAAGGAAAATGGAATTCTTCTACACAGTGACTGTGTACAATCCTTCGGGAAGTTGGATGTAGAAGCGATTTCTCCATTCGTAGATAGCCTTGCGATCTCAGGTCATAAAATATATGGACCCAAAGGAATAGGTGCTTTATATATTTCACCATCCATTCCATTTGATTCATTTTATCCAAACACATCACATGAGCGTGGAATGAGACCAGGAACAGTGAATATTCCTGCAATTGTTAGCATGGTTACAGCTGCTAATAAACAAGTAAGAAACATGAATCACAATGATGAACACATAAAATCTTTACGCGAACAATTTCTCACCCAACTAATGGACGTAAGAGATGAGATCATTGTTCATGGCCATGCAAATGCTCAGTTAGCATCCATACTAGGTCTCAGAATAAAAAGACTTGAAGGCCAATGGGTGATGCTAGAGGCTAACCGCAAAGGATACGCAATCTCTACTGGAAGTGCCTGCCAAGTGGGACGAACTTCCCCTTCTAAAACCATGCTAGCTCTAGGTATTAATGATAAGTCGGCAAAAGAGTTCATTCGTATATCATTTGGGGTTCATACAACGGAAGCAGATGTCAAAGGGTTGGCACGAACAATGATTTCAATCATCCAGGAAGCGCCACAGCGTGATAATCAAATAACAAGTATGGTAAAATAATTGTAGTGTTAACAATAAGGGAGACGTTTAAAATGAATGAGAAAAAGATATTAGGAGAAAACCGTCGTGAGCTCATTCTTGAATGGCTAAAATCAAGTGCTGCACCGATAACAGGAGGAGAACTCTCAACAAGAACGAATGTTAGCAGACAAGTAATTGTTGGAGACATAACGCTTTTAAAGGCCAAAGGAGAGCCAATTATGGCAACAAGCCAGGGCTATTTATATCTCTCCAATCAAGCGAATGATGCACCGATTTATCGAACCATTGCCTGTTCACACCCACCTGAGCAGACAGAAGAAGAATTAAATTTGCTTGTTGATCATGGAGTTACTGTCAGAGACGTAAGAATTGAACATCATATATACGGAGATTTGACAGCATCGATCATGGTGTCAAATCGTAGAGAAGTAAAGCAATTTTTAGAGAAGATGCAATCAACCAAATCTTCCTACCTCTCAGAGTTAACAGGAGGCATTCATATTCACACCATCTCCGCACCATCTGAGCATATCCTTGATCAAGTCGAAGAAGCACTGGACAAAGCAGGTTTTCTTATTGATCGAAAATAAAAACCCCTAGTTGCCCGTTAGCAACTAGGGGTTACGGTTCTGCATTTCTTATCTTATTTCATGAAAATACGGATAGCTACCAAGCACCGATACACTACAACCGAGCGCTTCTAGTTCGGCAATCGCACCTGGAATGAGAACCTCGTCCATTTTTTCCTCAATATCAATGATAAAAAAGTAATTTCCCAGTCCCGTCTTCATTGGACGTGACTCAATTTTTGATAAATTTAATTTTCTCCATGCAAAAGCAGATAGCACTTGATGTAGGGCACCTGATCGGTCCGTAGGCAATGTAACCATTACAGTCGTTTTATAACCTTTGACTTCAATGGTGCTTGGTTGAAGTGGGATGTTTTTCTTTGATAGTACGATAAATCTTGTATGATTAAAGTCATAGTCGTGTATATTATCTTTTGCAATCGCTAGTCCATATTCTTTAGCAGCTAGCTGATTAGCAATAGCCGCTACGGTTTCATCCGGATGTTCGATAATATACTTCGCTGCAGCAGCTGTGCTCGTTGCATTCTCGCAAGGTACACCTTTTAATGATCCATGAAGGAACTTATGACATTGAGCAATCGCATGAGGATGGCTTAATACTTTAGTGACCTCCTGCCATCTCTCTTTCACAGATGGATGTACAAGTAAATGCTGCTTTACAGGAGTTGTCACCTCAGCAATTATCGGTAAATTTATTTCATGAATTAAATAATCCAATGTAATATTTACTGATCCTTCTAGTGTATTTTCAAGCGGAACAACCGTAACGTCAACCTCTTCTTCCATTACTGCATCTAAGCAATCCGGAATTGTGGCATAAGGAATTCGCTCCTCATGAGGAAACATTTCTCTTGTCACTAAATCAGTAAACGTGGCTCTTGGTCCTAAAAATGCTACTTTCAATATTCTCTCTCCTTTATTACCACAATCCATATCTCTCTTTTAATCACTTTATCACTTTAAACAAAATATGTATACAAAATGAAAAACAGGGCGGAAGCAATTATGCTCCTGACCCTAGTACTTCAACCTTCTCTACAAATTCCATCCTGCGTAATCGTGCAAGCAGTTCTTCAATTTCAATAGCCATATCCGTCGTATTTAAAGATAGTGTTACGTTGGCTCTACCTTGAAGTGGGATTGTCTGGTGGATAGTCAATACATTACAACCCGATGATGCTACCACACCAAGCAGCTGTGAAAGAGTACCCGAACGATCTTCAAGATGAAAAAACAAGGTAATTAACCGTTCTTTTACAACCGTATGGAAAGGAAAGACTGTATCTCTATATTTGTAAAAGGCACTGCGGCTCAAGTCAACTTTTTGAACAGCATCCCACACAGACTCAACTTTCCCTCGTTCAATCATTTCCTTTGCATCGAGTGTTTTTTTCATCGCTTCCGGCAGCACATCTTCACGTACTAAGTAAAACTTCTTGTCTAATATATCTTCTTCTCTCATTTTCCCCACCCCCAGGTAAAGCGCTGCGATATACTAATCTAAAAATTCGAATTCATAATCCATAAGTCTTACTGTATCACCATTTTTTGCTCCTCTTTCTCTTAACGCTTCATCGACTCCCATGCCACGAAGCTGGCGAGCAAAACGTTTAATCGACTCGTCTCTAGAGAAGTCCGTCATCTTAAACAATCTTTCCACTGCATGTCCTGAAACCACAAAGCTTCCATCTGGATCTCTCGTAATAACAAACTCTGTCTGCTCCGCTTCATGTTTGTAAAGCACGCGGTGTATTCCTGTACTCTCAAGCTCTTCCTCATGAAGTGGAAATTCAGGAGTTTGTTCAATTTTATCAGCAACCGCAAAAAGTAAATCTCTAAGTCCCTGTCGCGTAATCGCTGATATAGGGAAGATCGGATATTCATCTGTTAATTTTTCTTTAAAGGATTTTAAGTTCTCCTCAGCATCTGGCATATCCATTTTATTGGCAACGATGATTTGTGGTCTTTCAGTTAATCGTAAATTATATTCCTGTAGCTCCTTATTGATCGTTACGTAATCCTCATAAGGATCTCTTCCTTCTGTTGCAGCCATATCAATTACATGAACGATGACCCTTGTTCTTTCAATATGTCGCAAAAACTGATGACCAAGTCCTACACCGGAGTGAGCGCCTTCAATTAGTCCTGGCAAATCAGCCATTACAAAGCTTCTTCCATCCTCTGTCTCGACCATTCCAAGATTTGGAACAATTGTTGTAAAATGATACTCAGCAATTTTCGGTTTGGCAGAAGAAACGACAGACAATAACGTAGACTTTCCAACACTAGGGAAGCCAACCAATCCAACATCAGCAAGAAGCTTGAGTTCAAGAATTACATCCCTTTCCTGTCCTGGCTCACCATGCTCGGATAACTCAGGTGCTGGATTAGCTGGTGTAGCGAATCGGGAATTTCCTCGGCCGCCTCGACCACCTCTAGCAATAATTGCACGTTGTCCATGTTCAACTAAATCTGCAATAATTTCATTTGTTTCTGCGTCTGTTACGACAGTCCCTGGTGGAACTTTAACAATCATATCTTTTGAGTTTTTTCCATGTTGATTTTTGGACATCCCATGCTCACCGCGGGGAGCTTTAAAATGTCTTTGGTATCTAAAATCCATTAACGTTCGTAAGCCTTCTTCTACCACAAATACTACATCTGCACCTTTCCCACCGTCACCTCCAGCAGGTCCACCCTTTGGTACATACTTCTCACGGCGGAATGCTACCATTCCGTTTCCACCGTCTCCACCTTTTACGTAAATCTTTACCTGATCTACAAACATCTTATATCCTCCCGTCTGTCCTATGTTGTTGCTCTAAAGTAATGAGCCTGATAGAAGTTGTCATCACATGACGAGAATCGAATAATCCAATTATTCCTCATATGGTAAGAATACCTGTAACGAAAATTCCTGTTCCGAACATTCATGAACGATTACTTCTATTAATGTTTCTTTTCTTTCGAAAAATTCTACAAGACCTGTCCTATTTTTTATTATTCCACTAAAATCCAAAAAGAAACAGGCTGCCTTTTGCTGCCTTTCAATTGTAATTGAGAGATGATTCTCAGCAAACTCCTGAACTGTCTGCTGTAAACACTCAAAAAAAGAGGTTATCCAGTTCAGTGCCAAACTATCATTAATTATGTTTTGGTTGTCGGTAGATGCCTCGAGCACTTCATAATCTACCTGAAAAGAGAAGTTGTTCCAGTTGCAGGTAAGAAGGAGGGCAGCAAGCTGTGGTGTATGTAATTGAGAGAGACGAGCCTCATTTTGTGCCTCAATAACAATTTCCTGAATGATTTCGTTTACCCTGTCGTATTTATGTAAAGATAAGTTACCTTTTATGAGCTGTACTTTATTTAACCAATCGTGACGAGAGTGACTCAGCAACTCAACCGTCGTCCAATCTCTATTCATCTCATGCACTCCTGTACCAATTTCGTTATCAGTCAGAAAACTGCTTGTTTTTAGTATAGCAAAAAAGAAAACCTTGGTAATAGCTTTATGATTAAAAAAACTCTAACCTAATGGTTAGAGTTTTTTCTAAAAGAATTAAGCTTCTTGAGCTACAGGGTATACGCTCACTTGCTTACGGTCACGTCCTAGGCGTTCGAATTTAACAACTCCGTCCACTTTCGCGAATAGAGTATCATCTCCACCCTTACCAACGTTAACACCTGGGTAAATCTTAGTGCCACGTTGACGGTAAAGGATTGAACCACCAGATACGAATTGACCATCTGCACGCTTAGCACCAAGGCGCTTTGCATGTGAATCACGACCGTTCTTTGTAGAACCTACTCCCTTTTTAGAAGCGAAAAACTGAAGATCTAATCTTAACATTATTGTCCACCTCCTACTTTTTGAAGGTAATTTTTACATATTTCCCGTAATCTCTCTCAATCGTTTGTAGTGAAACGACCATGCCTTCTAGCAGTAGCTGAACCTTCTCCTGTATGTCCTTAGAGAGATTGGTAGGAAACACACAGCGGAGAAATCCACCATCTCCTTGCTCAATTTCGGGTTCAACACCTGTTAACGCAATAACTGAGTTAATAGCACCGAATGAAACGGCAGAGACACCGGCACAGACGATATCGTCCCCTCGGTTAGCAAAGAGAGCATGACCGCTCAATGTAAACGACTTTATGTGTCCAGATTCAGTACGATAAATCGTCGTTTGAATCATCTTAGACCGCCTTACGCGTTGATTTTTTCAATGACAACTTTTGTGTATGGTTGACGATGACCTTGCTTTTTGCGTTGGTTCTTCTTCGCCTTGTACTTGAAAACAATGATCTTCTTAGCGCGACCTTGCTTTTCAACTTTAGCTGTAACAGTAGCACCCTCAACAACTGGGCTTCCTACCTTTACGCTTTCTCCACCAACGAATAAAACCTTGTCAAATGTAACAGTTTCGCCTGCTTCAGCGCTTAGCTTTTCAATGTAGATAGTTTGTCCTTCTTCTACCTTTACTTGCTTTCCGCCTGTTTCAATAATTGCGTACATGAACTGCACCTCCTTATAAACTAAGACTCGCCATCACAGGCGCTTTTCTAGAGAAAGACTTATAACCTGATCTGCGCGGTTGTAGCACGGGTGCTACAAACATAACATAAACGATATTATCATATTTTTTCTCTTATTGTCAATATAAAAAAGCTCACGGTTAGATGAGCTTCGTTATTTTATAGAAAGGTTTATTGTTCGCTATGTTAATAAAACGAATGTTTGCCTGAATTAATTCTTCCATTCTTTTTAGATGTTTTCCTTCCAAGCCAGAAAACACATCTTTTACAGCTTCCGTCGTTTCAATGGTAACAGACTCATAATCGGTACCTCTTAGCTCCCAAAGCTCTCGTTCCAGCTTGAAGGCGACCGTTTCTGCACTTAGTACACTCCCAGTCCCATCGCATACTTTACATTTTTCTGTTAAACCTTCAGAAAGTGCTACTTTTGTTTTTTTTCTAGTAAGCTGCATGATACCTAGCTGTGTAAATCCAACCATTTTTGTTCGTTTATGATCCTTATTCAAAGCTCTTTCCAGCTTCTTCCGCACTATTTCTTGGTCATTTACATCCTTCATATCAATAAAATCAATTAGAATAATTCCACCAATGTCTCTTATTCTTAATTGACGTGCAATCTCTTCAGCAGCTAGCTCATTCGTCTTAACAACCGTATCTTGAAGATGATTTTTCCCTGAATACTTTCCCGTATTCACATCAATAATGGTAAGAGCTTCCGTTTCATCAATGACTATATACGCACCATTTGACAGCCAGACGACTCGTCTTAATGCTTTTTCAACGGATTCTTCAATCCCATAAGCGGAGAATATATTTTGTTTGTCATGATGATAAATAATATCACATACTTGATTATTTAAATCTGCTAATAATTTTTCCTTTAGGCTGGCATCATCAATTACAATAGCTGCAGACTCCAACTTTTTTAGTTCTTCTCTTAGCTCCTTAATAAAATGCTCACTTTCGTGAACAATCAAAGGTTTCTTTACCATTTTTATAGATTTTGTGAGTTCACCATATTGAATTCGCAACTGGTGAAGCTCTGTTTCAATTTCCTCCCTATTTGCCTCCGTACATGATGTACGAAAAATGAGCCCTTCATGCTCTTCTTTCAGCTCATGCCCTATTTGACGCCAGCTTTCTCTTTGCTGTGGATCTTCTATTTTTCTTGATACAGCGACGTAAAAGCCATTCGGCAAATACACAATGTTCTTTCCGTTAAGCTCGACAATACCTGTTAAACGTGGTCCTTTATCGCCGCTTGCATCTTTTTCCACCTGAACAAGGAGTCTCTCCCCTTGGTGGACAAATGAGCTAATCCCTTTGCTCTCTTTTATCGTCTTATCCTCTTTTGATGATAAAAATGAAACGAGCTTGTCTCTATGTAAGAACCCTTGTTTTTCTTCTCCAATATCAACAAAAGCAGCATGTAACCCTGGCATGACTTTCGTTACTGTACCAACATATATATTCCCAACGAGCGACTGCTGCTTTGGTTGTTCAATATACAGCTTCTCAACTTTTTGATCCTTGAGTATCGCATAGCGTTTTTCTCTACCTAAATAATTCACAATGATCTTATCCAACATCTATTCCTCACTTTATCAAAACATCACCTTTATTATCATAGTTCAATATTGATAAAGCAAATCCTTCATTCTTGCCATCAAAAGTTTATCAGCAAAGTAAGCATGTAACACTTCGTTTTCATCTAACAATCTTTTCTCCTGTGCATCATTCTTAATGATAATCGGATGCTTACAGCCTCTTTGAAATCTTTCAAGTACATGAATAACCAACTCGTCCTCTTCCACGTTTAATGGAATGAGTGTTCCAAACGTGTCCTTTTTCCCGTAATAGCGTTCCAGTAGAAATCGAACAAACACATACCTTCTTTGCTTCCATTCATAATACAATGAAAACAAAAGAAACGAGATGATAATCCAAACATTAAGATTTAAAGGCTCTGTCACTAAAATGACCGCACTAAATAATCCTAAAGCAATGAAAGAAAGAAGAAGTGTTTGTTTAAATGCCTTTGGAAATGGCTTCTTGATAGAAAGCCATAAAAAAACGAACTTCCCACCGTCTAATGGCCATATAGGTAGTAAATTAAATAAAAATATCATCAGATTATACTGTAGAAACATGGAGAACAAATGGTCATTTACAAATCCCACTTGATGAAGTAAATAAGCAACAGCAACAAGCCATATATGTTGTACAGGTCCAGACAATACAACGATCGCTTCTTCTCTAAGCGGTCTGTTTCCGTGTTCATCCATCTCTGCAACCCCACCGAATGGAAGCAACGTGATTTTTTTAATTCTCCATGAAAAATAGGAAGCAGCTACCCCATGGCCTAACTCATGTGTAAAGATAATGATTAAGAGGAGAAGAAGTTCATAAAAATGACCTGTCACTACAGACAAAGCCACAACTACCCACAAAAGTGGATGAATATAAATTTTTGAAAAAAGCTCCATTATTTTATTCAACCTGAATCACCTGGAAAGGGTCTATAAATTCATTACCTTCTTTTAAGGCAAAGTAAAACGAACCTTTTTCCCCATCCCCACTATCCCTGGCTGTTCCAATTTCTTTCCCTTTCTCGATATATTCATAAAGATTAACCGAAATGTCATCAAGATTCCCATACCAAGTCTCACTCTTATCACCGTGCTGAACAATAACCGTCTTACCGAATCCCTCTTTTACACCGGCAAATTCAACCATTCCACCACTCATCGCGGAAACGGCTGCACCTTTAGGTGTTTCAATGGTTACCTTTTGTCCGTCTTCGTCAAATTCCTCTAGAATCTTCCCTGATGCCGATAGAGCATATGGCTGTGATTCCTCTTGCACTTCTTCCGTTTCTTTATTTGTAAACGGTAAGAGTGCAAGAGGCTTTCCAAACTGCTCTTCGTACCAGTTTGCTACTGTCGTAAATTGAAAATCCTTCTCCATGTTTATCGATACAAATTCTCTAACACTCTCAAATCTAGCGTCATTGTTTCTAAAAATAATCGCGATTAAGAACACCAAAATAGTTGACGCTAATATTTTAAAGATAAATACTTCCTTTTTAAAAAGTGGATGAAGCTCTTCTTCTTTCCCACTTTCATATGTGGGAATCCGATCATATCCGTGTGTTTCTTCCGTTTCTGGCAGCAACAGTCTTGAATGAGCCACGGTCTGTGTAAGCCTGTCCCTTTCCCTTTTTCGCTTTGCAATACGTTTACGAATCTCATCCGGTCTAGCCCTCATGGTTTCCCCACCAATCCTTTTTATGTTTTGTACAAGTTTATGTGCAAAAGGACAAACCTATGACAAGACAATTCAATTACAAGGACAAAGAAACCAAAAATAAAAACCGAGAAAAATCTCGGTTTTACTTAACACCAAAAAACTTTTTAATTTTAGTAAATACACCCTTATCACTATCATCAAGCTGTTGGAGAGGTATGGATTCGCCTAGTATTCGGCGTGCAATATTTCGATAAGCAATTGATGCTTTTGAATTAGGATTAAGTGCGATTGGTTCACCATGATTAGACGCTTTAATCACTTCGTCATCATCTGCCACTATTCCAATTAAATCAATAGATAGGTGTGCGGTGATTTCGTCTACATCAAGCATATCTCCATTTTTCATCATATGGCTGCGTATACGATTAATCACGAGCTTTGGCGCCTCCACATTTTCTTCCTTTTCCAGTAGTCCGATGATTCTGTCCGCATCCCGAACAGCTGAAACCTCAGGTGTAGTTACAACAATAGCTTTATCCGCACCTGCAACTGCATTTTTGTAACCTTGCTCAATTCCCGCCGGACAGTCAATAATAATATAATCATAGTCCTGCTTCAAATTGTTAATCAATGTTTTCATTTGTTCAGGCTGAACTGCCGTTTTATCACTAGTTTGTGCTGCTGGAAGCAGGTAAAGTAGATCATCAAATCTCTTATCTTTAACTAACGCTTGATGAATCTTACAGCGACCTTCCACGACGTCAACTAAATCGTAAATAATTCGGTTTTCAAGTCCCATCACAACGTCTAAGTTTCTCAATCCAATATCTGTATCAACAAGGCAGACACGCTTCCCTTGTAAGGCTAGTGCAGTACCAATATTTGCAGAAGTAGTCGTTTTCCCTACTCCACCTTTTCCTGAAGTTACAACAATGGCTTGTCCCATTTTAGCGTCCCCCTTTCAGCTTCGTTAAGTTTGGTCTTAGCTGAGATAATACTTGCAATCTATCAATAACAATTTGATCATTTTCATCAATATAGGCACATTCCATCTCCCGTCTCTCCTTGTCTGTTCCATAATCAGGAGCACGGTTAATGCAATGACTTATTCTAATTTGTGAAGGATTCATTACTGAGGCAACAACGACTGCCTTTGAATTTCCAAAGCATCCTGCGTGAGCAATTCCCTTTAATGCTCCTATAATAAAGATATTCCCACCGGCTCGAACCGTTCCACCAGGATTTACATCTCCCACCAAAAGCAAATCACCTGGTGTTTCTAGTACTTGACCTGAACGAATAACTCTCGCTACTGGGATGATCTCATTTGCCGCTATTGCTAGATCAGCCTCTTCCCTTGTCATTACATTTGATTGAATTAATTCAACAACTAAATTCTTTTTTTGGCGTATTAAATTTTTAATTTCTTCTTGCTGTTCTTCTGTCAAGTATCGGTTACCTACTTGAACTCGTACGGATATTAAAGGTCGATCCTTGTTAGCTAAAGAATTTTCGGTTAATTTGGAATCTAATTCCTTTTTTAATTCTTCATAGGAGCAAAGATCATCTAAGTGTAACGTTAATCCATCCTTTGTTCCTTTAATTAGCACATTTTGTGTCTTCTTCATGTTAAGTTGGTCACCTCAATAGAAAAGCATCCCTCGATGTAAAAAAACCTAAGTATAAAAGCTCAACGAAATAAACTAACATATATCTTTATATTATTTCGACCTTAAGCCCCAGAAATCCTTTTTAAATAGAACTGATTTTTTATTCATTTCTAAGTTCCTCTGCATACTTATCAAACTGTCGTTTAAGAGGAAAGGAAACCAAAATCGTAAACACTAAATTTAGTATTAAGGTCGGATAAAGCCTCTCCTGTAAGAAAGTTTGAAATGCCATTTCGGTTACTTTTAATAAATAGTTTAACTCATACACACCAAGCTCTAGTAGGATAATTCCCACCATAGATGTTAATGAAACTACAACGAGATGATTATGTATAAGCTGCATCGTCTTTGAAACAAAATAAGCAATAAGTGGGTACAAAAAGAAATAAATCCCAATTACTTCTGTATAAACAATATCAAAGAGCAGCCCAAAAATAGCCGCATACAGAATCCCTTGTTTCTTTCCACCGTAAACGGTTAAAAACAAAAGAACTACTAAAAGAAAATGAGGGACGATGATGCGATCACTATTAAAAAGCTGCGGAGAAAAAAGTTCAACAAACAGACTCTCTAGTATGAAAAAAAATAACACAAAAATAGGAAGAAGGAGTTTTTTCACAATTCCTCCTCCTCTTCGCTAGTAATATCACTTAAGTCAGGTGCTTGTGTTTTCACAGTGACAACCATAACATGACGGATATCATAAAAGTCAGCACCTGGCTCCACGTAAGCAGTTTGATTTAAACCAAATTCATCTGGAACGACTTCAACTACTTTTCCAACTGGCAAGTTTTGTGGAAATACTCCTCCTAGTCCTGAAGTAGTAACAATTTGGTCTTTCTCTATTTTTGCATCATACGGTAGTCTCTTTAGTTTTAGGAGCTTCCTTTCCTCATCATAACCTTCAATAGTCCCGTATGTTTCTGTTTCACCTATAATTTTTGCAGAAATTCGATTGGTTGGATCATTTGCACTTAATAGCTGAATGGTCGAAGTGAACTGACTCGTGCTTTTTACTTTTCCAATTAGCCCATTTGCAGTAATAACCGCCATATTTTGTTGGATACCGTCTTGTTTCCCCTTATTAATAACAAGTAGTTCATGCCATCTTTCAGGGTTTCTACCAACAACGATTGCTTGGACAGGATCAAACGCACTTAAATCTTCCTTATTATCAAGAATCTCGCGTAGTTCTTTATTCTCTTTTGCTAGCGTTTGAACATCTACCTCAAGTTGCACTAACTCGTCTAATCGAGCTTTTAATTCCTTGTTCTCTTCATATGTATTTTGCAAATCTCTTACATTCTCAAAGAAACCTGCTACATAATTGGTAGGACGCGAAAAGGCTGATTGTACCCATCCTGTCGTATCTTTAATAAATTGTTCAGGCCATGTTAACTTCTCTCGCTCTCTTATAGAAAAACCGATTAATGCCACGAGAATGATGATGCTAACTAATAAAATGATAAGGCGTTTATTTGATAAAAATTGTGGCATTTCTTACACCTCAAGTGAAAATATTCCCACACAGGGGTATTCCCTCACTCCTTAAGGAGTGAGGGAAGGTTAGATTGCTTATCGTGTTTCTGAAGCTTTATTTTTAAAAAGATGAATATGATCTAGAGCTTTTCCTGTACCTATTGCCACACAATCTAGTGGGTTTTCAGCAATGAGGACTGGCATATTTGTTTCTTCACTAATTACTCGGTCTAAATTGCGAAGGAGCGCACCTCCACCTGTAAGGACAATCCCACGATCCATAATATCTGCAGCAAGCTCTGGTGGAGTTTTTTCCAATGTCAGCTTAACTGCATCGACGATTGCATATACTGTATCATGAAGCGCCTTCGAGATTTCCTCTGCTCTAATTTCAATCGTTTTCGGTAGTCCCGTTAACAAATCACGACCGCGTATTTCCATATTTTCAATTCCTTCTGGGTCACCCGCACTTCCAATTTCCACTTTAATCGTTTCTGCTGTACGATCACCGATCAAAAGATTGTACGTTTTTCGAATATAATTAATAATGGCATCATCCATCTCATCCCCAGCAATGCGAATGGATTGACTTGTCACGATGCCCCCTAATGAGATAATGGCCACTTCAGTTGTCCCTCCGCCGATATCGACAACCATGCTGCCAGTAGGCTCCCATACAGGAAGATTTGCTCCGATTGCAGCAGCAAATGGTTCTTCTATTGGGTATGCATCCCTAGCACCCGCTTGACGAGTTGCATCTATTACTGCTCTTTGTTCAACAGCCGTTATCCCTGATGGTACACATACCATTACATAAGGTTTGCCTGAAAAGAAGCCCTTGCTTTTGTTTGCCGAATTTATGTAATATTTCATCATCGTTGCAGTTGTTTCATAATCAGCAATAACTCCGTCTTTCATTGGTCTAAGAGCTACCACATTACCAGGTGTTCGACCAATCATATTTTTCGCATCGTTCCCTACAGCTACAATATGTTTTGTATCTGTTTGTAGTGCAACAACAGAAGGTTCTCTTACAACAATCCCTTTTCCCTTTACATACACAAGCGTATTTGCTGTTCCTAAATCAATTCCAAGATCTCTTGTTCCTATTCCAAACATGAAGTATCTCCCTTTCTCATCCAAATCGTACGAATAAAGTCATCCGTCTAATGGTTTGTCCAATATGGAATTTCACTTTTTCTAGTCAAAACTATTTATTATGAATTCATCTTAGTAATTTCATTGCAAAAAAATCATAAAGCTTATTATATCGCATCGTCAAATAAATTCATAGTGTCATAAATAGCCTTTTTCCTTTAAACTAACAAATTTATTTTCCCCAATAATTAAATGATCAAGAATCTCAATACCTAATATTTTTCCACATTCCGCTAGTCTTTTCGTAACCTCAATATCCTCCTTGCTAGGAGTAGGATCGTAGGGTAGGAGAAAAGCGCCATCCAAGTAGCTACGGTTTCTTCTCTCCTCCCGCAGAACCGTACGTACACCTTTTAGCGTATACGGCTCGCCAGCTACAAGGCTTAATATCTCAAAAAGGAAAACTCAGATAATTTAATAAATGGATATAAACTTTCTACTTCTCCTTCTGCTTTCACTTTTATACAAAGATCTCCTTGTTTATATGATTTCATTTCAAGACTAACTTTGTTAATGGAGCACTTTCTTTTCATTGCTATTGTCCTAATATAACTGCCTCTAGCTAATGAGAATAGTTTCGAAAAGTCATGCCAATTATTTGCTCCTCGATAATCCAAAACGAACTTGCTTAATTCGGCATGGTAGACCCGCATGATTTTTCGTTCAGAGAGGTTGATCAATCCTGGGCGAGGCATAGGAAGAAAGCCTTCAATCTCTCCATATTTTTTGGACAGTCTCTTTAGTGTAACGTCAGGTATTTTGAAAAGAAGAGTGTTAGTCTGTTTACACCTTTTCATCTCATAACCACATACTAAAACCGGTTTCTCAAGATTGGAAAGGTAAAGGGAATATTCTTTGTTTGCGTATAAAAGTTTTGAGCTGAAAAATAGTTGAATCTCATTAAAAGCATGAACTGCCTCGTCTTTAGATCCCTTAAATGTCATCAAGAAATGGTCAACCTCTTGTATATACTTGAACGTTCCTATGCTAGTATTTGCCTTTTTTACTTTATTCAACTTCAACCTCAAAAATAAATCCACTTCTTGAAAATAAATAGAGTAAAGAATTGATATGAGAGTTGCACCTTTATTTGAAGTAGTTTTATCGATTATCCCGGAGAATATTGCATGATGAAGGAGGAGTAAGAAACGTCGGTCACTCACCTTATTTTCAATATTTTTCAGGAGTAGATGGTACCAAACAGAAGTCTTCTTTTGATTTATACCCCCATAAATCAACCAGGTTTGGTCATTCCAATTTCTTTTTACCTCTTTGAGAGATTGATTCAGAACATCCTTATTAAGGTGAGTTTCTTTAAATATGGTTGTAAGAATGACCTTAATCACCTCGAGGACCATTAACTCTCTATAAGAGGGAGGCTGCAACCTATCCCTATGATTTTCGAATCGAAACGTTCCCTTTTTAAGTTTTAAAATGATTTCATCCACTTCTTGTATATGAACTTCATTTAAAGTTTTCAAATCATATAATTGTTTATGAGCCTTTATCCATAAATCACTCTTATACATAAGACGATAGCAATCAGTAATTTGTTTCCCTTTTTGTAAAGCCTTTTTCAAAACGTCTAATTGTTGAAATGGATTAATTGCCATGTTCATGACACCTTTCAATGGACGAATAGTAGCCTGTCACCCTTCCCCTTGCTAAGCCCATTACAGGCAAACGTTGAGTAATATGGTGACTCCGTTACCTTATACAACCTTAGTTGCACTTAGGCAATCCCTGAATTATGCAGCATAATAGAGCGTGATGGTTAGGTACCCCTTTTGACGTTTTACTCTTTACCTGAGTATAGAAGGACAATCCTTACAATCATAAAAAGTCAGGAGAACTTCTCCGATATTGTCCTCGTTACCTTTTAGCTATCATAAGTAACGGCGTACCCTTCGCTCCTCCGTCTAGGATTCAAGCAGTCTAGCCTTTACCATACACCACTTGGTCTGAGAAACTGACTCGATATGATAGCTAATCGTCTCTTTCCCTTTTCACATCATGCTTTTTTCCCTTTACAGGTTTCCCTTTCAGGTAAGATGCTGACCATAGAACCATGTAAGGAGTTCTAATTCTTTTAGAATGCTATTATGCGGCACCTTACAGGCGCACTCCTGATGGGTGATTATGTGCACAAATTACAGAAGCCGCTGAACGTTTTAATGCTTCCTTGTACACCTCGCGAGGATGAACGATGGAAGCATTTAAGCTCCCAATAAAGACAGTTTTTTTGTGGAGGACTTGATTTTTGGTATTAAGATAGAGACAAACAAAATGTTCTTGACTAAGGAATCTCATATCCTGCATCACATACTTAGCACCATCCTCAGGTGAACGAATGACATACCGATCATCATAATTCAAGTTTGTTATTCGCCTCCCTATTTCTACGGCAGCAAGTACTTGAACAGCTTTTGCCATACCTATCCCCTTTATCTGGGTCATTTCATCTAAGGTTGCTTCTTTTAGGAGCCTAAGTCCTTCAAAATGATTTAATAATCGATTAGCCAATTGAAGAACGGACTCTTCTTTTGTTCCCGTTCTCAAAAGAAGAGCAAGTAGTTCATGGTTTGAAAGGCTTTCAGGACCACTTTGAACAAAGCGCTCCCGGGGACGTTCTTCATGGGGATAATCCTTAATCATTAGTGTTTCTGTTCGCATTTCGTACCTCCTAATATTTTATGGGAGGTCGACGTCGAACCTTCATCACCTAAAAGGTTTTAATTCGCGGACAAGGCGTGCTACCGGTAATCCTACGACCGTAAAATAATCACCTGCAATTCGTTTCACTAATGTGCTACCGAATCCCTGTATACCGTAGCTACCTGCCTTATCGAACGGTTCTCCAGTACTTATATAGGAGTGAATTTCTTCGTCAGATAACTCCCAGAATGTTACATCAGTCTGTTCATAAAAAGTCGTGGTACGAGCAGCTGATACAATCGCTACTCCTGTATAAACAGAATGTGTGGTTCCAGATAATTTCCTTAACATCTCAAAAGCTTCGGTTGGAGTTTTAGGCTTTCCTAAAACTTCACCATCTGCAACAACAATCGTGTCTGCACCAATGACAATTGATGAAGAATGATTTTTTGACACATGCTTTGCCTTACGGTCTGCTAAATTAATTACTACTTCATGTGGTGCAAGTTCGGAATGAAAGGTTTCATCCACATCACTTGCTTTTACCTCAAACGGGATTTGAAGAATGGATAACAGTTCCTTTCGTCGAGGAGAGGAAGAGGCTAAAATGAGGTTTTGCATAAGATCACCTTACCTTTTAATTTGGATCATTGGGGAGATACCTTTATATCGTAACAAAAAATAGGAAGTCAGTCATTTTTTAAATGGACATTTTTTCTAAAAAAATATAAAAAAACAGAGCTTGTCAATGGATTGACAAGACTCTGCTATTTTCTCGCCATTTCCCGGAAAATATCCGAAAATGTCGATATTTTTATTTTTCTGATTGGTATAAGGACAAAAAGCTTAATAAATGCTCCTGAAGCTCCGTGCTCTTTTCTTTTGATGGGTTTAAAGCAATAGTAATAGCTTTGTCTAATTCTTCTTTGATCTGAATCATTCTTTCACTTTTAAGATCCTTATTATTAATCTTATCCCACTCGACTTTCATTTGTGTGACATTGGTTGAAGCTTCTTCAGGAATGGTTTGTTCCAGCGTAAGACTTGTACTAATTGTCACTAGTGGTGCATATAATTGTGATGCCTGCTCAAGTAGCTTTTGCTCCATACTGGTGATCTCGTTTAGTTGAATGCCACCGACTTGTATTTCTTTTACATAAATATCAATGCCTTTTTCCGTTAAACGCTCACCAATTGCTTTACCACTTTCCTTCGTAACACTAATGCCAACTAGAAGATAACTTCTATCAGTTGTCACGACTGATGTGGGAATTCCTTTTTGATCTAGAACTTTCTTGTCTTCATTTGCTGCTTCAACTGAAGAATAAGCACTTTCTTGGACAACAAAAGTAGAAACAACCGGTAATGTATAACTGACTACATTCGCCTGTTCGCTTTGTTGTTCAGTAGGGGGAACCGTCGTAACTACTTCTTGTCCTCCAAGGGTCTGGTCAGTAATGACAAGTCTCAAGAGGATAAATCCAAAGCTCATCCCTATGATAACGGCAAAAAAGAGGGCAAAGAAAATAGAAGGAGAGAGATTATTTTTATTTTTCTTAAGGGATTTGATCACGCTCTTTCCCTTAGTTGGTTTGCTTGTATAGCTAGCAATCTTGTACTCCTCTAGTTCTGGTTCCTCACTTGTGTCTGGTAGGATCCAGTCAAAGTCTTCCTCATCCTTTTCAGCAGAAGCCGCTGCTACTTCTTCATAATTCGGTTCCTTAATACTTGGCTTTTCTACTGGCCGTCTATCGAATTCTAGTTTTCGACCATCATCTTCGACAAAAGTTTTACTAGAAGTCATTTTTTCTGGTTTTGATTTCTGCTTATTCTCTTGATACGTTCTTGATTTACCATCAATTTTTATCGTGATAGTATTTTTTTTCTGGTTTTCCACTACATTTGCCTCCTTCGAAGATGAGTGCTTGTTTCATCCTATCATAGAGTACAAAAAAAATAACAAGACTTTTGTCGTCTTGTCATGGAATGATTTCGCCAAATTTCTTGGTTATTTTTGTGATTTCTATTTTATTTTACGTATTGAGCTACTCTATTTCTCCCCGCGCGCTTTGCTCCTACATATAACGCACGGTCCGCGTGTCGTATTAATGATTGAGGATCGTCTGCATCATCTGGGGATGTAGCTACTCCAATAGATGCTGTAATGTTTACTAGCAATTTTTTATTATTCTCCGAAATATGTTGTTCGAGGGTAAATGGCCAATTAGCAATGGTTAATCGTACAATCTCAGCTAGCTTGAATGCCTCTTGCTTATCAACATCAGGTAATAGAATTGTAAATTCCTCTCCACCATATCTCGCAACTGTTCCCTTTTTTCCAACCAAATTCTCTAATCGAGTAGCTAATTCTCTTAATATTTCATTTCCACTTTGGTGACCATATGTGTCGTTTACTGACTTAAAATGGTCGATATCTAATAAAATGAGAGAGATTTTCTTCCTTTCAGCAGCCATCAACTTCTTGTACTCTGCTTGCAGCTCATTATCTAAGTATCGATAGTTGTATAGATTGGTAAGTGCGCATCGCTCACTTATTTCTTTTGTCTTCTCATAATGTCTCGCATTCTCCACAGCTACAGCTAAGTAAGAGCATAAAATTTCAAGAATCATAAGCTGGGACTTTTCGTATGCCCTTTTTTCAGATGAAGCTAGCAATAAAACCCCAACTACTTCGTTGCTTTTAACAATCGGAACGCAAAGTACACTTTCCATATCAGAGGATAAAGGTTCCTTTGATATAGGTTTCCACTCTTTGCTGCTCGAGAAAATAAGGGCATTTTTATCTGCCCAAACCTTCCCACCAATTCCTTCCTCTTTTTTTAAAGGTTTCATGGTTTCGAAGGTTCGGAATTCACCATGATTACTTTCCATCCGAATAATATGCAATTGACCATTCTCTTTATCCAACACATATGCTTCATCCACTGGAAGAAGGGTCTTTAATTTTTGTAAAAAAAGTTTCAGCACCCCATCCACATCAAGTCTTTCCGCAAGCTCATGCCCAATCTCAGCCGCTTTTTGGAGATAACTATTCACCTTTTCAGTGGAGTAGTAGAGGTTTAATATGATTGAAAGACTAGCAAACGGCACTCCAACAAATAATAGAGCCACAACGCCAACCTCGATATATAACGTGTAGAGAACGAGCCCTATAGGCAAAGTAAGAATAGATGTAATCGTCTCCCAAATAAAATCCTTACCAAAGTACTGCTGTTTTTGCTTAAACAAGGCATATCTAATACCAGATAGAATCAACTGATTGAGAGCATAATTTACGACAGCGTAAATGATTGCTATCAGTAAAAGCTTCGGATTCTCTACCAAAGTAAGGCCGTGTACGCCACCTAATGCATAATAAATCATTCCACTGAGAACCGAACAAACAAAAAACATAAGTGAATTAAGGGGAAAGCGATATAATTGCTGTTTGGTAACACGAAGTTTAATTAATAGGACAATGATCCCCAATTGCACAAGAATCATTTCATAAAATAAACCAAAAGTTAAAAACACCGCCAATGAAACCCATTGAATAAGAAAAATAGGCGTATTATTTACGACCATCGGAACGGATGCAACGAAAGAGATTAACAAAAAAAAGGCAAATAAATCAAAATCCACCCCACTTATAAATGGTGGGAAAAAGGAATATGCTAAATAAAACCCAATTGGAACAATTGATAGCCATAATATCCATATGATTTTTTTTGCTTTTGGTTCCATTTCCTCCCCCTCCTTTATTAATGGGCGAAAAGACTTACTTTATGTTAAGTTTATCAAAGATTCAGATATTTGTCATAGATTTATATTACATCGTTTCTAGTAGTTTTAGTAATTTTGGTTTTACCTCTGCTAAAAAGTATAGAGAACCTGTAATGATAAGTACTTGGTTTTCCCTCAGATGGACTAATTGCTCTTCAATACTTGTCTCCCAATTCATATTTTCAGTTTTATTTTCAGACAAACTAATCGAATAGAGTTCCTTACTAGTTGCTGCGCGTGGAAAATCAAAGGATACGAAAGTGATTTGTGAGGCGATAGCATCAAGCTCTTGAATCATTCCATCTAGTTTTTTATCTCTTAATGCGGCAAAAACGATGTGAATTTCCTTATCATGGTAGCGTTTTTTCACTTCACGGACCAATGTGTGAATTCCCTCTTCGTTATGAGCTCCATCAATAATAACCGTCGGGTAGTTATTTATCACTTCAAATCTCCCTGGCCAATAGGCTTTTTTGATGCCCTTCCTAATGGACGTGGAGTCAATAACAAATTGGCTTTTATCATTTAATAGATGAGCGGCCATAATCGCTAAAGACGCATTTTCGATTTGATGTTTACCTATCATCGATATTTGAATACAAGACCAGTTTTGATCACCCATCTTCCAATCAAACTCTTCACCATTTGCTATTGATTGATGATTTAAAACAAGAAACTCTTCCCCTAATACAAAACAATCTGCATTCTCTACTGAAGCCTTCTTTTTTATTACTTGTAACGCTTCCGATTGATGAACAGCTGTAATGATGGGAACACCGGATTTAATAATTCCCGCTTTTTCAAAGGCGATTTTCTCATGCGTATCACCTAAGATGGCAGTATGGTCAAGACCAATACTTGTAATAATGGACAGAAGAGGGTTTATTATGTTTGTTGAGTCAAACCGTCCACCGAGGCCAACTTCATATAGCACGATATCAACAGAGCTTAACTGACCAAAAAATACGAGCGACATAGCAGTTATAACCTCAAACTCCGTTGGTCCCCCAAGTTCCGTTTGCTCAAGTTCATCACTTAAAGGTTTTATAACATTGACTAAACGTACAATATCATCATTGGATATAGGCTTACCATTCACACTAATTCGTTCATTAAATTGCTCAAAATACGGTGAAGTAAAAGTGCCAACCGAATAACCCTGCTCTTCTAAAATGGATCTTAAAAAAGTAACGGTCGAACCTTTTCCGTTCGTCCCCCCAATATGTACGGAGTGAAAATGTTTCTCTGGATGACCAAGCCTGTCCATCATCCATTCCATCCTTGAAAGCCCCGGCTTGATTCCGAGCCTTAATCTAGCATGAATCCATGCCACTGCTTCTTCATAAGTCAAAAACATGATGATTCACCTTTCATAATAGAGTGAGGACGAATCTATTGTAGATTCGTCCTACTAACATTACAGTCCTTTTAATTCATTTAAACGCGCTTCTACTAGCGCTCGTTTTTCCATGTAGTCTTTCTCTTTTGCACGCTCTTCATTAATTACTTTTTCAGGTGCCTTCTTTACAAAGCCTTCATTGCTGAGTTTCTTTTGAACACGTTCAACCTCCTGGGTGAGCTTAGCGTATTCCTTTCCTAGTCGAGCAATTTCTTCCTCTATATTTAGCAGCCCAGCTAGCGGAAGAATAATTTCTGCTCCTGTTACAACAGCTGTCATCGCCTTCTCTGGCTCATCAACTACCGTTCCAATGACTAATTCTTCCGGATTACAGAAACGTTCAATATACGCACGGTTCTTTTCTAACACAGCAGAGATATTGTCATCTTTACCTTTTACAATCATGTTGATCTTTTTGCTTAAAGGAGTATTTACTTCTGCACGGATATTTCGAACAGAACGGATAATCTCAACCAATAGCTTCATATCGGAAGCAGCTTGATGATCAGTTAACTCCTCGTTTACTACAGGCCATGTCGCAACCGTAATTGACTCTCCTTTATGAGGAAGGTTCTGCCAAATTTCCTCTGTAATAAAAGGCATGAATGGGTGTAGAAGTCTCATCGTTTGATCAAGTACGTAAGCTAATATAGATCTTGTTGTTAACTTTGCCGCTTCATCCTCACCATAAAGTGGAAGCTTTGCCATTTCAATATACCAATCACAGAAGTCATCCCAAATGAAATTGTATAGCACACGACCAACTTCACCAAACTCATATCGATCGGATAGTCTTGTTACCGTTTCAATGGTTTCATTTAATCTTGTCAAAATCCATTTATCTGCTACAGACTTTTCATCACTCAAGTCAATTTGTTCATACGTTAATCCGTCCATATTCATTAATGCGAAGCGTGAGGCATTCCAGATTTTATTAGCAAAGTTCCAAGTAGCTTCTACCTTTTCCGTGCTATAACGTAAATCTTGTCCCGGAGAGCTTCCTGTTGATAAGAAATAACGTAATGAATCTGCGCCATACTTATCAATTACTTCCATCGGATCAACACCGTTGCCAAGTGACTTACTCATTTTGCGCCCTTCAGCATCTCGAACAAGTCCGTGGATAAGAACATCTTTAAATGGACGTTGTCCTGTGAATTCCAAGCCTTGGAAGATCATTCTTGAAACCCAGAAAAAGATGATATCGTAACCAGTTACAAGACAATCGGTTGGATAGTAACGCTTATAATCACTTGATTCGATATCTGGCCAGCCCATCGTCGAAAACGGCCAAAGAGCAGAACTAAACCATGTATCTAATACATCCTTATCCTGTTCCCAGTTTTCAATATCTGCAGGAGGCTCATGATCAACATGTACCTCTCCAGTTTGTTTGTGATACCACGCTGGAATACGGTGGCCCCACCAAAGCTGACGAGAAATACACCAGTCACGAATATTTTCCATCCAGCGAAGGTACGTGTTCTCAAATCGGTCAGGAACAAAATTCACTTTTTCATCTTTCTTTTGTAGAGCAATTGCTTCATCAGCTAGAGGTTGCATTTTAACAAACCACTGTGTTGATAAATATGGTTCAACTACTGCACCACTTCTTTCTGAGTGCCCAACCGAGTGCATATGCTCTTCAATTTTGAATAATACGTCATCTGCTTGTAGGTCTTTAACGATTTGCTTACGACACTCAAATCGATCTAACCCTTGATATTTACCGGCATTTCCATTCATCGTACCGTCTTCGTTCATTACAAGCACACGTTCAAGATGATGTCTATTTCCGATTTCAAAGTCATTCGGGTCATGTGCCGGGGTTATTTTAACTGCTCCTGAACCAAATTCCATATCTACATAGTCGTCACCAACGATTGGTATTTCACGGCCAACAATTGGCAATATAACTGTTTTTCCAATCAAGTCCTTATATCTATCATCCTCAGGGTGTACAGCAACTGCTGTGTCTCCAAGCATGGTTTCTGGTCTCGTAGTTGCTACTTCGATGAATCCTGAGCCATCACTTAATGGATACTTCATATGATAGAAAGCACCTTGAACATCCTTATAAATAACTTCAATATCAGAAAGTGCCGTTTTCGTAGCTGGATCCCAGTTGATGATATACTCTCCACGATAGATAAGTCCCTTTTTATATAATGAAACGAAAACCTCTCTTACTGCTTTCGATAATCCTTCATCTAGCGTAAAACGCTCTCTACTGTAGTCTAGACCGAGACCTAGCTTTGACCACTGCTCACGAATATGACTCGCATACTCTTCTTTCCATTTCCAAGTTTCTTCCACAAAAGTCTCACGACCAAGATCATATCGGCTCTTTCCTTCTGCACGAAGCTTTTCTTCCACCTTTGCTTGTGTGGCAATACCCGCATGATCCATTCCTGGTAACCACAATACATCATACCCTTGCATACGTTTCATTCTCGTAAGAATATCCTGCAAAGTGGTATCCCAAGCATGCCCTAAATGTAACTTTCCGGTTACATTTGGTGGTGGAATAACAATTGTATATGGCTCTTTCTTTTGGTCATTAAGCGCTTGAAAGTATTCTCCCTTTAGCCACCATTCGTATCGACCACGTTCAATCGTATTTGGGTCGTATTTGGTTGGCATGGTTAATTCATTTGTTTCCATTTATGTTCCCTCCTAAGCTAATACAAAAAAAACTCCAATCGTCTAAAAGGACGAATGGAGTTTGCTTCGCGGTACCACCTTTTTTCCAATCAATAAATAAACCATGATTGGCTCTTAAAATAGATAACGGACTTCCCGTCTTTCACTACAAAGCATAACTGTTCGTAAAAGATGCTCAAGGGCGACCTTCAATTGGAGCGCTTAGAAAACTTTTCAGACACGAGTTTTCCTCTCTTTAAGCGAGTAACCAATCTACTCTTCCCTATCAAAGCAGATTTCTGTATTGATTTATGTAAGACTAAAAATATGCCTTCATTTTATACTCCATATACTACATAAAAAAGTACGTTAACGTCAATAAGGATACCCATATTTTTTTATTACCATACATAGAGTAGTGGAAGAAGCATTTTTTACAACTTCTTTTGGTTTACATTATGAACTTAGGAGGGATTGGTGTGAAAAGAAGGTATAATCCTTATACATTGCCACCATGGTTGAGGACTGTGAGAAGAGTATGCAGACAATTCATTCTCCCTTTTTGTATCTTTCAAGGAATTCGAACCATCTTTCTTCCAACAACATTTGATGTTTTGTTTCTAGCCATACTCATTGCTCTTGCTATTGCTTTTCACTTTGAATTTATATAGGGAGCCCATTAGCTTTGGGCTCCCTCGTTACTTTGAGCTGCGGCTGCCGCTGCAGCTTGTTTTTTTTGTCTTTCAATTTCCTCTATACGTGTAACGACGTACTCAGAATTTTTTAATAACCAAAATTGCTTCTGTAGTCTTTGAACAAACTTTCTTTCATTTCTTTCTTTTGACTTATAATACTCTTCCACTACCCTTAATACGGGACCGGGATGGGCAAAATAACTTAGTAATAGAAGTATTTCGTCATCTTTTAATGGAAAGTACTTTAAATACACATATAACCAGTCTATGCAGTCATCACAATGTTTTGGGAATGTATTTAACAGTCTTGATAAGAAAGGTAATATATCATGAATGGCCGCTCCTTCTCTACTGTCTTCGAGGTTAGTAAAATATCCATATCCTCTATCATCATAAAGAAAATGCTCAGAGGAGATCTTTCCATGAACCACGACCGCCCTGGCTTTTGTTTCTTCCTTTGTTTGCTCAAACCATTCTTTTAGCTTGTTTTTGGAATAAGCAAGCGCTAGCCGAATGTTATTATAATACAAGCAAAATAAAAGTTCGGTAGGGGACATATATTGTTTCCCCTCACACGCCTCAACATATCCTTCAATAAATTCCGTTTCTTTTTCCCAAAGCGAAGAAATGGTACTATAATGTTCTTCTTTTTCTTTAGGATCAATAGTCACTTCGTGAAGGGACAATGTATGAAGCCTTGCTAGCTCCCGAAAAAGCTGTTGATTTCTTTCATTTCTGTTTTCTTTCTCTTCATTTGGCAACCAAGGCATCAGGTAATATAATTCTTGATTATGCAAAACCGCATAGCGCCCATCAACCGTTGGATAAACAGGAACAATACGATTGTAGCCTTTCTGATATAAGTATTGGATATGGCGAATAAAATCCGTTCCATGTTTAGGAGATATCTTTTTTAAAGCAAAAATTCCTTTATCACTATAAATACGAAAAATTTTCCCAAATCGCTCAATAAAGTGTGGCTTAACTCCATAATTTTTTAACACCGGCTCCATTTGCTGCAAATAATTAATATTCGACAAGGAGGCTCAACCCTTCCATAAAAACAACAAGGGCAGGAGTATTCACCTGCCCAATGGTTGTTCTTCTATTTATGGGCAATAGGAATAGGTATATAAAGAACTTGCCCTTCGTATATATCTTGATTTAACTCAAGATGGTTTACCTTAAGTAATTGTTGTACAGGTACTTCGTAACGTGACGCTAATTGTTCGATCGTTTCTCCGCTTTGGACGATGGCTACACGAAGTTTTGTTAAATCTTCCGTCTCCTCTTTTCGAGCAAAAAACTCAGTTAAAGACATTCCCTTTTTTGAAGACTTCTTTTTCTTTACCTTAGGCTGAGGTGGTGAAGAAGAAGATTCTTCTTCCACTTCTGGTTGGGTTTCTACTTGTGGCTGTATCTCGGCTTCTGGAACAGGCTGAAGCTCAACCTCTGGTGCCTCTTCCACCACTTCTTCAACAACCTCTTGGGGTGCTTCACTTCGAGCTGCTGAAAAAGTAATTTCAGGTTCCTTTGCTTCGTTTACAGGAAGTTGTGGAGCTTCAAATAATTCAGTTGACTTATTTATAGAAACCACTTTTTCCTCTGTATCATCCGCTGATTTTCTCGCTTCCACAGCGAAAGGTTCATACTCATGATCTAATATGATTGGTTCCTCTTGTTCTTCTGTACGATGCTCATGTGACCATTCAATATGGTCTTCTATCTCATCAACTGTTGCTTCTCGGTTTGCAACCTCAAGTTGAAATTCTTCCACTTCTGGTTGGGTTTCTACTTGTGGCTGTAGCTCGGCTTCTGGAACAGGCTGAAGCTCAACCTCTGGTGCCTCTTCCACCACTTCTTCAACAACCTGTTGGGGTGCTTCACTTCGAGCTGCTGAAAAAGTAATTTCAGGTTCCTTTGCTTCGTTTACAGGAAGTTGTGGAGCTTCAAATAATTCAGTTGACTTATTTATAGAAACCACTTTTTCCTCTGTATCATCCGCTGATTTTCTCGCTTCCACAGCGAAAGGTTCATACTCATGATCTAATATGATTGGTTCCTCTTGTTCTTCTGTACGTTGCTCATGTGACCATTCAATATGGTCTTCTATCTCATCAACTGTTGCTTCTCGGTTTGCAACCTCAAGTTGAAATTCTTCCACTTCTGGTTGGGTTTCTACTTGTGGCTGTATCTCGGCTTCTGGAACAGGCTGAAGCTCAACCTCTGCNACAGGAAGTTGTGGAGCTTCAAATAATTCAGTTGACTTATTTATAGAAACCACTTTTTCCTCTGTATCATCCGCTGATTTTCTCGCTTCCACAGCGAAAGGTTCATACTCATGATCTAATATGATTGGTTCCTCTTGTTCTTCTGTACGTTGCTCATGTGACCATTCAATATGGTCTTCTATCTCATCAACTGTTGCTTCTCGGTTTGCAACCTCAAGTTGAAATTCTTCCACTTCTGTTTCTTCATGTGCAGGTTTATGCTGCTGATCTCCATAAAGACCTGTTATTGTTAAATCGGCAGTTAATTTCATACAGCTTCTTTCTTGAAAAAGATAATCAAAGCTTTCCACTTCTACATAGATGTCATTTATGCTTTGAATACGGTTATTAGGAATGGTTATATCTACTGGAAAACGATGTGAGAACTCATAGAGTCCCTCTTCCCTCTCCTCCACATGATGAACAAACTTCGGAGCAGTAAACAAATCCTCCTCCTCACTAGAACCATCATTGTAACGTTGATATTCACCTGTTAATTCTAATGCACCTTGAATGGTGACATATTGTTCGTTTTCATGAATCGTAATATTTGGAGCAAGCGAAATAGAAACTAACTCCTCTACTTCCTGTCCCTTTTGAAACCACACCGATTCTTCCAATGAAAATCGTAAACACGACTCGTTACCTTGAGACAAAGCGACTCCTCCTTTCATTTCCTATACGTTTAATCACTATGTCATTATCACTCTATGAACTAGTGAATATTTTTATGAATAAAAGTAATCGCAAAGAGCGTGTTTACATAAAAAAGAGACTCATTTGAGTCTCTTTTTAAAATAATCATTTTAGCTTTGAAAAGGCAATGTCGATTGCTTGAATCGTTTTTTCAATATCTTTGTTACTGTGTGCTGTGGATAGGAACATTCCTTCAAATTGGGAAGGTGGTAAGAAAACACCCTGATTCGCCATTTCTTGGTAATAAGAAGCAAAATAATCAAGATTTGAAGTTTTGGCTTGTTCGTAGTTTGTAACCGCTTCGTTAGTAAAGAAAAATCCGACCATCGATCCAACTCGGTTGATGGTGTGGGGAATACCATGTTTTTGTGCCGCTGCTTTTATTCCTTCTTCAAGCAGTGCTGCTTTACGCGCAAACTCCTCATAATGTTCAGGTGTAAGTTGGCTAAGTGTTTCTAATCCTGCAGTCATGGCAAGAGGATTTCCAGAAAGTGTTCCAGCCTGGTAGATTGGGCCACTTGGTGCAATTTGCTCCATGATTTCTGCCCTTCCTCCATAAGCTCCAACAGGTAGCCCACCACCGATAACTTTTCCAAGACATGTTAAATCAGGAGTGATGCCAAAATACCCTTGTGCACAGTTGTAACCCACCCTAAAACCAGTCATTACTTCATCAAATATCAAAAGTGCTCCATATTGCGTAGTAATATCTCTAAGCCCCTCTAAAAATCCAGGTTGTGGTAAAACCACCCCCATATTTCCTGCAACAGGTTCTACTATGATTCCAGCAATATCATCCCCAAATTGCTCAAACGCATAGCGAACACTTTCCAAATCATTATAAGGAACTGTAATGGTATTTTTTGCGACCCCTTCTGGAACCCCAGGGCTATCAGGAAGACCCAAAGTTGCCACACCGGATCCTGCTTTAATTAATAAAGAATCACCGTGACCATGGTAACAACCTTCAAATTTTAAGATTTTATTTCTCCCCGTATATCCACGAGCTAGGCGCAATGCACTCATGGTAGCTTCCGTTCCTGAGGAAACCATACGAACGATTTCAATAGACGGCACTCTTTCTTTCACTAAATTTGCTAATTTCGTTTCAATTAAACTAGGAGCACCGAAGCTTGTACCAAGTTCTGCGACCTTTTTAATCGCTTCAACAACACGATCATTTGCATGCCCCAAGATTAATGGTCCCCAAGACAACACATAGTCAATATATTCGTTTCCATCTATATCATAAATTTTAGAGCCTTTTCCTCTCTCCATAAAAATAGGATCCATTTTAACGGATTTAAACGCACGAACAGGACTGTTTACTCCACCAGGCATGAGTGTTTTTGCTTCAGCGAAAGCTTCAATAGATTTAGAATAAGAGCGCATAAGTATCCCTCGTTTCATCAAGTATTATTTTTCTTTTAACCATCTTGCTGCATCTTTGGCATGATAAGTGATAATAAGGTCCGCACCTGCTCTTTTCATACCTGTTAGCATTTCCATTACAATATTTTTTTCATCAATCCACCCGTTTTGAGCCGCAGCTTTAACCATGGAATACTCCCCACTCACATTATAAACCACAACAGGCAAGTGAAAATTGTTTTTTATATCACGTACAATATCCAAGTATGGCATTCCAGGCTTCACAATAAGGAAGTCTGCTCCTTCCTGAACATCTGAATTTGCTTCTCTTAAGCCTTCCATTCGATTGGCTGGATCCATTTGATACGTTTTACGGTCCCCAAATTGAGGTGTGCTCTCAGCCGCTTCACGAAATGGTCCATAAAAAGAAGAAGCATATTTCACAGCATATGACATAATAGGTATATCCTCAAACCCTGCCTCATCTAATCCTGCTCTTATGGCCGCAACAAATCCATCCATCATATTTGAAGGAGCTATAATATCTGCTCCTGCTTTTGCTTGGCTAACTGCGGTATCAGCTAATAATTTTAGTGATGGATCATTTAATACTTTCCCACCCTCGATCACTCCACAGTGGCCATGACTAGTATATTCACATAAGCAGGTGTCCGCAATAACAACGATATGAGGATACTGTTCTTTAATCACTCTAGTCGCTTCTTGTACAATTCCATGATCATGGAATGCACCCGTACCGCACTCATCTTTTTCATTTGGGATTCCAAATAAAAGGACGCTTGGAATCCCAAGTGCTGCTACTTCATCCATTTCAATTTTCAATTGATCTAATGATAGTTGAAAAACCCCTGGCATAGATTGAATGGCATTTTTTATATTTTCACCTTCTACTACAAAAATTGGATATACCAAATCTTCAAGGTGTAAGTGGTTTTCGCGAACCATTGTGCGTAATGTTGCAGAAGATCGTAAACGACGGTGACGAGAAAATGATTGATTCATTTGTTCTCCCTCTTTCTTATTAGTTTCATAACACTTTGTAACATCTGATCAATTGTGTATGTATCTGGCATGGCATCTACACGTAACCCAAAAGCATTAGCCCGTTGAAGAGTAACAGGTCCAATACAAATGATCAAACAATGATCAATAGTTGATAATAAATTCATTTCATTCACTACAGCCATAAAATGATCCACTGTTGAAGGGCTAGTAAAACTTATGATATCTAACTTCTTTTCTGTTAGCGCCTTCACCAACGCGTCCCGACTACTGTCTGGAAAAAACGTTTCGTATATAACTAGTTCATCCACATGGGCTCCCTTTTTTTCAAGGTTGGTAGAAATAAGTTCTCTAGCTAAATTCCCTTTAGGAATGAAAACGGTCGTTCCTTCACTAATATAAGGGGAGAATTCTTCAACAAATGCTTCAGCCACATATTCTTTGGGCTTAAAATCAACTGTTACCCCTTTTCTCACTAAGGCTTCCTCTGTTTTTTCACCGATAACAGCAATCTTTATATTGTTGAGAACGGTCGGGTTAATATCAAAGGTAAAGAATGTTTCAACTGTCACATTACTAGTAAAAATAATCCAATCATATTTATGTAGTTTTTTATCCAGGAGGATAGGCAGACTGGTTGAAGCAACGGGTCGAAAGGAAATAAGAGGGATTTCCACTGGAATCCCCCCGTATTTCTTGACTAAATCTGAAAATGGTTTGGCATGCTTTTTTCCTCTAGGAATAAGAACCTTCATTCCGTTGAGAGAGTACTCATCACTCATTCACTATCAAGCTCCACTTTCACCGCGTCAATTAGTGCCTTTCCTCCGTTTGCAATCAGCATGTCTGCCACTTGCAGTCCTAACTTTTCAGGATCTTGTCCACTTGCTGATTCCTTTATTATGGTTTTCCCATCTGGAGTTGCTACCAGCCCTGTAAGCGAGATATCACCGTTTTCTTCAACTTTTGCATAACCAGCAATCGGGACCTGACAGCCGCCTTCCATCTTTTGGAGAAAAACTCTCTCAGCTGTCACTGCTTGTTTGGTCTTCATGCAAGTAAAACGAGATAATAAGTTAAGTAGCTGTTCATCACTTTCTCGGCATTCTATCGATAATGCACCTTGACCAACTGCTGGGATACATATTTCATCATCAATAAACTCTGATACTACCTCGCTAGCCCAACCCATTCTGGATAGTCCCGCAGCGGCTAGTATGATCGCGTCATATTCTCCCGCTTCTAATTTAGCTAGTCTAGTATCAATATTTCCTCGTATCCACTTTATTTCAAGGTCTGGTCTAATCGCAAGCAGCTGTGCACTACGACGAAGACTGCTCGTGCCAACAACAGAACCTGATTTTAATTCGTTAATTGGAATGTGATTTTTAGAAATTAACGCATCTCGATGATCCTCTCGAAATGGAATACAACCAATCACTAGACCTTCCGGCAGAACAGCTGGCATGTCTTTCATACTATGTACTGCCATATCTATTTCCTCATCGAGCATTGCCTGCTCAATTTCCTTTACAAATAGACCTTTCCCACCAACTTTAGACAGTGTTACATCAAGGATTTTATCCCCCTTCGTAACAATCTCTTTCACCTCAAATTCAAAGGACGGATCTAATTTCTTCAACTGGTCAATCACCCAGTTTGTTTGTGTAAGTGCAAGCTTACTTCGTCTAGAGCCAACTATTATTTTCCGCATGTAAACCTCCTATGTATGTATCCTCAAGTGTACCAAAAGTGGAAGGATGATAAGTTGCCTATTAAAAAGAAATTGATTAAAACAATTAAGAATGAAGCAATATTCCAAAGAGCCAATGACCTTCCGTACAGCTCCTTGCTAACACGTAAGTATAAATAAATGCTATATGCAATCAGGACACCAAATGAACCAATGACCTTTGCATCTAACCAAAACATCTCAGGAATTTTTAAGTATGCCCATTGAATTCCTAATATCACTGCTAGCATTAGCATAGGCACACCAATGACATTTAAAACATATGACATATGCTCAAGCTTAGATAAATCAGTAATTCTTAACAGTCTAGCTCCCCACTTCTTTTTCTTTAGTAAGTTGTACTGAATCAAATAAAGAAAAGAGAAGACAAAAGAAAGGGAAAAAGCTCCATAAGAAAGAATGGCAAGTGTTATATGAATCAATAAAAGCTCTGAGATGAGTTGCTCGGCCATCACATGAGATTCAAATTGTACAGGTGCAAATGTATGGATAGCTAGAATAATAAACCCCAATACATTTGTAAAAAACACAATGAAATCCACACGTAGTAACCGATTGATTCCTAGTGACAATGTAATTAGCACCCATGCATAAAAGTAGAGCCCTTCAAATATAGTAAGCACCGGGAAACGACCGGTTTTTAACATATACAAAAATAAAAACATTGTTTGAAGTAACCACACAAATGCAAGTAACCAGAAGGCAACACGATTTGCCTTCCGGTTATGGTGTAAGAAATCAATAAAATATAAGAGCACGCAGAAAGCATACAGGACAACGGTCAGCTCATGCAGCCTCGTCATATAGTAGTCAAACATTCGCTTCTCCTCGTTTATGATTGAAAGGAAGGCTGTTGGTTTGTTAAAACCACTCGATTTGGTTCCGCTTCTCTCAGAACTTGTTGCTCTTTTACAAGTTCATCAATATTAAAAATTTTCACAAACAAATCTAACGCTTGTTCTGAATCTTTTCGAGCGGCTAATTCCTTTGCTTGAAGGATTGGATCTTTTAGCATTTGATTTATAATACTTTTCGTATGTTTATTTAATACTTTAAAATCACGGTCAGACAGATGAGGAAGCTTTCGTTCTAAGCTCTCCATTGTCCCGGACTGAATTGTAAGTGCCTTTTCACGTAGAGCAGAAATAATAGGGACAACTCCAAGTAAATTTAGCCATTGTTTAAAGTCAACAATTTCTTTTTCAATCATCATCATTATTTGTGCAGCTGCACGTTTTCGTTCTTGAAGGTTCGCTTCAACGATTCCCTCCAAATCATCTATATCATATAAGAAGACACTCTCAAGCTCAGCTAATGCTGGGTCCAAATCACGTGGAACCGCAATATCAACCATGAATAAAGGCTTTCCTTTACGCAGCTTTTCTACTTGAGTCATCATATCTTTTGTAATAACAAATTCCTTTGCACCGGTTGAACTTATCAATATATCTGCATCGATTAAAGAACACTGAAGCTCTTCTAGTGTTTTAGCTTCACCTTCGAAACGATCAGCTAAATTCTGAGCCTTTTCATACGTGCGATTAATAACCGTTACCTTACTAGCTCCATTTGCATGTAGATGTTGTATGGCGAGTTCCCCCATCTTACCTGCACCAAGAATTAACACATTCTTTTTATTTAAGGAACCAAAGATTTTCTTCGCTAATTCTACCGCTGCATAACTTACCGAAACCGCATTCGCACCAATATCAGTCTCTGAATGTGCTTTTTTAGCTAAGGTTACTGCTTGTTTAAAAAGCTGGTTAAAAACTGTACCAACGGTTGCATGTTCTTGAGCTAATAAAAAGCTTGTACGAACTTGACCAAGGATTTGTGTCTCACCTAATACCATTGAGTTCAATCCGCAAGTTACACTAAATAAGTGTTCCATTGCACCGTCATGTTCGTATATAAATAAGTATGGTGAAAATTCGCTTTGCTCAATTGAAAACCATTCTGAAAGAAATTCTTTTATATAATATCTGCCTGTGTGTAGTTGATCAACAACCGCATAGATTTCTGTTCGGTTACAAGTAGAGACAATTACATTCTCTAACACACTCTTTTTTTCTTTAAGAGCGTTCATTGCTTCCCCTAACTGCGAAGGGTTAAATGTCAAACGCTCACGAATTTCAACAGGGGCAGTTTTATAATTAAGACCGATCACTAATATATGCATACAGAAATACACCCCCCAGAATATTTGCATGTTTGCTAGTAGTAATTATAACATGTTCCATTTTTATAGAAGAAAATGAATTATGACCATATTTGTATAAAATGTGAACAAAATCTAATCATCTGTGATGCAAATATGCTATTATAATTAATTGGTAAACCTTACTTGCTCGTCATAATATGACAAGCCTCCATATGTACAGTAACAAAAATTAGAATGATTATCAAGTAATCCTTACTGGAAGTGGTGCTAATGAAAAATCAACGAATCTTTCCTGGAATCATCCTTATTGGTTTTGGTGTTTATTTCTTTTTACAACAGGCGAACATCGCTCTTTTTCAACAGTTTTACACATGGCCAACTCTGCTAGTAATCGTTGGCGTTTCCTTTCTCTCTCAAGGGTATGGGGCGAAGGATTATGAAGCTATTCTGCCTGGTGTCATTCTTACCGGATTTGGTCTTCATTTCCATATCATTAACCATTTTCAACTATGGCCAAATCATATTGGAACATTTATCCTAATTATTGCGCTTGGATTCTTATTACGTTACCAGAAGGTGCGTTCAGGACTTTTTCAAGGAATATTATTTCTTGTCCTCGCATTATTGCTTCTATTTTACGATAAAATTACCGCATGGCTAGGTATCCTTGAGAATACAGTTACAATCGCTTGGAAGTCTTGGCCAGTTGTGTTGGTGATCATTGGCTTTTACCTACTTTTTATCAGAAAAAAATAAACGAACAACTAAAAGAACCGTCAGACACTTTTGTGCTGACGGTTTCTTTTACATATAACTCGCAATGGTTGCCCACGCTTTATCTTTTCCTTCTCCTGTTTCAGAAGAAAACTGAATAATCGTATCATGCGGGTGTAATTCGAGCTTTTCTTTTGTTATTTTCAAATGCTGTGCTCTTTTTGTTTTAGAAATTTTATCAGCCTTTGTGGCAATGACAATACATGGAATTTCATAATGCTTTAAGAAATCATACATCATGATATCATCTGCCGTTGGAGGGTGACGTAAATCAACAATTAATAGCACAGCCTTTAGCTGCTCTCTCGTCGTTAAATACGTTTCAAGCATTTTCCCCCATGCTTCCCGTTCCTTTTTAGAAACCTTTGCATAACCATATCCTGGTACATCGACAAAATGAAGGACTTCATTAACGATATAAAAGTTCAGCGTTTGTGTTTTACCAGGCTTGGAAGAAATTCTTGCTAATCCTTTACGATTGAGCATTTTGTTAATAAATGATGATTTGCCTACATTGGAGCGACCAGCTAAGGCAAATTCAGGAATTGGTTCAACCGGGTACTGATCAGGCTTTACCGCACTTATGACAATTTCTGAGCTTGTTACTTTCATCTATTGGCACCGCCAGTCAAAGCATGCTCTAACACTTGGTCCAGATGTGAAACGAGAACAAACTGTAGGTCTTCACGAACACTCTCAGGAATATCATCGATATCCCTTTCATTATCCTTTGGACAAATGATTTTAGTTAATCCCGCTCGATGGGCACTTAAAGATTTCTCTTTTAGGCCACCGATTGGTAATACTCGTCCACGTAACGTGATTTCACCAGTCATACCCACTTCTTTACGAATGGCACGCCCTGTCAGAGCTGAGACCAATGCCGTTGCCATGGTAATTCCTGCTGATGGCCCATCCTTCGGAACCGCCCCTTCTGGGACATGAATATGGATATCATTTTTTTCATGAAAATCAGGGTCAATTCCAAGCTCATTTGCTTTTGAACGAATATAACTAAATGCTGCTTGAGCGGATTCCTTCATAACATCGCCAAGCTTCCCTGTTAGGATGAGCTTTCCTTTTCCCGGAGACAAGGACACTTCAATTTGAAGGGTATCTCCACCAACCGTTGTATAAGCAAGACCAGTAGCTACGCCCACTTGATCCTCAAGTTCTGCTTGACCATAGCGGAAAGTTGGCTTTCCTAAAAATTCGTCCACATTTTTTTCAGAAACGATGACTTTTTTCTTTTCACCTGAAACAATAATCTTAGCTGTTTTTCGGCAAATAGTCGCTAACTGACGTTCTAGACTTCTTACACCCGCTTCTCTAGTGTAATAACGGACGACTTTTTGAATTCCATCTTCTCTAATTTGCAACTGAGCTTTTGTTAAGCCATGCTCCTTGGTTTGTTTTGGAAGCAAGTGATCCTTTGCGATATGAATCTTCTCAAGCTCTGTATACCCAGCAATCGTAATAATTTCCATCCGATCTCTAAGCGGACCAGGAATGGTTGCCAAATTATTTGCAGTAGCTATAAACATTACTTTAGACAGGTCATATGTTTCTTCGATATAGTGATCACTGAAGTTATGATTCTGTTCCGGATCTAGTACTTCAAGCATGGCCGCAGATGGATCACCACGGAAATCACTTGACATCTTATCGATTTCATCGAGTAGGAAGACAGGGTTGATTGTTCCTGCTTTTTTCATCCCTTGGATGATTCTACCAGGCATTGCCCCTACATACGTACGTCTGTGACCTCTAATTTCAGACTCATCTCTTACTCCACCTAGAGAAATTCTCACAAAATTTCTATTTAATGATGTCGCAATCGATCGGGCTAAGCTAGTTTTCCCAACTCCTGGAGGTCCTGCTAAACAAAGAATAGGTCCTTTTAATGAGTTCGTCATTTGCTGAACAGCTAAGTACTCGAGAACCCTTTCCTTCACCTTCTCGAGGCCGTAGTGGTCATTATTTAATATTTTTTCCGCTTTATGAATATCTAAGTCATCTTCCGTTGCCTTCGACCAAGGAATAGCTAAAAGCCATTCAATATAGTTTCGAATAACGGCACTTTCTGCAGAACTTGAGGGAACTTTTTCATACCTTTCTAGTTCCTTCATAGCAGTATTTTTTACATGCTCTGGCATGCCAGCTTGTTCGATTTTTTCAGTAAGATCGCTTACTTCTCCTGTCTTACCTTCTTTATCACCTAGCTCTTTTTGAATGGCCTTCATTTGTTCACGCAAGTAATATTCCTTTTGCGTACGCTCCATAGATTTTTTCACTCTTTGGCCAATTTTTTTCTCTAGGTTTAATACTTCTTTTTCATTGTGTATGATGTCTACAATCTTCTGAATTCTTTCCTTCACATCGATTGTTTCTAGAATCTCCTGCTTTTCCTTTAGCTTTAAAGGAAGATGTGAGGAAATGATGTCAGCCATTCTACCCGGTTCCTCAATATCCGTGACAGTTGAGAAAGTTTCTGCCGAGATTTTCTTAGACATCTTTATGTACTGCTCAAAATAATCAAGCATCGTCCGCATTAATGCTTGTGATTCCGCATCCTTTTCAACTGGATCCTCATATGTTTTTATTTCAACAGAATAGTGATCGTCTTCATCAAAAAATGAAACAATCTCCGCTCGCTTTAAACCTTCAACGAGTACTCGTATCGTACCGTTTGGAAGCTTGAGCATTTGCTTGACCTTTGTAAGTGTTCCCATCTTATACAAGTCATCCTCAAGTGGTTCGTCAATTGATACCTCTTTCTGTGTTGTTAAAAAGATTAAACTGTCATCTACCATTGCCTTCTCGAGAGCTTGTACTGATTTTTCTCTTCCGACATCCAAGTGTAAAACCATTGTCGGATAAACAAGTAAACCTCGAAGTGGCAGGAGGGGGACAATGATTTCTGTCTTTTTCGCCATTACCTTGCACCTCCAAATGCTTTCTTTCCCTCTTAATAAAGGAATTCTTTGTACAATTCTATCGTATTTAACCGGTAGTGTCTATTTACAAGCAAATATGCTATTTATTACGAAATCGTTAGCTTCCAACAAAAAACTCCGGCTCCTCAAAATGCAAACCGAAGTTCTATTTTCATTCTACTTAAATACTTTCTTTTTTTGAAATTTGCACGGATGCTGTGATGACATCTTCATTTGCATAATCCTTTAATAACGCATGTTCGAACACCTCTGACAAATGACTGACCGGGATAATCTCAATATCCTTAATTTCATAAAGCATCGATTGGATATTCTCTTTAGGAATAATCACTTTACTAGCTCCAGCCTTTTTCGCCGCTTTCACTTTTGGATATACTCCTCCAATTGGCTTTACATTTCCATGAATACTAATTTCTCCTGTCATTGCAACCGTGTGGTCAATAGGGTGCTTGTAGATAGCAGAGTAAATACCTGTTGCCATCGCAATCCCTGCAGAAGGTCCATCAATCGGAACTCCACCCGGAAAGTTAACGTGAATATCAAATTCATCAGCCGGAACTCCCATCGAACGAAGTACAGTTATAACATTCTCAATCGAACCTTTTGCCATACTTTTTCTTCTTATCGATTTTCCTTGACCACCAATGCTTTCTTCTTCAACTATGCCTGTTATATTTATGGAACCTTTTTCTTTTGTCGGAATAACCGTCACTTCAATTTCAAGCAATGCTCCAGAATTCGGTCCATAAACGGCTAATCCATTTACAAGTCCAATGGTAGAAGAAGACATAATTTTCTGTTCCATTCTTGGTGTTAACTGACTAGATTGAATAACCCACTCAATGTCTTCATCCTTTATAAAATCTCTATCTTCGGTGATGGCAAGACCGGCAGCTATCTGTATCAAATTTACTGCTTCTCGACCATTTCTAGCATAAGATGATAATATATCTATTCCTTTTTCACCAATTTTCAACTTCACTTTTTCTGCAGCCTTTTCTCCAATCGAAGAGATTTCTTCTCTGCTCAACTCCCTGAAGAACACCTCCATACATCTAGAGCGAATCGCTGGAGGTATCTCACTTGGTGTTCTCGTTGTAGCACCTATTAAACGAAAATCTGCTGGTAATCCATTTTTAAATATATCATGAATATGTGTTGGTATTTGTGTATTTTCCTCGCTATAATAAGCGCTCTCTAAAAATACTTTACGATCCTCTAGAACTTTTAAAAGCTTGTTCATTTGAATCGAATGAAGTTCTCCGATTTCATCAATAAATAATACACCACCATGTGCATTTGTCACTGCACCTTGCTTTGGTTGAGGAATTCCTGCTTGTCCCATTGCTCCTGCACCTTGATAGATAGGGTCATGGACAGATCCGATAAGAGGATCTGCAATCCCTCGCTCATCAAACCTAGCAGTGGTTGCATCTAACTCAATAAACACAGAAGAAGATTGGAATGGTGATTTGGCATTTTTCTTTGCTTCTTCTAACACTAGTCGAGCTGCAGCCGTTTTTCCTACTCCAGGTGGTCCATAAATGATCACATGTTGAGGATTCGGACCACATAGTGCCGCTTTTAACGATTTGATTCCATCTTCCTGACCTACAATATCATCAAAAGTACTCGGTCTCACTCGCTCTGAGAGTGGCTCGGTTAATGAAATAGATCTCATTTTTCTTAATTGGTCCATTTCTTTTTTTGATTCCCTATCAATGGACACCTTTTGTGTCCGTTGACTTCTTAATAAATTCCAAAAATAGAGTCCAATAACGATGCCAAAAAACAACTGAATAAATAAGGCAATTCCCGTCCAACTCATAGCATTCCCTCCTGCACTTTTCATAGTAGTTATAAGCTAGTATCTCCTTCTGCAGAGGGGAATAAACAAGGATTAACGTATTTTACTTTGTGAGCCAAAAAAAGAACCGTAGTCTTATGCTACGGTTCTACTGTATTTTAGGCAGATGTTTTTCGTTCTTCTTTAAGAATACTTCCATCTTTTAGAATTAACTTTGGTACACCGTTATCAACCACAGTTTCTTTCGTGATGATACACTTAGTAATATCTTCTCTTGAAGGAAGATCAAACATTACGTCAAGCATAATTCCCTCAATGATAGAACGAAGGCCACGAGCACCTGTTTTACGCTCAATTGCTTTTTTCGCAATTTCCTTAAGAGCATCTTCTTCAAATTCTAATTCTACATCGTCTAGTTCAAGCATTTTTTGGTATTGTTTTACGAGTGCATTTTTCGGCTTTGTTAAAATTTCGATTAATGCGTCTTCATCTAACGTAGCTAGACTTGCAATAACTGGAAGTCGACCAATGAATTCAGGAATTAATCCGAAGCGTAATAGGTCTTCTGGTAATACCTTAGAAAGAAGATCCTTATCTTCTACTTCCTTCTTTTTCACATCTGATCCAAAACCGATTACCTTTTGACCTAGACGTCTTTTAATGATTGGTTCAATACCATCAAATGCTCCACCACAAATAAATAAAATGTTAGTAGTATCAATTTGAATGAACTCTTGATGAGGATGCTTTCTACCGCCTTGTGGTGGTACACTAGCCACCGTTCCTTCAAGGATTTTTAGTAGAGCTTGTTGTACTCCTTCACCAGATACATCTCTAGTAATGGACGGATTTTCCGATTTTCGAGCAATTTTATCGATTTCATCAATATAAATAATACCTTTTTCAGCTTTTTCAACATCATAGTCAGCTGCTTGAATAAGCTTTAACAGGATATTTTCAACATCTTCACCAACGTAACCAGCTTCAGTAAGTGATGTTGCATCAGCAATAGCAAAAGGAACATTTAAAATTCTTGCTAAGGTTTGTGCAAGAAGTGTTTTTCCACTACCTGTTGGTCCAATCATTGCTATATTACTTTTTGAAAGCTCAACTTCATCAATTTTGCTGTTAGAATTGATGCGCTTATAATGATTGTAAACAGCAACCGATAAGTTTTTCTTCGCTTGATCCTGACCGATTACATACTCATCTAAAATATTGCGGATTTCCATTGGTTTCGGAACATCCTTAAATTCTACTTCTTCTTCAGTTCCGAGTTCCTCTTCCACAATTTCAGTACATAACTCGATACACTCGTCACATATATACACACCTGGACCTGCAACTAGTTTTCGAACTTGATCTTGTGTTTTACCACAGAAGGAACACTTTAATTGTCCTTTTTCATCATTAAATTTAAACAATTTCTTCACCCCTTGAAAAGCGTCTAAAACACATAAATTGCTGCAGATATAATTGTTTATCTTTACTTACAGTATTCTTTATTCAATTGTTATCAATAAGTTATGTATTGCATTGTATCACATTTACTAGGTGGACAGGAAATGATAACTCTTGAAAAAGAAAACATTTTCATATCTGCAAAAGTAAATAAATATGTACTAGTTAATCTTAACCATAATTTCTAAAGTTAAATCGGAAGTTTTTACTAAATCTTTAAAAACTTCATTTCTGTATTAGTTATGTATATGTCATTCTAATTGATTTTATAAGTATGTAAATGGTATAAAACAAGGCACGATTCAATCGCGCCTTGTTCATTTTTTATAATATGATTTAAACCGCTTTGCTGTTTTCTACTAAGAATTCAACAGCTTTTCTAACTTTAAGGTCTCCCTTAATTCCATCTACATTTCCTAAAGCAGCTCTAATGTTCTCAACAGTCATATTATACATTTCAGCCATTTTGTTTAATTCTGCATCTACTTCTTCTTCAGAAACTTCAAGATTTTCTGCAGCTGCGATAGCTTCAAGAGTTAAGCTTACACGCACACGCTTTTCGCCTTCTTCTTTCATTTGCTCACGTAGGGCATTTTCATCTTGGCCTGAGAATTGGAAGTATAATTCAAGGTTCATACCTTGCATTTGTAAACGTTGTTCGAACTCTTGCATCATGCGATCCACTTCCGTATCGATCATTACAGCTGGAAGGTCAATCTCAGCATTTGCTGCTGCCTTGTCAACAACGGTATCACGTACGTGGTGCTCTGCTTCATGTTTTTTAGAATCTACTAAACGATTCTTAATCTTTTCTTTTAACGCATCAAGTGTTTCAACTTCTTCATCCACATCTTTTGCGAACTCGTCATCAAGCTCAGGAAGCTCTTTTCCTTTTACTTCATGAAGTTTTACTTTGAATACTGCAGGTTTACCAGCTAATTCAGTTGCATGGTATTCTTCTGGGAAAGACACTTCTACATCTTTTTCTTCTCCAGCAGCTAGTCCAACTAATTGCTCTTCGAACCCAGGAATAAATTGACCTGAACCTAACTCAAGTGAGTAGTTTTCAGCCTTTCCACCTTCGAAAGCTTCTCCATCAACGAAACCTTCAAAGTCCATTACTACTGTATCGCCATTTTCAGCTTTGCCTTCTTCTTTAACAACAAGCTCAGCTTGACGTTCTTGAAGAGTTTTTAACTCGTTAGCTACATCCTCATCAGTAACTTCAGTTTCAACTTTTTCTACTTCAAGTCCTTTGTACTCACCAAGTTTCACTTCAGGCTTAACTGTAACAGTTGCCTTAAAGATAAAGCTCTTGCCTTTTTCAATTTGCTCTACATCAATTTCAGGACGATCAACTGGATCAATACCTGATTCTTCAACTGCGTTTGCATAAGCTTCCGGAAGAAGAATATCAATTGCATCTTGGTATAAAGACTCAACTCCAAAACGCTTCTCGAACATTGCACGAGGCATTTTCCCTTTACGGAAACCAGGTACATTTACCTTTGTTACTACTTTTTTAAATGCAGCGTCTAAACCTTCATTAACCTTTGCTGCATCTACTTCAACTGTAAGAACCCCTTGGTTCCCTTCTAGTTTTTCAAACTTCACAGACATACGAACTTTCCCTCCAAAATCTATTTACATTTTCATTCGTTACTAATTTAGATGAATATGTAAGCTTGTTTTTAATATACAGTTATTACAACCACTACATTATAACATAGGTTGCCTTCGTTTCAACATCCTAGACTAAATAATAGGATAAGAAAATTCTTCAATTTCTTGTATATATCGTAATAATGTCTCAATATCCTGTTCAGATGATTGATAAACATCACTCATTTCATCAATCGAATAGTCCTGTGCGAAAAACATCAAAACTAATATATGATAAGCGGCAGCAAGTGTTCTCATATCATTCGAAGGGTAATGAAATGGGTACAATATAAAAAGATGACGGTCTATTAAACTAATGGCTTGTTCTAGTAACGTGGGATTTTCCTGTTCAAGTTGTTCTGCTAAAACCTTTGAGACCTCTATTTTTTGTTGATGATCCCTTAAATCATAGAGATCCTTAGGGATTAACACCATTGAGGATTGAAGCTTAGTCACTGTTATTGGCTCATGATATTGATGTTCTTTAAGTACGTGTAAGAGCATCGTTTTAATAAAAGGTTGGCCTTCACTTGACTGTAGATAGTTACGTATTTCATTTAATACAGGCTGGATATTTTGATGAGCAAGGTTAGCCACTTGTAACAATAGCTCCTTCTCATCCTTTGGGTCAAACAAATTAAGTGATTGGGGAGCGACTTGCTTGATTTCCTTTTCATCTTCTATTTCTACTGGCTGATTTTCTTCTACTGCATTAAGCATTCTTCTACTAAAATCCAGCAGTCTTCTAAAATGCTCGTATTTTTCAACTGGAACTTCATGTTCCTCTAATAGCACCTCAATGGTATGTACGACACGGCTGTATTCTTTTAGCTGGACAAGAACCATAATGAGCATATCAACCGTTTGAAAATACTCACCGATACCTATCCTTAACATCTCTTCTGTATACTCTTTTGCTTTTTCAAATGATCCGGATTCATAATAAGCCAAAACCAAGGCAAACCAAATATCACTGTTTTCTTGATCATGCTCTTTTGCTTCTTCAAAATAAGGAATTGCCTCTCTAAATTGCTTTTTTTGTATAAAGTCTAACCCTTTTTCGAAAAGCCTCTTTTCTAAATCGGGGAAAAACACTACGTTTCCGTCCTTACGAGCCCGTTCCCTTTTTTTCATCTACCATACCCCTTATTCATAACCTGAGGTAAGTTTAGCAGAAACCACTATAAAAACAAAATAATAAATGGCCACAGCTTGTGCTGCGGCCATTTATTTACTTTGTTAACAATGCTCGGTTCTTTTCATATTTATTAATTTGCTCGTCTAATTGAAGGGTAATTTCAATCTCATCCCAGCCATTAATCAGCATCTTTTTCCAATAAGAAGAAACCTCGAAAGACTCTGATAGACCTTCAGCATCACTTATTGTTTGGTTTTCTAAATCAACTTTTAATTTATAGCTAGGGTTTTTCCCTTTTTCTAATAACACCTTCACTTTTTCTTCCTCTAATGCAATAGGAAGCATGCCGTTTTTCAGGCAGTTTTGATGAAAGATATCGGCAAAGGATGGAGCAATAACTACTTTAAAACCATAATCTAATAGAGCCCATGGAGCATGCTCCCTTGAGGAGCCACATCCAAAATTTTCGTTAGCTATTAGTATAGAAGCATTTTTCTTTGACGGATGATTTAATTCAAACTCAGGATTATCGGAGCCATCCTTGTTATATCTCCAATCGAAAAATAAATATTTTCCAAATCCTGTTTTCTCAATTCTTTTTAAAAATTGTTTTGGGATAATTTGATCTGTATCTACATGTGCACGATCAAGTGCTACGGCTTCGCCTTCAAAAATAGTAAACATAATTTTTCCTCCCTCCTTATCGTACTTCTACAGGAGTTAATTTTCTAATGTCAACAAAATGTCCATAAAGTGCTGCTGCTGCAGCCATTGCAGGACTAACTAAGTGAGTTCGAGCTCCCGCTCCTTGTCTACCTTCAAAATTACGGTTAGAAGTAGAAGCACAGTGTTCTCCAGCTGGAACAACATCATCGTTCATGCTCAAGCACATACTACAACCTGATTCTCTCCACTCAAATCCTGCCTCAATAAAGATTTGATGTAACCCTTCCTCTTCAGCACGTTGTTTGACGCCTTGAGATCCAGGTACCACTAATGCACGTACACTTGGATGTACCTTTTGTCCCTTTACTACTTCAGCTGCTTTACGGATATCTTCAATTCTTGAATTCGTACATGATCCAATAAACACATGCTGAATTTTAATATCTTCGATTTTTTGCCCTTGATTTAGCCCCATATACTGAAGCGCTCTTTCAAGTGTACTCTTCTCAATTTCTGTCTCGTAATCTGCAACTGTTGGAATAGCGTCTTCTATTTTTGCTGTCATTGCAGGGTTGGTCCCCCAGCTGACCATCGGTGAAATATCAGAACCATCAATTACAATTTCTCGATCATACTTTGCATCTTTATCAGATGTAAAAGCACTCCAATGCTCTACATATCTATCAAACTCCTCTTTGTTCGGAGCGAATTTTCTACCTTTTAGATAAGAGAATGTCGTTTCATCCGGAGCTACTAAGCCTGCTCTAGCTCCACCTTCTATTGACATATTACAAATGGTCATTCTTTCTTCCATTGAAAGACCTTCAATTACTTCACCACAATACTCAATAACGTATCCTGTTCCAAACTGAACTCCAAATTTTGAAAGGACATACAGAATAACATCCTTTGCTGTAACCCCGCTTGAAAGCTTCCCATTAATTTCAAGCTTTAATGTTTTCGGCTTGGATTGCCAAAGAGTTTGTGTGGCAAGTACATGCTCCACTTCACTTGTACCAATTCCGAATGCTAAGGCACCAAATGCACCATGTGTGGAAGTATGACTATCTCCACAAACAATCGTCATCCCAGGCTGAGTTAACCCTAGCTCTGGACCGATAACATGGACGATTCCTTGGTCAGGGCTATCTAAATCAGCTAATGGAACACCAAACTCTTGACAATTTTTTTCAAGTGTCGTCATTTGATTTTTTGCCACCGCATCGTTAATTTGCTTTCTGTTTACAGTTGGAACATTGTGATCCATCGTAGCAAACGTTCGATCAGGACGTCGAACCTTTCTATTTTTCATTCTTAGTCCTGAAAATGCTTGTGGAGAAGTAACTTCATGAACTAAATGTAAATCAATGTATAATAAATCCGGTTTCCCTTCTTCTTTTTGTACAACATGGTAGTCCCAAATCTTTTCAATAATTGATTTCCCCATCATTTTGACCTCCTTTTTAAAAGAGACACGGCGCGATAGGCCGTGTCGTTTTGATATTCATTGTTAGCCAGAATTTATGCGTATGCACCCATAATACTTGAAATCGTTTCATGGCCTAAAATACATGCCTTTACTTCTGCAACCATTTCTGAAGTAGACACCGCTTTTTTTCCTTCTGATAAAATATCTTTTGTACGCAGTCCTGCATTTAATACTTCATCAACCGCTTTTTCAACAGCAGCTGCCTCTTCTTCTAGACCAAACGATACTCTTAACATCATTGCCGCTGAAAGAATAGCCGCTAAAGGATTCGCAATATTTTTCCCTTCAATATCAGGAGCAGACCCATGAATTGGTTCATATAAGTATGGTCCATTTTCAGATAAACTAGAGGATGGAAGCATTCCTAAAGATCCGGTCAATACAGAAGCTTCATCGCTTAAAATGTCCCCAAATAAATTCTCAGTAACAACAACATCAAAACTCTTTGGATTTTTAATTAATTGCATCGCTGCATTATCTACAAGCATATGTTCAAGTTTTACCTCTGGATAGCGTTTTGCCACTTCCTCAGCTACTTCTCTCCACATTCTGCTTGATTCTAATACATTTGCTTTATCAACAGATGTAACCTTCTTCCCTCTTTTGTCCGCTAGTTGGAAGGCTAGTTCAATAACCCTAAGCATTTCTTCACGTTTATAGAAAAGAGTATCAACTACTGCCTCTTTCTCATCCACTGTACGACGCTCACTTGGCTTACCAAAATATAATCCACCTGTTAATTCACGAACCATTAACATATCCACGTCTTGAATAATTTCTTTGCGAAGGGGTGATGAATCAGCTAGACTCGCATAAAAAGTAGTTGGGCGCAAGTTCGCATAAAGGTCAAGCTCTTTACGAATCTTTAGTAATCCTCTCTCTGGTCGGAGATGTACAGGCAAAGTATCGTACTTTGGCCCCCCGACCGCACCTAAAAGCACAGCATCACTTTGCTTACACAGTTCAACTGTCTCATCTGGAAGTGGACTCCCTGTTACTTCATAAGCTACTCCACCAATATGTCCATACGCAAATTCAAATTGATGACCAAATCTATCACCAATAGCCTGCAGTACATCCACCGCACCTTTAGTTACTTCTTTGCCAATTCCGTCTCCGGGTAGCACTGCAATCTGCTTCTTCATCTTGTTTCCCCTCCATTAAAATGTACATTTATTAAACGGTCACTGCAGCCATGTATATGACACGATTCACCGCATTTAAGTATGCATTAGCTGATGCTTCTAGAACATCTTGAGCCAATCCTCGCCCGCTTGTTTCTTCTCCATTAAACTTAAGCTTTACAAACACTTGGGCCAATGCGTCTCTACCCGCTCCGACAGACTGGATTCGGTAGTCTAGTAAATGGACACTTCCATTTACGCATTTTTCCAACGTATTATATAATGCTTCAATGCTGCCACTTCCCGTGCAAGCCTCTTGAATGATTTCATTATGGTTTCCTGACAGCGTAACAGTAGCTGTAGGTATTTGATTCGTACCATATTGAACCTGAATCGCAAGTAGTTCATAAAAGCGCTCATCCTTAGATAACTTTTGCTCGAGTACAATCGCTGCAAGATCTTCGTCTGTCATCTCTTTTTTTCTATCAGCTAATTCTTTAAAGACAGTAAATAATTGAGTGACATCCTCATCTGCAACAGATAGCCCAAGTTCATCTAATCGGTTTCTAAAAGCATGTCTCCCAGAGTGCTTTCCAAGAACTAATGTGTTAGATTGGAACCCAACAAGTTCTGGAGAAATAATCTCATACGTTGACTTTTCCTTTAGAACACCATCTTGATGAATGCCAGATTCATGAGCATACGCATTTCTACCCACAACTGCTTTATTAGCTGGGACAACCATTCCAGTTAGCTTGCTAATTAAACTACTAGTACGACTGATTTCTTTCAATTGCAGTCTAGTGTCCGCATCATAAAAATCTTTACGTATATGAAGGGCTACTGCTAATTCTTCTAATGCTGCATTTCCTGCTCTTTCACCAATTCCATTGATGGTTCCCTCGATCTGTGTTGCCCCGTTTTCAACTGCTGCCAATGAATTAGCAATAGCCATTCCTAAATCATCATGACAGTGTGCCGACAACGAAACTTTATGGATAGAAGGGACATTGTTGTGTAAATATTGAAAAATTTCTCCATACTCTTTCGGAGTAATGTAACCAACGGTGTCAGGAATGTTAATGACATTCGCACCTGCTTGAATCACTTCTTCAATAATTCGAGCTAAGAAAGGTAACTCAGTACGACAAGCATCCTCCGCTGACCACTGAATAATAGGAAACTTCTGTGCAGCGTATTTCACCATTCGAACAGCTCTCTCAACAACTTCATCTTGACTTAACTTCAGTTTATATTGTCTGTGAATAGGAGATGTTGCAATGAAGACGTGTAATCTTGGTTCTACTCCGTTCTTCAATGCCTCCCATGCTGCATCAATATCTGAAGTAACTGCTCTTGCTAACCCCGTCACAGAACAGTCTTTAATCGTGTTTGCAATTTGTTGTACTGAAGTAAAATCACCTTTAGAAGCAGCTGGAAAACCTGCTTCGATAATATCGACTTGAAGTTTTTCCAGCTGTCTTGCAATTTCGAGCTTTTCTGTTTGGTTTAAATTTACTCCTGCAGATTGCTCTCCATCCCTTAATGTTGTATCAAATATTTTAATTCGTCGCACTAACGACCACTTCTTTCTTTTTGTCCTTATTGACAAAAGGCATCATAGCACGTAACTCGCGACCAACTTGTTCGATTAAATGGCTATTTTCTTTTTGAACGATTGCGTTGAATTCTGGACGATTTGCTTGGTTTTCTAGGATCCAACCTTTAGCAAATCTACCTTCTTGAATGTCTTTTAGAACTTCCTTCATTGATTCTTTTACGCGAGCGTCAACTACTCTTGGTCCGCTTACGAAGTCACCCCATTGAGCTGTATCAGAGATAGAATAACGCATGTTCTCCATTCCACCTTCATACATTAAATCAACGATTAGCTTCAATTCGTGTAAGCACTCAAAGTATGCTAGTTCAGGTTGGTAACCTGCTTCAACTAATGTTTCAAAACCAGCCTTAACTAATGAAGTTAAACCTCCACAAAGAACCGCTTGTTCTCCGAATAGATCTGTTTCAGTTTCTTCTTTGAATGTTGTTTCTAAAGCTCCAGCTCTTAGTGATCCAATTGCCCATGCATATGCTAAAGCAAGCTCTTTCGCTTTACCTGTTACATCTTGATAGATAGCAAATAATGCAGGAACTCCAGCTTCTTGCTCGTATGTTCTTCTTACTAGGTGTCCTGGACCTTTAGGAGCTACTAATAGCACATCGTTTGTAGCTGGTGGTACGATTTGGCTAAAGTGAACATTGAAACCGTGAGCAAACATTAATGCTTGGTTTGTTAAATTTGGTTCGATTTCCTCTTTATATACTTTAGGTTGCATTTCATCTGGTAATAGAATCATAACTACATCTGCTTGTGCTGTTGCTTCTCCTACTGGATATACATTGAAACCATCTTTTTCAGCCTTTTCCCATGACTTCCCTTGTCTTAATCCAATAACAACATCCACACCGCTCTCTCTCATGTTTTGTGCATGAGCATGACCTTGTGAACCGTATCCGATAACTGCTACCTTTTTCCCGTTTAGATATGATTGATTTGCGTCTCCGTTATAGTACATTTTTGCCATTTTTATTTCTTCCTCTCATTAGTAAGTTTTTTTTAGTTAGACGATTGAATATGGTTTTATCGCTTGAGAAGGTTTTTGTGTCCCTCTTAGGAAAGCGGTTGTCCCTGTTCTTGCCAATTCTTTAATTCCATATGGCTTAATTAATTCGATAAACGCTTCGACTTTATCTGATTCACCAGTAAGCTGAATAACCAAGCTATCCTTGCTTACGTCAATGACTGATGCTCGAAACGGCTGTATTAAGGAATAAATCTCATTTCTCGTCGAAGAGTTTGATACCACTTTAATTAATGCTAGCTCCCTTGCGACAATTGATTGCTCTGTGATATCCATGACCTTGATCACGTCGATCTGCTTATTTAACTGTTTCGTTATTTGTTCAAGCACACCATCATTTTCAACATGAACAACACAAGTGATGCGAGATATTCCTTCCTGTTCGGAATAACCTACTGAAATGCTTTCAATATTATAATTTCTTTTTGAAAAGAGATTAGTAATACGATTTAACACACCAGGGCGATTCATTACAGTTAAAGTTATAATTCTTTTCATGGTTTCACACCTACCATTTCATGATGTCCTTTTCCAGGAGCGATCATTGGATAGACATTTTCGTCTGGATCAATGCGAATGTCTAGAAGTACTGGCTCATTATTTGTTAATACTTCATTAAAAATGGTTTCAGCCTGTGCCACATCTTCAATGACATACCCTTTAATTCCAAAAGCATCAGCCAACTTTACAAAATCAGGTTGGCCAGAGAATTTACTGTGTGAGAAACGAGATTCATAGAAGATCTCTTGCCACTGCCTTACCATTCCTAACGAAGAATTGTTAAGGATGATAATTTTAACAGGAAGATTTTGCTCTCTAATAACAGCCAATTCTTGCGTACACATTTGGAATCCACCATCACCTGAGATAGATAACACAATCGAATCTGGTGAGGCTAATTGTGCACCGATACTTGCAGGTAATCCAAAGCCCATTGTTCCAAGTCCACCTGAAGTTACCCAACGGTTTGCCTTTGAAAACTTATAGTATTGTGCGGCCCACATCTGGTGTTGACCAACGTCTGTTACTACAATTGCTTCACCTTTTGTTTTTTCATAAAGCATTTCCATTACTTTTTGTGGCTTTAAGCGACCATCTTCCTTATAAAAGTATGGATACTCTTTTTTCCAAGCATTTAGCGTGTCCAACCATTCCTGGTGAACCGGAGGTTTTCCTTCTTGAGCGATTAGCTGCTTTAACGCCTCTTTCGCATCCGCTACAACCGGGATATGAGTCTGAACATTTTTTCCGATTTCAGCAGGATCAATATCGATATGAGCAACGGTTGCGTTTGGAGCAAAATGTTGAAGGTTTCCTGTTAGGCGGTCATCAAATCTAGCTCCAATATTGATGAGTAAATCACACTCATACAGTGCCATATTTGCGGTATAACACCCATGCATACCCGCAAGTCCAGCGAATAATGGATGTTCAGCAGGAAAGCCTCCAAGTCCTAACAGAGTGTGCACAACCGGAAGATTTTGTTGTTCCGCGTATTGCTTCAACTCTTCGTAACCTTCAGCAAAGAGAATTCCTGCACCAGCTAAAATTACCGGCTTCTTCGCTCTACTAACCGCTTCTGTTAGCTTTCTAATCTGAAGATAATTTGGTTGAACTGTTGGTTGATAACCTGGTAGATCGATTTCCTGCTCCTCAGGCACATTGGCTGTACCAGCTGCAATATCTTTAGGAATATCGATTAACACTGGTCCTGGGCGTCCACTTGTGGCAACGTAGAATGCTTCTTTCACAATTCTAGGAATATCTTCAATACTACGAACCTGATAATTATATTTAGTTATGGGAGTCGTAATTCCCAGTATATCCGCCTCTTGGAATGCATCTGTACCGATCACTCCTGTTGCTACCTGACCTGTAAAGACAACTAAAGGTAAGGAGTCCATCATCGCATCAGCTAATCCAGTAATAATATTAGTAGCACCAGGTCCTGATGTTGCGATTACAACACCCGGTTTTCCAGTTACTCGAGAATAACCTTCTGCTGCATGAATTCCACCTTGTTCATGGCGAGGGAGTATGTGTAGAATCTTAGAATCATAGAGCTTATCGTAAATTGGGAGAACTGCCCCTCCAGGATATCCAAATATTACCTCTACTTGCTCCTTCTTTAGTGCTTCAAGCATTAACTCTGCACCACTAATCGGTTCGTTTTCAGCCTTCATTTTTGTAAAGGCAGTTTCTTGCAACATTTGTTGACCCTCCCTATTTCAATTCTTGTTAGATAATCTAACAAATTAACATTATAAAAAGCCTCCCCATCCCCTACTTTGCCTACTACACCCTAGGCTAAAGGGATGGAAAGGCTTGAGAAACCTATCCACGGTACCACCCTTGTTCACGCAAATGCGTGCGCTCATGATCACTATTGGATCGTTTTGATAACGAGTGTCTGACACTCGACTGCCTTTACTCTAAATTTTCAAGACAGTGCTCAAAGGTGAGTTCATTTCATGTCATTTCCACCGGCTTCCAGCTACCCCGGCTCTCTGTAGGATTGTTTCATGAAACTACTTTTCCTTATCAACGCTTTTAACTATTAACTTAGCTTACATGGGGAGTTGCTTCCTTAGAGTATACTTTTACACCCTCAGAAACGACACGTTCTCTAAACTTCACTAGTAATTCCTTCGTAAGTGCACCCGGAGTACCATCGCCAATGACTCTACCATCTACCTTTATTACTGCAATGACTTCTGCAGCTGTTCCAGTTAAAAACACTTCATCAGCTGTGTAAACATCATGTCTTGTAAATGGTTCTTCCTTAAGCTCATAGCCTAATTCTTTTACTATATCGATAACGGCGTTTCTTGTAATTCCTTCAAGTGCTCCAATATAGCCTGGAGGTGTAAAGAAACAACCATCGCGAATAATGAACACATTATCAGCAGATCCTTCTGCAACATACCCTTGGTCATTAAGCATTAATGCTTCACTGACTCCAGCCAGATGTGCTTCAATTCTAACTAGCACATTATTTAAATAATTTAAAGATTTTACTTTTGGACTAAGTACATCAGGTCTGTTTCTTCTTGTTGCAACAGTCACAATCTCTAATCCTGTTTCATACAATTCTTTCGGGAAAATCGAAAGTGGTTCCACTATAACAACTACATTTGCCTTAGCACATTTATTTGGATCGAGTCCGAGGTCACCAACACCTCTAGAAACTACGACGCGAATATAAGCATCTTCAATTTTATTTTTTTCAACAGTAGCGACGATAATATCTGTGAATTCATCTTGTGAGTATGGCACATTCAGCATAATTGACTTTGCTGAACGGTACAGTCGGTCCATATGTTCCTTCATTCGGAATACGTTACCGCTGTAGACTCGAATTCCTTCAAAAATACCGTCTCCGTATAGAAATCCATGATCGTATACTGAAATCTTGGCGTTCTCTTTAGTTACATATTCGCCATTTAAAAAAATCCATTGTTCAGTCACGAAATACACCTCTTTGTATTAAAGTTAACCCGCTTTAAATGAATAAAATAATGACAAAAATTTTTTACGAAAATTAACTTCTTTATACCCCTTGTTTTTCTTTTGAATATTACAAATGATTTGTATATTTGAGGACTATCTTACGCCCATTTCATTTACTCGTCAACCCCATTTTTTCGAATTGTTTGATAATTTAGATTAGTCATTTTAGTTGTATCCGCTTACAATGTTGATATAATAACAATTTCTAAAATTAAAATTTTTTAAAAAAATATTCAAGTTTCTTTTTCCATCTCTAGTAAAAAAATGAAAGAAGCCAACCGAATGATTCAGTTGGCTCTTTATTTCATCTTCTATTACTTTTAGGATCAAACGCGTCTCTTAAACCATCTCCTATAAAGTTAATACATAGAACAGTCGTTAAAATGGCTAGTCCTGGCGGTATCCACGCTTCCGGACTATTCCGTAAAATACGTAAACTCTGGGCCTCAGAAATCATATTTCCCCATGTCGGCGTTGGCTGAGGAATCCCAAATCCAATAAAACTAAGACCCGATTCAATAATAATATATGTGGCCATCATTAATGTCGCATTAACCACAATTGGACCAATTGCATTCGGAATAAAATGTTTAAATATTATTCTAAAATCACTTGCACCAATCGCTTTTGCTCCTAGAACAAATTCCTGTTCTCGAAGAGATAAATATGTACCTCTAATAATTCTTGTTAGGTTTGGCCATGAAGTGATCGCAATGATAGCTACAAATATTCCAACATTTACTCTTTCCAATATGGCTACAATGGTTAAACAAAGAACAAGGAAAGGTAACACTAGCATCATATCCGCTGCACGCATGATAATTGCATCAATCTTACCACCATAATACCCAGCAATAGAGCCAAGAGTAACTCCAATGATGAGAGTAAAGATCATAGCACAAAAACCTACAATAAGTGAAATTCTTCCTCCATACAGGAGTCTTGATAGATTATCACGCCCTGAACTATCGTTCCCTAGTGGATGATCTTCACTCGGGGGACGTTCAATTAATAAGAGGTTAGACTTTGTAGGACTGTGCTCCGTTAACAATGGGGCAAAGGTGACAGCTAAAATGATTCCTAGTAACACAAAGACTCCGATGACAGCAAGCTTATTTTTCAAGAATCGTTTTAATGCGATTCGGAAAGGACTATTTCCTTTATCTGGTTTTATAGGTACCTCTATGTTTGTATCCATCGCTTCCTGCTGTTTTAGTTCCATATTACTCACCTCAATCGTAGCGGATTCGTGGGTCAACAATACTGTAGAAAATATCAGCTAATAAATTCCCGAGGAGAATGAAAAATCCTAGCATTAGATTTATGGCCATGATGACAGGATAGTCACGATTCCCAATAGAACTTAAGAACAATGTTCCAATTCCCGGATACTGAAATACCCCTTCAGTGATAACTGCACCGCTAAGTAGTATCCCAACTTCGAAACCTAATAAAGTAATAATCGGAATCATTGCATTACGTAAAGTATGTTTATACAATACACTTCTGTTAGTCATTCCTTTTGCACGAGCCGTACGAATGTAATCACTCGCTAACACATCAAGCACTTCCGAGCGCATAAATCTCATGTAAGAGGCTGTCCCTGCTAACCCTAGCGTTAATCCTGGTAAAATTAAATGTTGCAGCTTATCAAGAAATAGTTCAATGCCTGTTAATCCTGGGCTTGAAACAGAACCTTGTGAAGGTAACCAGCCCAGCTTAATAGAAAAAACGTAAATGGCAACTAAGCCGAAAAAGAAATTGGGTACAGCTAAGCCAAAAAATCCAAAGGTTGTAGCACCATAATCAAGGATAGAATACGGCTTTTTTGCTGAGTATATTCCAATCGGAATGGAAACTATAATCGTTATAAAAAGCGTGAAAATACCTAAGTAAAATGTATTTCCAATTCTTTCGCCGATCAATTCGGAAACGTCACGACCTTTAAAGATATATGATTCCCCGAAGTCCCCCTGCATTACTTTTGTTACCCAATTCCAATATTGGACGTGAATGGGGTCATTCAGTCCAAGGGCCTCTTTTTGCCTTTCAAAAACCTCAGGATCAATATTTGGATCGAAATTTTTCCCGGTAATTGGATCACCAGGAGCAGCTTGTATTAGACCAAACACGAAGATAGTTAGTACAAAGAGCATAGGGATAAAAATGAGTAATCTTCGAATTATATACTTATACACCGAAATCCCCCTCCATTCTTACAGAATAAGAAAAGAGCGCGGCGTAATACCGATCACTCTTTTCTCTATTCAACAATTGTTATTCCGTTACATGCCAGAGATGAGTATCGTTTAAGAACGAGTATGGAAGTACATCGATTCCTTGAAGACGTTTGTTATGAGCCCATAAGCTATTGGCAGCATATAGGATCACGCTTGGTAGATCTTCACCGAACTCAACTTGCCACTCACTATACTTTTGTTTACGATAATCTTGTTCAAATGCATCTGGAGGAGTAAATGCATCCTTTAACAATTGATCTGCTTCAGGATTATTCCAACGAGAATAGTTGTAACCTGCCATAGATGACCATAATCCACTTGGATCTGGATCTGTACTATCTAAGCTCCAACCAATTAAGTATAAATCCCAGTCTTGGCTGTTCTTTTCTAGATCTTCAAAGTAGGCTGCCGCTTCCTTCGGCTGTCGAAGGTCAATGCTAATTCCCACTTCTTCTAGGAACTCTTCAATAATTGGAGCAGAACGCTCACGAATTTGGTTTCCTAGTGGATAATTTAAGTTAAGCACCCATTCCTTGCCGTTAGGATCCTCACGGAAACCATCTCCGTTTACATCCTTGTAACCAGCCTCATCAAGTAGAGCTTTTGCCTTTTCAGGGTCAAACTCATATTGATTTGGTGTTGTATCGTCATAAGCCCAGAATTGAGTTGCAATTGGTGAATTTTGAACAATTCCACGTCCATACAATAAACCATCTACTAAACCTTGTCGGTTAATTGCATACGCAATCGCTTGACGGACTTTTTGGTCTTTAAGCTTTTCGTTAACTGTCCAGTTAGCTGGATTAATGGTTCCAGCTTCTGAGTCTTCCTTAGAACGATGATTATGCATCAGCCCCATCGTCTGGTAACCGAAGTCAGGTTGCTCAACAATTTCAACATTTTCAAGCGCATCCACTGTTTCATAGTCAGCAGCTTGGAAACCGTTTGGATCGGCAACAAAATCAATTTCACCGTTTTCAAGTAAACCTAAGATAACAGCTTGGTCAACCACTTTCCAAATGACGCTATCAAGCTTAGGCTCTCCTTGCCAATAATCAGCAAATTTCTTAAGTACGTATTGCTCCCCTTGCACCATTTCACTAAATTGGAATGGCCCAGTACCAATCACTTCACCAGGATTGCGTGAAGCACCAGCTTCCGGAATTTCCGCAACAGGAATATCTTTGAAAATATGTTCTGGAATAATCATAAAGCTAGCATCAGATAGCGCCAACACGTTTGGTTGAGCAAACTTAAACGTAACTGTATGATCATCGACAGCAACAACCCCTTGGAAATCGGTTGTTTTCCCTGTTGAAAACTCCTCATAACCTACCAATCTTTCAACATATTGCGTACGAACTCCGCCCGCTTCTACATATCCCGGGCTCGCAATGGTTTTATAAGTAAATACAACGTCGTTAGCAGTAAATGGTTCCCCATCATGCCATTTTGCATTTTCATCTAATTTAAAAGTTACTTCCGTTTGATCATCATTGAATGTCCACTCTTTCGCTAAGTTAGGAATAAAATCAAGGTTCTTATCTTGCGTCAGCAGCCCTTCATGTGTAAATGATAAAATATTAGATTCATAGGCCTCCGTGTAAAAAATAGGGTTAAACAAACCTGTTGGAGCTGTATCCATTGCCCCAACTACCGTACCTCCAGTTACCGGATCCTTTTCACTCGATCCTTCATTCTCTGATGAAGCAGGTTCTTTGTTTCCTGTGCACGCTGCCAGTACACCCAAAACAAGTGCAAGCACCAGCATGACCAACCAACTTTTCTTTGCCTTCATTCCATTCACCCCTCTTATAATTTTTAACATTTCTGTCTAAATCAACCATTTAAAAAGCACGCACCACCTCCTTAAGTGCATAACCTAATGCACTTATTTGCCTGTATAAAGGTGGCAGGCTACTAGATGGCCATTTCCCACCTCTGTAAGCTCGGGACGCACCTCAGAGCATTTCTCATGAACCATCGGACAACGAGTACGAAACGTACAGCCTGACGGTGGATTTGATGGACTTGGTAAGTCCCCTTTTAATATGATTTTTTCCTTTTTGTGTAGTATGTCTGTGGATGGAACTGCTGATAGAAGTGCTTGTGTGTATGGATGTAATGGAGTTTCGTAGAGGTTCTTCTTCGGCGCTATTTCCGCAATGCGACCTAAGTACATAACTGCCACTCTGTCGCTAATGTGTTTTACAACGCTTAAGTCATGGGCGATAAATAAATAAGTTAAGTTAAATTCATCCTGTAAGTCGGCCATCAAGTTTAGTACCTGGGCTTGTATCGAAACGTCCAAAGCAGAGACTGGCTCGTCACAGATAACAAATTTCGGATTCAAGGTTAGTGCTCTTGCAATGCTTATACGCTGTCGTTGTCCACCAGAAAATTCATGTGGATACTTAAATCGATCCTCCGATCGAAGACCCACCTTTTCTAAAAGAGTGATTGTCTTTTCTTTCCGTTCTGCTTTTGTTAAGTTCGTTTGAACAATTAACGGTTCTTCAATCAATTCGGACACGCTCATCTTTGGATTTAACGAGGCGAAGGGATCTTGGAAAACAATTTGCATATCTCTCCGAATGGGTCGAAGCTTCCGGTATCTCATTTTTGTTATATCTTGATCCTCAAAAACGATTTGTCCCTCAGTCGGATCCATTAAGCGAAGCAAAACTCTTCCAAGTGTTGATTTTCCAGAGCCTGACTCGCCAACGATTCCTAGTGTTTCTCCCCTTAACACACTAAGACTAACGTCATCAACTGCTTTGACATGTCCAATTGTATGTTTAAGGATTCCACCCTTGATGGGAAAGTACTTTTTAATATTTTTCGCCTGAAGTATGTAATCTTGATCTGTATGTATCCTTGTTTCGTTTTCGATGACTGCCAATTTCATACTCCCCCTTATTCATACAGGTAACATCGGACGCGATGACTTTCTTCTGCATCCGTTTCATATAGAGACGGGTTTTTATCACGACATTTGCTCATCACTTTTGGACAGCGATCCGAGAACCTACAGCCAACAGGAAAACGATGCGCAGGAGGAACAGTGCCTTTAATTGCGCCAAGTCGATCAACTTCCTTCTCTAAACTTGGCAAACTGTCTAGCAGCCCCATAGTATACGGATGTTTTGGTGTCAGGAACAGTTTTTCAATTGTTGTTTCTTCAACTATTTGGCCGCCATACATCACCATGATACGGTCTGCATATTCAGCCACTACGCCTAAATCATGTGTGATTAACAATACAGCCATGTTAAATTTCTTTTTCATTTCATCCATTAAGTCTAAAATTTGAGCTTGAATGGTAACATCTAGAGCAGTTGTCGGCTCATCAGCTATTAATAGCTTCGGATCACAAGAAATAGCAATGGCAATCATAGCACGCTGACGCATTCCACCCGAAAGTTGATGTGGATATTCCTTCATCGTTTCCTCAGCACGCGGAAAACCAACGACCTTTAGAAGCTCAATTGCTCTAAGCCTCGCTTCATTTTTGGTCATTTTTTTATGGCGAATCAGAGTCTCAATAATTTGATTTCCAATCGTAAAAACTGGATTTAGGGCGGTCATCGGTTCCTGAAAGATCATACCGATTTCTTTTCCACGAACATTGGTCATTTGCTTATCGTTAAGACCAACTAGATCCTTACCGCCGAAAGAAATTCGACCATCTTCAATTTTTCCCGGCTTATTGATTAACTTCATAATGGAGAGGGATGTAATACTCTTTCCACTCCCTGATTCCCCAACGAGAGCAACCGTTTCTCCAGGCCTGATATAAAAATCTACTCCATCAACAGCTCTTGCAACTGCTTTATTTTCTAAATGAAAATAAGTTTTTAATCCACTGACCTCCAACAATTTCACGTCTGACATCAACACACCCCCCGCTTGCCTTAAAAAAATAGACTGAGTATCCGTCCTTCTTGAAAGAAAGTATACTATTATGTATAAATTTTTTCAATATATAGAATGTTAAAATTAGTAACAATTGTTAGAAATATTGTGATATTTTCTGACAAAAGATTCACTTCAGTACATCAAAGCTTTACATAAAAAAAGACAATTCCTTACATAGGAACTGTCTTCTTATCAAAAATTATTGGCAAGTAAAATTATATAAAAATAGAAAAAAACGCTATAAAAATGACGTCGTCACTTTCTATAGCGTAATATATATTTATTGGTGTGTAAATGGCGTCCCAGGAGAGATTCGAACTCCCGACCGTACGCTTAGAAGGCGTATGCTCTATCCGGCTGAGCTACTGGGACATGTTTTCTTTAGGACATTTTTTATTATAGTAGGCTTATTATCAAAAGTCAACACTTAAAATCAAAATTATTATTTCACTATTCAAAGGAGATTTCTCTCCTTCGAATAGTATATGATGAAAGTGATTATATGTGAAGTTGAAAGCTTTGTCGAAGTTGTACTATTTCTCCCTGATCAAAATCATACACATGTAAATCGACTATTTGTTCTGTAAAGTTTAGAACCACATACGTCCTCTCATCGCGGCCTCTAGGAAGCCTCAAGCTACCAGGATTTAAAAACAAAATGTTACCGATTTTTTCAATTCCTAATAGATGAGAATGACCAAAGCAAACGATATTAGCATTCACTTCTTCTGCTTTATATTTTAAGTTCATTAATGTTGATTTCACATTATATAAATGGCCATGGGTCACTAGAAATTTTGTTCCTTGAAAATCAATAACCTCATCATTATGAAATAGAGACTCGTAATCACAATTTCCCCTAACTACAATAAATTGGTCAATGGCCTCATCATTTTTTGAAAGCTCTGAATCACCACAATGAATAAATTTTTCAACATCTTGATGACGCTTCTTTAATTCATTCAATTCTTCCGTTAAACCGTGACTATCACTTACAATAAGCACCTTTGACATTGGACTACTCTCCCTTAAACACTTCTGGTAGTAGCTTTGCTAAATGACTCAAAGCTACAGCACGATGGCTTATCTTACTTTTTTCCTCAGGTAAAAGCTCTGCCATCGCTTTATTTTTTTCTTTCACAAAAAATATAGGGTCATACCCAAAGCCATGAGTCCCCCGCTTCTCATCTAAAATCACGCCCTCACAAGTACCATGTACAGTGACCGTGTCTTGACCGGGAACAGCAAGTGCTAAGGCACAATAAAAACGCGCCGTACGCTTTGAGGGTTCAACTCCATTTAATTCCCTTAACACTTTCGTCATATTGTCTTCATCGCTTTTCTGTTCTCCTGCATACCGAGCAGAGTAAACACCTGGTTTCCCGTCAAGTGCATCAATCACTAGACCTGAATCATCAGCAATAACGGCTCGATTCAATTGCTTTGACACCGTTTCTGCCTTTATTATGGCATTCTCCTCAAAGGTCGTTCCGTTCTCTTCTATATCCTCAATCTCCTCATAATCAAGGAGTGTTTTCACTTGAAACCCGTGAGGCTCAAACATCCTTACGAACTCTTTGGCCTTTCCACTATTCTTTGTTGCTATGATTACTTCTTTCATTTCTTCGCACCTTTTTTAACCCTTGCTTCCTCAATTTTCTTAACAACCGCTTCTCCTAGCACGCTCTTTTGTGCTTCGAATAACTCTGTAATTCCACTTTGAGCAATTTTCAACAAATCCTGAAGTTCATTGTAAGAGAATGTAGATTCCTCACCCGTTCCTTGGAGCTCAACAAATTCACCATTCCCTGTCATAACAACATTCATATCAACTTGCGCCGCAGAGTCTTCGATATAATTAAGATCAAGTACAACTTCTTTGTTTTCAAGTATACCAACACTCGTAGCAGCTAGGAAATCAACCACTGGATACTTTGAAAGTTTTCTATCTTTATGCAATTTATTCAAGGCGTGTGCCATTGCAACAAACGCTCCTGTTATCGAAGCTGTTCTCGTTCCACCGTCTGCCTGGATAACATCACAGTCAATCCATACGGTTCTTTCACCAATGGCTTCAAGATCAACGACTGCTCTTAGCGCTCTTCCAATGAGCCTCTGAATTTCCATTGTTCTTCCTGAAACCTTACCTTTTGATGACTCACGGATATTTCTTGTTTGTGTAGCCCTTGGCAGCATGGAATACTCAGCCGTAATCCAGCCTTTTCCTTCTCCTCTCATAAAAGGAGGGACCCGCTCCTCTATACTAGCCGTACATATTACCTTCGTATCACCAACAGTAATTAGTACGGACCCTTCTGGATGAATAAGATATTCAGTATCAATATGTATAGGGCGTATCTCAGATGCCTGACGACCATCAGTCCTCACTATATTTCCTCCTTTAAAAGACTCACTTTAAATTCGTAGAAATCCAAATAAAGAAGAGGCGGATAACCGGCCTCCTCAACTTGGTTATTATATAGTATATCAAAAAACAATTTATTAAAAACTACCTGTATTCACATTTTCTGGACGAGTTACAGGCTCGGAAAGCTTTTCTCCCTTATCATTTACAAGTTCTGCTTTTCCATTCACCGTTACAGCTACGCTTTCAATTCCTTTCTGTTCCGTTAAAGAAAGTACGAGGGAATTTAAAATATGTTTAGAAACAATTTTATCTTCCGCTTTATTAAAAATTGATTCATTAAAGTTTAATGTTACTTTTCCATCTTCCACAACTGGCTTATCCAAGAGCGCAACATCAGAAACAAACTCACTTAACAAATTAGATGAATAAGCCGGTCCTTTAGCAAGTTCTTCTACTACCGCACTAATATTATCGCTTTCCTCATTACTAATTCGCTTCGTAACTGGTACGTAGTAGTATGAACCCTCTTCTCCACCAAGGTAATACACAGTTAGTGCTCTAGTATTAGTAATATCAACAACTTCTGAAGTATCCATGTTAATACCGCTATCCCTTGTTAAACCACTCTTTGATAGCGCCATGCCACCCACTGGCATCTCAGTTAGTTCATGCCCATTCATTTTTAATTTTACTTTATCAATAGAATCAAATTGAGTTAACGTCCAAGTAATGGATTGAACAATTTTCATTTCGTCTTCTGGCTTATAATTTTTAAATTCTTTGGAGAAATTTACAGTTGCTACTTTTTCCTTTATATCCACAGATACTGCAGTATCAGCTGGAATAACCGCTGCAAATCCATTAGGTAACATTTCTGTAACTGGACCATTTTGCACTAGATACTCTACAGCCTGCTTAGCCACTGACTCCGTTTTCGGAAGATCAATGGATTGTGGTACAACATAGCCATTTTTATCTACTAAATATAATTCGGTCATAACGCCTTTTTCTGCAACTTCTTCACCATTCTTTTCTGAAGCAGCCGTTTCTACTACTGTTGCTGTTCCATTATCTTCTGTATATGTGACTGTTTTTGGAGGATCGATTTGTTCTTTTTTTTCTCCTCCTAATAAACCACATCCAGATAATAAAACGGACGAAACAATGACTGCTGATACAATTTTCGTACTTTTATGCTTTGACATCCATAATCCCTCCAAGACAGTTTGTACTACATGTATACGAGCCATTTAAAAAAATAGACCGATTACTAGAAAAAAATAAAAAAAAGCCTCCAAATTGGAGACTTCCATTAAGATAGTTTAATGGTTTCTACACTCAATTCACCTGCATGTAACCAGCTAGTAGCGATTCGTTGAAAAATTGGCTTTGATCCGGTCGTAAAAAACTGATGCTGGGGCTCGTCCTTATTCAGCGCTAGCCACCCATTATAAAAAAGAATGGTACTTACCTCACGTGCTGTTTCCTCACCAGAGCTAATAACAGACACAGTAGGACCCATCGTTTTCTTTATGATCTTTTCAAGCAATGGATAGTGTGTGCAGCCTAAAATAAGTGTATCGAGGCCCCTATTTTTTATTGGCGCAAGCGTCTCGGCTACCACTTTTTTCACAATGGGTCCATCTACTTCTCCACTTTCAACGAGAGGAACAAACTTCGGACAAGCAAGACTAGTAACCCTAGATTTCTTATTGATCGATTTCAAGGCCATCTCATATGCATTGCTCTTAATCGTTCCAACCGTACCAATGACCCCAATTTGATGGTTTTTTGTTACCTTGATAGCCGTTCTAGCACCTGGGTAAATGACACCTATAACAGGAATGGAAAGCTCATTTTGAATTTCCTCTAAGGCAACGGCTGTTGCAGTGTTACATGCAATTACTAACATCTTAATTCCCTTATTTACTAAGAAATTTGTCATTTGCCATGTGAATTTCTTTACCTCTTCACCGCTTCTCGGGCCGTACGGGCATCTTGCAGTGTCTCCTACATAGAGGATTTGCTCATTTGGCAGTTGGCGCATAATTTCCTTCGCAACAGTTAATCCGCCAACCCCAGAGTCAATTACTCCGATCGGTTGATTCAAACATCTCGCCTCATTCTTCTTTCATTTCTTGATGTAATTTCATTAAGTTATTTTTTAGGAGAATCACTTCTTCGGTAGAAAAGTTAACTAAAACCTCCTGCAAATATACCTGTCTCTTCTTTATCACTTCGTCAATAATTCGTTCTCCTTCTTCTAAAAGGTGAATACGAACTACACGGCGATCATTCGGATCCTTTACACGCATAACCAGTTTGTTTTTTTCCATTCTGTCAACTAGGTCTGTTGTCGTGCTACACGCAAGAAACATTTTATTTGAAAGTTCACCAATCGTCATATCTCCTTCTTCAAATAACCACTGAAGAGCGACAAACTGAGGTGGAGTAATGGTATAGTTACTTAAAATTTCTCTACCCTTTTGCTTGATAATTCCAGCAATATAACGCAAATCTTTTTCAATATCAGCAAAAATCTCTATCTCTTTTGATTCTTCTACTTTCATAAATACACAACCCCTATTTGAGAGTTCAGATCATGACTATATAATAATCATATCTAGCCTTTTAAACTATTTTCACCTTTTTCTCACTAAAATTCAAGAAGGAAGTATAGAAATGTATGTTATGAATGTATTTGGAGACAATCGTAAACCGGCTTCCATGATGAAAGCCGGTCTAGAATTATAGTTCTAGCTCTCCCATTCGAAGGAGCTCTACAACAGCTTGTGATCGCCCCTTAACACCAAGCTTTTGCATGGCATTCGAAATGTGGTTACGAACCGTTTTTTCACTTATGAAAAGTTCTCCCGCGATCTCTTTTGTTGTTTTGTCTTGTACCAACAGTTCGAACACTTCTCTTTCACGTTTGGTGAGTAACGGCTTGTGAGTATATTCATTCTCCTTCAAGTATTGTAACCCTCCTTGCCTTCGCCAGCTATGAACAGCGGGATGGGTATATATTTAGTCACCATATCTTATGTAGATCAGGTGTTTGTAGTGACTATAATTCTTGAAAGAAAGCATTTTCATTTTTAAGAAAATACTATGATAGAATTTTGTTTGATTGTTTAAAACGATCCCTCGTTACTTCAGTCCAAGGAACTCCCTTTCCAGTGCGTTTACACATTTGCACCATCGTTCCTCTTCCTACAAAACATACATCTCCGTTTTGCTTCTTTCCCAAGTAATGAAGGTCAATAGATGTGTTCCCAACCGATTCGATTTTCACAAAAATAACAAGAATATCGTCAAAAAAAACCTGATTAAGAAAATCACACTGTAGGTCAGCAACAATTGGGATCGTCGTACTTTCTTTTTGCACCCAATCCTGCATAAGACCAATATGTTTAAAAAACCCAATGCGTGATTCTTCAAAATATGCAAATGGAACCGTATTGTTCATATGTCCAAACATATCAGTCTCTGAAAATCGAACTTTTATTTTATTAGAATAGGTGAAACCTTGTTCCCAAGTTTCAAAATCGTGGATATAGCTTACCTTTTTCATATAATCCTCCTTATATACCAAAAATGAATGAATGTTCATTCTTTGATTATACAAGGGGCTATATCTTTTGACAATTGAAAAACCCCTTTGATATACAAAGGGGTTGAAGGTAACTGTTCTTAAACTTGATCGCTTCCAAAGAAGTTTTTAAAAGCTTGGAACGTAGTATCTCTATTTAAAGCAGCAATAGATGTTGTTAAAGGAATACCCTTTGGACAGGACTGAACACAGTTCTGTGAGTTTCCACAATTCGCGAGCCCACCATCACCCATGATTGCATCCAGACGCTCTGCTCGATTCATCTCACCCGTAGGATGAGCATTAAATAATCGAACTTGGGATAGAGGAGCAGGACCGATGAAATTTGATTTGCTGTTTACGTTCGGACATGCCTCCAAACAAACACCACAGGTCATACATTTGGATAGCTCGTACGCCCATTGTCGTTTTCTTTCTGGCATACGCGGTCCAGGTCCCAGATCATATGTGCCATCGATCGGAATCCAAGCTTTCACTTTCTTTAAAGAATCAAACATACGACTGCGGTCAACTTGTAAATCACGAACAACAGGGAAAGTTCTCATTGGCTCTAAACGAATCGGTTGTTCTAACTGATCAATTAGAGCAGTACATGATTGCCTTGGCTTTCCATTAATCACCATGGAACAAGCACCACAAACTTCCTCTAAACAGTTCATATCCCAAGTGATTGGAGTGGTCTGCTTCCCTTGCTTATTTACTGGGTTTCTACGAATTTCCATTAAAGCAGAAATAACATTCATATTTGGACGATAGTCTAACTCGAATTCTTCTTCATAAGGGGCTGTGTCAGGACTATCCTGTCTTGTAATCTTAAAAACGACTGTTCTTTTTTCAGACATGTTTAGTTATCCCCTTTCTTCTTAGAGTAGTCTCTCTTTCGTGGAGCAATTAATCCAGTGTCAACCTCTTCATAATGGAATTGTGGTGCTGATTTCGCGTCCACAAATTTAGCCATGGTTGTCTTTAAGAATTCCTCATCGTTACGCTCTGGGAATTCCGGTTTATAGTGGGCACCACGACTTTCGTTACGGTTGTATGCACCGATCGTAATTACTCTTGCTAGCTGAAGCATATTTTGAAGCTGACGTGTAAAAATAGCTCCTTGGTTGCTCCACTTAGCTGTATCGTTAATATTAATTTTTTCATAGCGCTCTAGTAGTTCTACAATTTTTTCGTCTGTTTTTAATAGTTTATCGTTGTGGCGAACAACGGTTACATTGTCTGTCATCCACTCACCAAGCTCTTTATGAAGAACATAAGCATTTTCATTACCATCTAAAGTCATGATCTTATTCCACTTTTGTTCTTCGTCTTTTACAAAACGATCAAAGACGGAGGAAGAAATTGAATCAACCGTTTTATTTAAACCACTAATATAATCGAGCGCCTTCGGACCGGCTACCATTCCTCCATAAATAGCTGATAATAAGGAGTTCGCCCCAAGGCGATTCGCTCCATGCTGAGAATAATCACACTCTCCAGCAGCAAATAACCCAGGAATGTTTGTCATTTGATCATAATCTACCCAAAGACCGCCCATGGAATAGTGAACCGCAGGGAAGATCTTCATAGGAACTTTTCGTGGGTCGTCACCCATAAACTTTTCATAGATTTCGATAATACCACCGAGCTTAATGTCCAGTTCTTTTGGATCTTTGTGAGAAAGATCCAGATAAACCATGTTTTCCCCATTAATACCAAGCTTCAAGTCAACACAGACGTGAAAGATTTCGCGAGTAGCAATATCACGCGGTACAAGATTTCCGTATGCTGGATACTTTTCTTCTAAGAAATACCAAGGCTTTCCATCCTTGTACGTCCATACTCGTCCACCTTCCCCACGAGCAGACTCACTCATAAGTCTCAATTTATCATCCCCAGGAATCGCTGTTGGATGAATTTGAATGAATTCTCCATTTGCATAGTACACACCTTGTTGGTATGCAATAGACGCTGCAGAGCCTGTATTTATCACTGAGTTTGTTGACTTACCAAAGATAATCCCAGGCCCACCAGTAGCTAAAATAACAGCATCTGCTGCAAATGACTTAATTTCCATTGATGTGAGGTTCTGAGCAACGATCCCACGGCAAACCCCTTCATCATCAATTACTGACCCAAGAAATTCCCAGCCTTCATATTTTGTAACTAAACCAGCTACTTCGTGGCGACGTACTTGCTCATCTAATGCATATAAAAGCTGTTGTCCTGTTGTTGCACCAGCAAAAGCGGTACGGTGATGCTGTGTTCCACCAAAACGACGGAAGTCTAAAAGCCCTTCTGGTGTACGGTTGAACATAACACCCATACGATCAAGCAAATGGATAATTCCTGGTGCTGCTTCTGTCATCGCTTTAACTGGTGGTTGATTCGCTAAGAAGTCACCGCCATATACTGTATCATCAAAGTGCTCCCATGGAGAGTCACCTTCACCTTTTGTATTTACAGCTCCGTTAATACCACCTTGGGCACAAACAGAGTGCGAACGTTTTACTGGAACTAATGAAAATAATTCGACCGGACTCCCTGCTTCTGCAACTTTAATTGTTGCCATTAAGCCAGCTAGACCGCCGCCGACTACGATCACCTTTCCTTTACCCATCGTGAGTCACTCCCTAACTAATATCAATGTATATCCCGTTCGTTTCTATGAGAATTAGATCCTATTAAATTATATGAATGCGATAATAGCGCGCACACCAACTATTGATAAGGCGATAAAAACCCCTAATGTAACATAAGTAGAAATAAGTTGAGAACGTGGTGTAACCGTAATTCCCCAACTTACAAAGAACGACCATAGTCCATTTGCAAAGTGGAAAGTGGTTGAAATCACACCGATGATGTAGAACCATAGCATGAATGGATTTGAAAGAATGCTTTCCATCATATCGAAGTTAACCTCTGCACCAAATGCTGCTGCAATTCTAGTTTCCCACACATGCCATGTTACGAATACTAGAGTTACTACTCCAGATATACGCTGAAGCATGAACATCCAATTGCGGAAAAAGCCATAATTACTAGTATTATTTTTTGCTGTAAACGCAATATAAAGCCCATAAATTGCGTGGAATAATAAAGGTAGAAAAATCACGAACGTTTCTAATACATATCGAAACGGCAAACTCTCCATAAAGTGAGACGCTTTGTTAAATGATTCTTCCCCCCCAGTTGCGAAATGATTGACTACAAGGTGCTGCACAAGAAATAGACCAACTGGAATGACTCCAAGCAGCGAGTGTAATCTTCGATAAAAAAACTCTCGGTTTCCTGCCATGAACTTTACCCCCCTAAAAATTAAACGGAATGATTAGATAGTATCCGTTTTTTTTACAATAATTTTTACAATTATGTGACATGTTCATTTTACTCCCAACATGAAAGAGCGTCAAGAAAACGGATACATAAAATGCACCTTAAATACGAAATATTTTTAATATATTGATATTACTCCAAACACCTATGTATAAACATTTTATAGAGCCACCTCTTATATTGGTATAATAATTAACGTGAAAAATTTTTAAAATCAGTTTTTTTTGTTTTCATGCGTATTTCCCCGGAAAATGTATATAATAGAATAATAGAAAGTGGGGGACATGCTTTGAGTGAATTGAAATTAGAACAACCTATTTCGGCCACAGATCCTGCACTTGTTCCATCCTTTGGGTATGAGTTGCTAAGAGAAGTACTTATTCCAGACATTCTAGGAAGAGAAACGGCTTCTATTTTATACTGGGCAGGTAAGGCTTTAGCCAGAAAGTACCCTTTGCAGTCGGTCGAAGATATCATTGCTTTTTTCCAACAGGCAGGTTGGGGCACACTACAAATTAAAACTGAAAAAAAGAATGAACTTGAATTTGAATTATCGAGTGACCTAATCAGAAATCGCTTTAAAGAGTATCCAGAATGTCACTTCCAGTTGGAAGCGGGATTCTTAGCACAACAAATGGAAACGCAAAAACAAGTGATTGCTGAAGCGTATGAACACCCCAAGAAAAAGCTTGCTACGGTTTCCTTCACCGTGCGTTGGGATAAAAAGGATTCAATTGATTAATACATAAAAAGCTTTCATATTTTTTTATGAAAGCTTTTTAGTTTGACCTTTTTTCTTCAAGTCGTTGGTTTATGCCTTAACAGACTTTCCAGACAACTCAAATGCTTCATGAAGAGCTTCAACTGCTTTCAGCATCTGTGCTTCCTCTATCACTGTAGAGACCTTAATTTCAGAGGTACTCACCATCTTTACCTGAATTCCCCCTGCGGCTAACACTTCAAACATTTCTGCTGCAACCCCAGGATTAGAGATCATCCCTGAACCAACAATGGACACTTTTGCAAGGTTTGGCTCTGCTTCAATACCTTCATATTGCAACTCACTTTTATGAGACTGTAAAACTGCCATCGTTTCTTCCAAATCAGAGCTTTTAATAGAAAAAGATAAATTTGTCGTCGATTCATTCGTCATACTTTGAATGATGATATCAACGTTTAAATGATTCTTTGCTAAAATGCTGAAAATGGTTGACAGATTGGTTAATCCATTTGGAAGTCCTAACACACTCACTCTCGTAATTTCATCTTCAAAGGCAACCCCACGTACAACTAAACTTTGTTCCATTGATACTTCCTCCTCAATTATCGTTCCATTTTCTCGCTCCATACTTGACCTTACTTCAAGTGGGACTGCGTAATTTTTTGCATATTCAACGGCCCTTGGATGTAACACTCCCGCACCTAAGTTAGCTAACTCTAACATTTCATCATAAGAAACTGACTTAAGCTTTCTTGCCTCTTTTACATAACGTGGATCTGTTGTAAATACTCCTGTTACATCGGTATAAATATCACATTTATCAGCTTTCAATGCGGCTGCTAATGCCACTGCAGTTGTATCGGATCCCCCTCTACCTAAAGTTGACACCGCTCCGTCAATCGCAATTCCTTGAAATCCTGCAACCACAACTATTTTCCCTTTATGTAGCTCTGTTTGGATTTTACTTGTATTAATGTGTAAAATCCTAGCATTTCCATGAACTGCCTCCGTCTCAATTCCCGCTTGCCAACCTGTAAAGGAGATTGCTTCATAGCCTTTTTCTATTAACACCATTGAGAGTAATGCAATAGTCACTTGCTCACCTGTTGTAAGAAGCATATCCATTTCACGTTTATTTGGACGACTTGAGATTTGACTGGCTAGACCCACTAATTCGTCTGTTGTTTTTCCCATGGCAGACACAACCACCACTACATCGTTCCCTCTCAACTTTTCTTCAATTACTCGATCGGCCACATGCTTAATACGATCTACATTTCCTACCGAAGTACCACCAAACTTTTGGACAACCAATCCCATATTTTCCCCTACTTTCTTTTCATCTCTTTCATGGGCTTTTTTTGAAAATACAAAAAAGCCATGAGAGATATCTCATGGCTGCGTGAATGCACGTACATAAATACGGACTTATACACAGTGAGATAGCTCTCCAAGACATACCGTCTTGACAATCCAGTATTTATTCAACACAGGACCAGCAGATATGGCAATTCAGAGACCTATCCACTTCGGCGAACATCCCCTTTCACAGCTTTTCATTGAATCTCAGTATTCTCAAAGCTGGTACTAATGGAGCTCGCACCTCTACCTTCACTTAACAATTAAGTGATTAATATAAAATTTTCCTAATTATAGCACAGCCTCCTGGTGACGGCAATGCTATTCTTGTAGTTTTCTCATTAATAAATCTACTGTATTTTGTGGAAGTCCTATGGATAAAAAGTCCTCTTTGGTTGCTTCCTTCATTTTTTTTACCGACCCAAAGGCTTTTAATAATTGCTTCTTCCTTTTCTCTCCGATTCCTGGAACGTCATCCAAAATCGACTGAAACACGTTTTTTCCTCGAAGTTGCCTGTGAAACGTGATGGCAAATCGATGTACTTCGTCTTGAATTCGTTGAAGCAAATAAAACTCCTGGCTATTCCGTTCAAGCGGAACCACCTCTAATGGCTTTCCGTACAATAACTGCGAGGTTCTATGTTTATCATTTTTCACCAGTCCAGTTATCGGAATGTCTAGACCTAGTTCATTTTCCAAAATATCTCTTACTGCTTCTACATGTCCCTTTCCACCGTCTATCATAATCAGATCAGGAAGCGGAAGATTTTCTTTTAGTACACGAGAATATCGGCGTCTTGTTACTTCCCTCATTGATTCATAATCATCAGGACCCTCAACAGATTTAATCTTGTATTTTCGATACTCTCTTTTGGCTGGCTTTCCGTCAATAAATACAACCATCGCTGATACAGGGTCTGTTCCTTGGATGTTTGAGTTGTCAAATGCTTCAATTCGGTGAGGGGTATAAATGGCCAGTTGCTCTCCTAGTTGCTCGACTGCTTTAATCGTTCTCTCTTCATCTCGCTCAACAAGTGAAAATTTTTCTTTTAAAGCAATGATTGCATTTTTAGTAGCTAACTCGACTAGGTCCTTTTTCTGTCCACGTTTCGGCTGCAAAACTTTTGTTTGTAGGAGTTGTTCCGCTAATTCTAGATCGACTTCATCACGTAACAAAATCTCCTTTGGTTTAAAATGACTAGATTGATCGTAAAATTGACCTAAAAACGTTAAAAATTCCTCTTCCGCTTCTCCGTAAATAGGGAACATGGAAATGTCTCTCTCAATCAGCTTGCCTTGGCGAACAAAAAATACTTGAACACACATCCACCCTTTATCAACCGAATAGCCGAACACATCTCGGTCTGTAAAATCAGTGGTTGTCATTTTTTGTTTTTCCATGGTTGCTTCGATGTGGGCTATTTTATCCCGGAAATCCTTCGCTCTTTCAAAATCAAGTTCTTCTGCAGCAGCTTGCATCTTAAGTGTAAGGTCTTTTTTTATGTCCTTGTAACCACCATTTAAAAATCTTGTAATTTCTTCTACAAGTTCTTTATAAGTGGATTCTTTTACTTCCTTCACACAGGGAGCCAAACATTGACCTAGATGATAATATAAGCACACTCTATCAGGCAAAGTTGAGCATTTTCTTAAAGGATAAATCCGATCCAAAAGCTTTTTGGTTTCGTTCGCAGCCGAGACATTTGGATACGGTCCAAAATATTTCCCTTTGTCCTTCTTCACCTTACGGGTTGTAATCAGGCGAGGATGCCTTTCTGCCGTTAACTTAATAAATGGATACGTTTTATCGTCCTTTAGCATCACATTATACTTTGGATCGTGTTTCTTTATTAAATTTAACTCTAGAATTAATGCTTCAATATTGGAAGATGTAACGATATATTCGAAATCCTCTATTTCAGAAACAAGCCTTTGCGTTTTTCCATCGTGAGACCCAGTAAAGTACGATCTGACACGGTTTTTCAATACTTTCGCTTTACCAACATATATAATGGTCCCTTGCCGATCCTTCATCAAATAACATCCAGGTTGATCAGGTAATAAAGCAAGTTTATTTTTTATCATCTCATTCAAAAGGGTCACCTCCAACTACAAAACTCTATGATTTTATTATAAAGTTTTTTTGAGGGGATAAATAGTAGGAGCCAACTGGAAAAGAAAAAACCACTCAGATGAGTGGTTTACGCATTTTATAAATGTGAGTTTAAGCGCTCTTCTAAAGCTTCTTTCGGTTGGAAGCCGACAACTTTATCAATTACTTCTCCATCTTTCATGATAAGAAGTGTTGGAATGCTCATTACTCCATACTTCGCTGCAGTTTCTTGGTTTTCGTCAACATCAATTTTAACGATTTTGACTTTGTCTCCCATTTCAGAATCAAGCTCTTGAAGAACTGGAGCAATCATCTTACATGGACCACACCATGGAGCCCAAAAGTCTGCAAGCACTAGGCCTGTACCTGTTTCTGTTGAAAAGTTTTGATCTGTAGCATTTGAAATAGCCATTTTCATGCCTCCTTAAGTATTGCTTCGAGAAGTAAATCTCGATTGCGTTTAGTAGTAAAATACTATCGTCAGTATATCACCGTTTTTCAGTCGATGCTAATAAAATGTCTCGCTGTTGTTTTCTTATGTAATTTGCCCAATTTATAAAACGATATTCTTTCATTGATACAGCATGAAAGTTGAAAGAGCGGCTCTTTTAAACCGCTCTTTGACCGTTACGCATTGATTTTCAATTTTTTAAATTCCTCTGTTAATAGTGGGACCACTTCAAACAAATCTCCGACAATTCCATAGTCAGCCACTTTAAAAATATTTGCTTCCGGGTCTTTATTGATAGCCACGATAACCTTTGAGTTAGACATTCCAGCTAAATGCTGAATCGCTCCAGAAATTCCACAAGCAATATAAAGGTCCGGTGTCACGACTTTTCCTGTTTGACCAATTTGTAAGGAATAATCGCAGTACTCTGCATCACATGCACCCCTTGAAGCTCCTACTGCTCCTCCTAATACAGTAGCAAGTTCTTTTAAAGGTTTAAAGCCCTCTTCGCTCTTCACACCACGTCCACCGGCAATAACAACTTTTGCTTCAGAAAGATCTACACCCTCACTTGCTTTTCGTACAACCTCTTTAATAATGGTACGTAGATCTTTTATGTCAACCGTTAAAGAATTGACTTCTCCTGAAAGCGATTCATCCTTTGGAAGGGCAGGAATGTTATTCGGTCGGACGGTAGCAAAAATAAGTCCTTCCGTCACTATCTTCTTTTCAAAAGCTTTACCTGAGTAGATAGGTCTGGTAAATACAACATTTCCACCAGCCACTTCAATAGCTGTTGCATCAGAGATTAATCCAGAATTCAATTTCCCAGCAATTCTTGGAGAAAGATCTTTCCCCAGTGCTGTGTGTCCAAACACAAGTCCCTCTGGCTTTTCTTCTTCAATCACAGCCAAGAGTGCTTGCGAATAACCATCAGATGTATATTGAGCAAGCTCGGCATGTTCAACCACCACCACGCGGCTAGCTCCATACTGAATGAACTCCTGTCCTAAAGCGCTTACACTTTTACCAACTAAAACACCAACCACTTCTCCACCTTCAGAAATTACCTTCCCCGCAGACAATGCTTCAAAAGACACATTACGTAAAGCTCCGTCTCTAACTTCCCCTAAAACTAACACTTTTCTAGCCATCAAGTTTCCCTCCTGTAAAATTTATTTCCGCTCGTATAAAAAAGAATGATTATACTACCTTTGCTTCTGTATGAAGAAGAGAAACAAGTTCTTTTACTTGATCGTTCAAGTCACCTGCTAACACCTTACCAGCTTCTTTTTTTGGTGGTAAGTAAATTTCAATTGTCTTTGTTTTAGCTTCTACATCATCTTCTTCTAAGTCAAGATCTTCTAATTCTAACTCTTCTAACGGTTTTTTCTTTGCCTTCATGATTCCAGGTAAAGAAGGATATCTTGGTTCATTTAATCCTTGCTGTGCCGTTACTAATAGGGGAAGACTGGTCTCAATGACTTCTGAATCGCCTTCAACATCGCGAACAACCGTTGCATTTGTCCCCTGTATGTCAAGCTTAGTAATAGTTGTTACATAAGGGATTTCAAGTAATTCTGCCACACGTGGGCCGACCTGACCTGAACCACCATCAATAGCTACATTTCCAGCGATAATTAAATCAACTTCTTGATCTTTTAAGTATTGAGCAATGATTTTGGCTGTTGTATTCTGGTCAGAAGCTTCAATCTCTTCTTCAATATTTATAAGTACCGCTTTATCTGCTCCCATAGCTAAAGCAGTGCGAAGCTGTTTCTCCGATTCTTCACCACCAACAGAAATAACGGTTACTTCGCCACCATGTGCATCACGAACTTGAATGGCTTCTTCAACCGCATATTCATCATAAGGATTGATGATAAATTCAGCACCATCTTCATTAATCTTTCCGCCAGCAATCGTTATTTTCTCTTCCGTATCAAACGTTCTCTTTAACAATACAAAGATATTCATAAGTTCCCCTCCTATATATCTAAACATTTAGTTGGTTCTAAAGATTAAGAAAATTTAATGTAAAAAAATTTATTTTCCCGTAAACTTAGGTTCTCTCTTTTCGATGAACGCAGAAATACCTTCTTGCCCATCTTTCGATAAGAAAACCCTTTCAAATAACTCTACCTCTTTTTTTACACCTGAATAATACTCATCTGTCTTACCAAAGTTAAGTAATTCAATTGCTGCGCTAAGTGCAATAGGACTCTTCTTTGCGATTTTCCTTGCCATTTTATAAGCCTGATCAAGTAACTCTTCCTCACGATAAGCATGATTTGCAAGTCCGTATTGAACCGCTTCTACTCCCGTGATTGCCTCACTTGTAAACAACATTTCTGCAGCCCTAGCTACCCCCACATATCTAGGCAGGCGTTGAGAACCAGCAAAGCCAGGTACCAAACCAAGTTGAAGCTCCGGTAAGCCTAGTTTGGCATTTTCTGTGACAAGTCGGAAATGACATGCCATCGCAAGCTCCAAGCCTCCGCCTAAAGCAGCCCCATGAATGACGGCAATAATTGGTTTTGGGTAACGCTCCATTCGTTCAAACAAATCTTGACCAAGAGTGGAAAGACTACCAAAATCCTCACCTGTAGAAATCGTTGTAAACTCTTTAATATCTGCTCCTGCTGAGAAAAATCTCCCCTCACCACGCAATACGATAACTCGAATATCCTGATGAAATTCGATTTCATCAAGAATATCCGACAGTTCTTTTAACACTTGAGATGATAACGCATTCGCTGGAGGACGTTCAATTTTAATTGTTGCAATGAACTCTTCATGAGACCAATGCAAAAAGCCCATGGGTTCTCCCCCTCATTCGTATAGTAATGATTATCTCTTTTCACACCCGTTAATTAATAGTTTCTGAACCGGTTCTGCAAGTGCTGTTAAATCATATTTTTGCTCATTCATGACCCAAGTTGTAACAGTTTCATCCATTGTTCCAAAGATCATCTGCCTTGCCAAGCGAATATCAAGATCTTCTGAAAATTCACCAGAATCTCTTCCCTCAATAAGTATATTGTCAACCACATGTAAATAACCTTTTAATACTTCATTAATTTTTAAGCGAAGGTCTTTATTTGATTGTCGCAATTCTAGCTGTGTGACGATTGCTAAATGACGATCCTTTGATAGCATTTGGAAATGCATATCAATCATAAGTAATAACTTTTCTGCTGCGCTTTTCTTCCCCTCTAACTTCTCTTCCATCTTTTCTATAAAAGCCCCCATTTTTTCTTGAAAAAGAGAAATGAGGATATCTTCTTTGTTTTTAAAATACAAATAAATGGTTCCATCAGCAACTCCTGCTTGTTTTGCAATTTTAGATACCTGAGCTTGGTGATACCCATTTTCTGCTATTACAATGACAGCTGCATCGATAATCTGTCGATACTTTGGTTTGTCTTTTTTCAAAATCATACCCTCCTTTCAAGAAGGTTATTGCATTTATGAATGAATCATCATTCATAAATTTATAATAGTTGGTAAACGAATTTCTGTCAAGGATTTCACGTATTATTTACACTATTATCATGCCATAACTAAATGGACTGTACAAGCCTGCTTTCGCAAAAATAAACAGCCGACGAATCGGCTATGGAGAATTAAGCCTGTTTCTCTTGCTTGTCATCTCTTTTCCTTTTTTCTTCTTCGACTAATGCTCTCCTTAATATTTTACCCACTGCTGTTTTTGGAAGTTCTGATCGAAATTCATACATTCGAGGAACCTTATAAGCAGCAAGATGCTTTCTTGCAAAAGCATTTAACTCTTCCTCTGTAGCAGAAGCACTTTCCTTCAACACAATATATGCCTTTACCGTCTCACCCCGATATGGGTCGGGAACTCCAGCAACAACAACCTCTTGCACACTAGGATGCTCATACATCACTTCTTCAATTTCTCTTGGATAAATATTAAAGCCACCAGCGATAATCATATCTTTTTTACGGTCAACAACAAAGAAATATCCTTCATCATTCATATATCCTAAGTCTCCCGTAAGAAGCCAGCCATCTCTTAACACTTGGTCGGTCTCTTCCGGCTTGTTCCAGTATCCCTTCATGACTTGTGGTCCCTTTACAGCAATCTCGCCAATTTCACCAGGTGGTAATGGCTCTCCGGTTTCAAAGGATAATATGACCGAATCCGTATCTGGCCACGGTACCCCAATACTTCCTTTAATGCGAGGACGATCCCATAAAAAATTTGAATGAGTCACTGGAGAGGATTCTGTCAATCCATAACCTTCCACAAGCTTTCCGCCCGTTATTTCCTCAAATTTCTCTTGTACCTCTACTGGAAGAGGCGCGGAGCCTGAAATACATGAATCGATGGAAGAAAGATCGTATTTGGAAAGGTCTGGGTGATTTAACAAACCGATATATATAGTTGGTGCTCCTGGAAATAAAGTTGGCCTTTGTTTCTCTATTGTCTTTAATGTCTGTTCTGGATCAAACTTCGGAAGCAATACCATCTTTTGTCCTTGCATGACGGAAAGGATCATAACAGCAGTCATACCGTACACGTGGAAAAATGGGATAATGGCTAAAATGGTTTCTTCCCCCCGTTTGCATTTATATAACCAAGCGTTACTCATTGATGCATTAGAAACAAGGTTCTTATGAGTAAGCATAACCCCCTTAGGTGCACCGGTCGTACCACCTGTGTATTGAATAATAGCTAGATCTTCTTCAAAATCGACTGAAAAGCTTTTTAGCTCTTTATTTGATTGCTTAATAATCTCTGTTAATAAATGATGACATCCCTCATGCTTAACAGTCACGGTAATTCCATATTGTTTCTTTTGGATAAATGGATAAATGAGATTTTTTGGGAAGGGTAAGTAATCCTTGATAGCGGTTACAATAATATGTTCTAAATTGGTTTGTGTGAATACTTTGCTGACGCGTGGAAATAAAATATCTAGGGTCACGATGGCTTTTGCACCAGAATCCTTCATTTGATATTCGATTTCTCTTTCTGTGTACAACGGGTTTGTCGGAACCACAACTCCCCCGGCTAGTAAAATCCCGTAGTACGTAATAACAGCTTGAGGACAATTAGGAAGCATCATTGCGACTCGGTCACCTTTTTCTAACCCGAGCTTTTGTAAATAAGAAGCTAGTTTACACGCATGATCATTTAACGTTTCATAGCTCATTTCCTTGCCCATGAAATGAATCGCCGATTTATTCGGAAACTCCTTTGCTGCGTTCGTCAAATAGGTTTGAACAGGTTCTGACTTGTACGCCAAGTTAGCCGGTATTTCCTCTGGATAATTAGCAAGCCACGGCCTATGTTCACTCATTCTCCATCCCTCCTACAAAGAAATTGTATAGAAATTTCTGATTACTCATCTTAATTATAATATAGTGAATAATATGTGACAATTTAATTTCTCCTACTATATGTTTATGGACATAATAAATTGTCCTACTACAAAAAAAATCGCCTATAAAAGGCGATTTTAAAAGACTAAATAAAAAATTCCTATAAACATAAAGATCCCACAAAGGATTAGAAGTATTTTTGCTAGCTTTTCCATTTACGTACTCCTTTAAGATATGCCTGCGCCAATCACATACGATAATCCAACTGATATAACCATTGAAATGAATCCTACTGCTCGATTGTCATTCTGAATTTCTTCATCAATTCTAAATTTAGGTGTTAAAAACTCAAAAATAAAATAAGCTACCAATAGTAAAAAGAAACCAAATACTCCCCAACCAATCATGGTTATGAGTGAATCGTGCTGCTCAATCGAATGCCTAAAAATATTGGCGATCCCAAAAATTTTCCCACCGGTCGCCATAGCAACAGCCACATTTCCATTTTGAATTTCTTCCCAATTACGGTACTTCGTCACAAGTTCAAAAATAGCAAGAAATACGATCATACATAAAATAACGACACTGCAATAAGCGGCTATATGAACATATTCATTCTCCCAGAAACCGTTCAACTTCCTCTTCCTCCTACCTACTTGAACTCAACGACTGTTACTCCCGAACCGCCTTCGCCAGCCTCACCAAAGCGAATCTTTTTCACCGACCGATGGTTTTTCAAGTACTCTTGTACACCTTGCCTTAATGCCCCAGTGCCCTTTCCATGAATGATCGACACTCTTGGATAATTAGATAATAAAGCATCATCGACGTATTTTTCTACTCTTAAGAGAGCATCTTCGTACCGTTCCCCTCTCAGATCTAGCTCTATGGAAACGTTCGAGTCTCTTCCCTGTATCGTTGTCACATGCTTTTGTACCTTTGGTTTTTCCGATTGGATAAATTCCAAATCCTTCTCTTGGACTTTCATTTTTAAAATACCTATTTGAACCTGCCACTCCTCATCAGATACCTTTTCAACTAAATGTCCCTTTTGGTTAAAAGTTAATACTTTTACTTCATCACCAGCATGGAATTTATGCTTCTGTTTTCTTGACTCATTATTCAATGATTTTTCGGAAACAGGTACGGCTTCATTTAGTCTCTTTTTGGCATCAATTAATTCGTGTTCTTTGACATCGGCTTTTTTCTCGATTCTCATTCGACGGAGCTCTCGAATGACTTCTTCCGCCTCTTGTTTGGCCTTTTCAATAATCGCTTGCGCCTCACGTTCAGCTTTTTCACGTAATAAATCTTTTTCTTTATAATAAGTGACAATCTCTTCTTGAAGATCCTTATGAAGCTTTTCAGCCTGCCTTAATGTGTCATGAGCCTCTTCTAACTCATTTTCGGCTTGTTTTTTACTTGCTTCAAGTGCTGCAATCATTTGATCGACTTCGTTACTCTCCGAGCTAACATGTGATCGTGCCAAATCTATGACTTTTTCCTTCAACCCAAGGCGTTTGGAAATTTCAAATGCATTGCTTCGACCCGGAACCCCAATTAGAAGCTTATACGTTGGACTTAGTGTTTCAATATCGAACTCAACACTGGCGTTTATTACCCCTTCCCGATTATAGCCATATGCCTTTAATTCAGGATAATGGGTGGTAGCAACCACTCTTGCCCCTGTTTTATAGACAGTGTCTAATATGGAAATAGCAAGTGCAGCTCCTTCCTGTGGGTCTGTACCTGCACCTAGCTCGTCAAATAGAACCAGACTATCAAAGCTTACCTCATTTAAAATGTCTACGATATTTACCATATGAGAAGAAAAGGTACTCAGACTCTGCTCAATCGACTGTTCATCGCCAATATCTGCAAAAACTTGGCCAAAGACTGCCATTTCTGATCCATCAAGGGCAGGTATTTGTAAACCAGCCTGAGCCATTAACGTACATAAACCGACGGTCTTTAGTGTAACCGTCTTTCCCCCGGTATTCGGTCCAGTTATAACAATTGTAGAATAAGTCTTGCCGAGTAAAATATCATTGGGAACCACTTCATCCATGGCGATCAAGGGATGTCTTGCTTTAAACAAGGAGATGATCCCTTCATTATTCATTTTCGGTTTAGAACCCTTTATCCTTTTACTATACCTTGCCTTCGCAAACATAAAGTCTAGGTCTGTTAATACCCCCACAATTGTACCTAACTCGCTCTCAAACAAACCTACTTTTCCGGATAATTCAACCAAAATACGTTCTATTTCCTGCTTCTCCTTCACACGAATCGCTTGCACATCATTGTTTAACTGCACGATTGCTTGCGGTTCAATGAACAGGGTTTGACCTGAGGAACTTTGATCATGAATGATGCCTCCATAATGCCCACGATATTCTTGTTTAACAGGTATAACAAACCGGTCATTTCGAATCGTGATAATGGCGTCTGAAAGCATTTTAGCCGCATTGGAAGACCGAATCATTGATTCAAGTCTTTCACGAACCCTTGCTTCTTTAGTTCGTAGCTGACTTCTAAGAGAGCGTAGGGTTTCACTAGCCGTATCAAGTACTTCTCCACTCTCCTCAATTGCCATTCGAATGGGCTCTTCTAGTTCAGCGAGCACAATGATGTTACTTGCATATTCATTTAAAATAGGAATCTCAATTCCTTGTTCAACCATATCTTCTATAAAGCGACGCATCATTCTGCTCGCATGGATCGTACTAGCTATTTGTACAAGTTCAAGTGGACTTAGCACCCCACCTATTGCGGAGCGTCTTATTTGCATTCTGATATCATAAATCCCTGTAAGTGGAACATTGCCTTTTAATCGAAGAACCTTCGCCGCTTCATCGGTTTCTTCCTGGCTACGCACCACCTCTTCGAAATCAGTTGAAGGAATCAGTACCCTTACCTTTTCTTTTCCTAAGCTTGAAGAAGCATGTTCAATTAACTGTTCTTTCACTTTTGTAAATTCCAATACCTTTAAAACTCTTTCTTGCATGGAGTGTGCCTCCTATTTCAAAATAAGGTCTATCTTCTATCTTCTTTTCGCTTTTTTAATAGCTCAAGAAATTCTTCCTTAGCTAGAGTGTTGATCACAGATTGCCTTTGAACCCATCCTTTTTTCGCTGCAGAGATACCCGTGTCCATATGAGCTAATGTTTCAACCATATGAGCATCTGTATTAATTACAAGTTTGACACCCGCTTCTTGGGCCATACGTACATGCTCTGAGGAAAGATCAAGCCGATTGGGGTTCGCATTCAATTCTAACCAAGTATTTGTCTCTTTTGCTAGTTCAATCAATTGCTCGATATTTACGGAATACCCCTCACGCTTGCCAATCTTTCTACCTGTCGGATGAGCAATCATATGTACATGTTTATTTTTCAAAGCTGTTTTAAGACGTTGCATAATCTTATCCTGCGGCTGTGAAAAAGAGGAATGAATAGATGCAATAACAAAATCCATTTGTTCTAGAATCTCATCTTCATAGTCGAGGGAGCCGTCAGGTAAAATATCCATTTCAACACCCGCTAAGATCGTAATATCATCATATTTACGATTCAGTTCATCAATTTCTTGCCGTTGTTTCTGTAAGCGCTCGACCGTTAGCCCATTGGCCACCTTTAAATATTGTGAGTGGTCCGTAATCGCCATATATTTATACCCTTTTGCTCGACAAGCTTCTACCATTTGCTCAATGGAATGCGAACCATCACTCCATGTCGAGTGCATATGCAGATCACCTTGAATATGGTCAAGAGCAATAATTTCAAGCTCTTCTGTATAATGTTCCACTTCAGTGCCATCCTCACGCATTTCGGGTGGAATAAAAGGCAAACCAAAGTGAGCAAAAAACTCCTCTTCGCTATGAAACGTAACAATTTCCCCGGATTCGATATGTTCAACACCATATTCGCTTATTTTTTCACCACGTTCCTTCGCTAACTGACGCATCCTTACATTATGGTCCTTTGAGCCAGTGAAATGGTGTAATGTCGTAGTAAATTCCTCGTCCTTTACAAGACGAAAATCAATGGATACGTCAAACTCTAATTCCAGGATAATGGAAACCTTTGTATCTCCTTTTGAGACAACTTCTTTGATATGCTCCATAGAGAGCAGCTTCTCCTTCACCAATTGAGGATCAGCCGTGGAGATAATGAAGTCTAAATCCTTGATCGTTTCCTTCATTCTTCTAATACTACCTGCTCTTGAAAAGCGAACCACTCCATCCATTTCAGAAAGAGCAAGCTCAATCTTCCGTGCAACTGGTAGCATATATGCAAGAGGTAGTCGATCTGGTTGGGAACCAAATTCGTTGATGGATTGAAGAATTTTCTCCTCTGTCTTTCCACCAAAACCAGTAAGTTCTCTCACCTTTTTGTCCACGCACGCCTGCTTTAACTCTTGTACATTCGTTATTGAAAGCTCTTTGTATAGCTTAGCAATCTTTTTCCCACCAAGGCCAGGCAGTTGTAGTAGGGGAATCAGTCCCTTTGGTACTTCTTCCTGTAGCTCTTTTAGAACAGAGGATTGCCCCTCTTGAATAAACTCTATAATAACAGAAGCAGTCCCTTTACCAATGCCTGAAATGGTGGTAAAATCATCGATTTGTGATAGATCCTGCTCATTTATTTCAAGGCTATTTGCTGCTTTTCTAAAAGCAGACACTTTAAATGTATTCTCACCTTTTAATTCCATATATGTAGCGATCGTCTCAAGTAAACGTATCACATCTTTTTTTTGTATTGCCACACTAACCACCTACTTTCACTAAATCCCATTATGAATGATTCACTTCTATTTCACCAATCATTTAGATATTTGAAATCCTACTATGTATTATGTACGTATTGGAATCCAAAAAGTTTTTAAGAAAAAACAAAATAAAACTTCTCTTAAAAAAGAGAAGTAATAATAAGTTATCCCCAAAGCTCTTTCACAAAATCAGATAAAAATGGGGTATTTTCAACTATCCCCTTTGCCACAGAAGAACTAGCTAAAGGAGATTGCACGGCTTCAATTGGTAGAAGTGCTGCTATGTATAAAATGATAAACAGAAGTAAATAGACCTCTAAAAATCCAAGTATACCTCCAGCCCAACGATTAAAAGTCTTTAAAATTGGTAGATTGGAAACAAAATCTAGCATACTTCCAATTATTTGTAGAATAATCTTAACTGCAAAGAAAATAGCTACAAAAGCAATTCCACGGTAATATGCATCCTCCATATTTCCTTCTGAAAAGATGATTTGTAAATTTGATGCATCACCGAAGCTTGGATATGGAATCCAAAGGGTTAATTTAGGAGCAAGTTCGGAATAATAGACCTTTGCAACAATAAATGCGATAATGAAGCCAGTAAGATGAATAAATTGAAGGATAAACCCTCTACGAAGTCCAACAAGTAATCCTATTAATAATATAATGATAATGGCAATATTTAGCATATTCGTTCAATCCTTTACTTCTTTAGTTCACTTTCTAAGCGGTCAAGATGATCCTTTATTTTCAGATAATCATTTACAGCATTTACTGCTGTAAGAACTGCAAGCTTTGTACTATCGAGTGAGGGATTCTTCTGACCGATTTCGCGCATTTTATTGTTTACCAAAGAGGCAACCAATCGAACATGTTCAACACTTTCATTACCTACAATTACATACTGTTGCCCGTATATTTCAACTGTTGTGCGCTTCTTTTCTGCTTCAGACACAGCATTGCCCCCATTCATAAGAATCCTACACTATATCATAACATGAATATTATTTGAGTGGGAAGTTAAGAATGTCTAAATCAGACGAATCAAGGAAAAATATGTATTTTTATTGGAGAGTGTAAAATGAGTCAAGTTGTATTAAAACAGTCTGGGGAACAAATAAAGAAGATGCAGGAATACTATCAACAAAGCATTTCACCTAAAATCCCACCCGGTGGAGTTTTTGCAGCAAAATTATCCGGTTGCTCCATAACCGCATATAAATCAGGTAAAGTGCTTTTTCAAGGTCCTTCATGTGAGATGGAAGCAAAGAAATGGGGTGCTGCGGATCAACCTCCAAACAAAAAAACTCCGAAACCTTCACCAAATAAAAGTCATCTACCTGAGCATTTTGAGTCTCTTTCTGTTGTTGGATCAGACGAGGTTGGTACTGGCGATTACTTTGGGCCCATTACCGTCGTTGCAACGTATGTTAATAAACAGCATATTCCCCTATTAAGAGAGCTGGGCGTAAAGGATTCAAAAGGTCTAAAGGATGAGCAAATTTCAGCGATTGCAAAGGAAATTAAGCATGTGATTCCTTATAGCCTATTAACTTTACATAATGAAAAATACAATCAGCTTCAGCAGTCTGGAATGTCACAAGGAAAGTTAAAAGCGCTGTTGCATAACCAAGCCATTGGACATGTACTGAATAAAATTGCACCAGAAAAGCCTGATGCCATCTTAATCGATCAGTTTGCAAAAGAAGATGTGTATTATCAGTATCTTAAGGGGCAAAAAGTCATTCACCGTGAAAATGTTTTTTTCTCAACAAAAGGAGAAAGTGTTCACTTAGCTGTTGCAGCCGCATCCATTCTAGCTCGTTATGCATTTGTTCAGCACTTTGAAAATCTTTCAAAGGAGGCTGGATTTGTCATTCCAAAAGGAGCAGGTGCCCAAGTAGACGTAGCCGCAGCTAAATTGATTAAAGCAAAGGGAAAAGAAAGCCTTCCACATTTTGTTAAACTACATTTTGCTAATACAGAAAAAGCATGGAAACTGATTACGAAAAAACAATAAAAAAAGGAGCATTCCATTGGATGCTCCTTTTCTATTTTATCCTCTTAAAACTGCTCCAGCCTGATCCTTCAAAGCATCTAGTACCTTTTCGTGAGCCTTTGTTACTTCTTCGTCAGTTAGTGTTTTTTCTGGATCAAAATATCTTAATGAAAACGCAATGGATTTCTTACCTTCTTCCATGCGATCTCCTTCATATAGATCAAACACAGAAACTTCCTTCAGTAAGCTGCCACCAGCTTTTGCAATAATGTCAGAAAGCTGACCAGCAACCACTTCCTTGTTAACAACCAATGCGATATCACGCGTAATAGATGGGTAACGAGGAATTGATTCGTATTGTAACGGAGCAATTTCTGCCTCTAGTAAAGCCTTTAAAGATAGTTCAAATACATACGTATCTTTCAAATCTAGTTCTTTTTGAACGTTCGGATGGATTTGTCCGACAAAACCAATTCTCTCCTTATCTAAAAGAAGATCAGCGGTTCTTCCTGGATGCATTCCTTCCACGGTTGCTTGACGGAACTCCACTCTACCTGTCAACCCTAAGCGAGCAAGTAACCCTTCTAGCACACCTTTAAGAACATAGTAATCAACAGCTTTCTTTTCCCCTTGCCATGGGTGCTGATACCATAAGCCAGTAATTGCTGCTGCCAAATGTTCCTTCTCCTCTGGAAGCTTATCTTGTTCAGTCGATAAGAACACGGCCCCTGTTTCATATAATGCAATGCTATCATTTTGACGAGCAGAATTGTATTTTACGACCTCTAGTAACTGTGGCAAAATGCTCAGACGTAATACACTACGGTCTTCACTCATCGGCATCGCAAGTTTAACAGGTTCACGCTTATCTAATGCAAATTGAGAGGCTTTTCCTTCATTCGTCAAAGAATAAGTGACTGCTTGAAATAATCCAGCACTTTCTAAGTAGCGACGGACAATTCTACGTTTTTTCTGGTAATCACTTAAATTCCCTGGCGTAGAAGCACCCTTTGGAAGAGTTTTAGGGATATAGTCGTAGCCGTAAATTCTTCCAACTTCTTCAACTAAATCTTCCTCAATCGTAATATCACCACGACGAGTAGGTACGGTTACTGTAATTTCGTTTCCTTCCACCTTCGTAGTAAATTGTAGACGGGCAAAAATATTTTTCACCTCATCCATGGATATTTCGGTACCAAGGACACCATTGATTTTATCTAATGTAATCGAAACAACCGCAGGCTCCACCTTAAGCGCATCTGCCTCAACAGATCCTTCTAATACTTCTCCGTTTGCATACAGTGCTAATAGCTCAGCCGCTCGTTCTGCTGCTGCTCTAACACGATTCGGATCCACGCCTTTTTCATAGCGTGCACTTGCTTCACTGCGCAATCCATGATCCTTTGAAGCTTTACGAATGGGTGCTCCTACAAAATATGCAGACTCTAATAATACGGTTGTCGTTGTTGTTTCTACCTCAGAGTTTGCTCCACCCATAACTCCTGCTAATGCAACCGGCTCATTTCCGTTTGTAATTACCAGATGGTCTGTTGTTAATGTACGTTTGGCATCATCAAGCGTAGTAATCGTTTCCCCTTGATGCGCACGGCGTACAACGATCTCTTTTGAACCAAGACGATCATAGTCAAAGGCATGTAGCGGTTGACCGTATTCCATTAAAATGTAATTCGTTATATCGACAACATTATTATGAGGACGTACTCCTGCAGCCATCAGACGCGTTTGCATCCATAATGGAGAAGGTCCAACCTTTACATTTTTAATCACTTTTGCAACGTAAAGTGGATTATCTTCTGGAGCATCCACAGTAACAGAGATATATTCGCTAGCCTTTTCGCTAATGGATGAAACCTCAGGCTTTGGAAGCTTTACTTCTTTTCCTAGAATAGCCGCAACCTCATATGCTACACCTAGCATGCTTAGGCAATCCGCTCGGTTTGGAGTTAAACCTAGCTCTAAAATTTGATCATCACGATTTAACAGTTCAAGTGCATCGTCCCCAACTGTTGCCTCATTCGGGAATACGAATATCCCTTCAGAGAATTCCTTGGCAACAAGCTTGCTTTCTACCCCTAGCTCCTGCAAGGAACAGATCATTCCATTTGACTCTTCGCCGCGAAGCTTTGCTTTTTTAATCTTGAAGTTTCCTGGGAGAACCGCTCCCACCTTTGCCACAATCACATGTTGCCCTTTATCTACATTCGGAGCGCCACAGATGATTTGAACGGGCTCTCCTTCTCCAACATCTACTAAACATTTGTTTAGCTTATCGGCATTTGGATGTTGTTCACGTTCTAACACATGACCGACGACGAGTCCTTTCATTCCTTCATTAAGAATCTCAACGCCTTCCACTTCTATCCCACTTTTTGTAATTTTATCGGCTAGTTCAGAAGCTGTGACACCAGAAAGGTCCACGTATTCTTGAAGCCATTTATAAGAAACAAACATTCTTGTTATCCTCCTATTCGTGTATCGAAAATTGCTTTAAGAAACGTACATCGTTTGTATAGTAATGACGAATATCATCCACGCCGTATTTCAGCATGGCAATTCTCTCAGGCCCCATCCCGAATGCAAAGCCAGTATATTTTTTTGAATCATAGCCAGCCATTTCAAGTACGTTTGGATGCACCATTCCAGCTCCAAGAATTTCAATCCAACCCGTTCCTTTACAAACGCTACATCCTTTTCCGTTACAAATTTTGCAAGAGATATCCATCTCAACAGAAGGTTCTGTGAATGGGAAGAAGCTAGGACGTAAGCGAATCTCACGGTCTTCACCAAAGATTTTTTTCGCAAATACATCTAGTGTCCCTTTCAGGTCACTCATTTGGATGTTTTCTCCTACCACAAGACCCTCGATCTGCATGAATTGATGGGAATGCGTTGCGTCGTCATTATCACGGCGATAAACTTTTCCTGGGCAGATAATTTTAATAGGTCCCTTTCCTTCTTTCTTTTCCATCGTTCTTGCTTGCATTGGCGATGTGTGTGTACGAAGAAGGATTTCTTCCGTAATATAAAAGGAATCTTGCATATCACGAGCTGGATGACCTTTTGGTAAATTTAAAGCCTCAAAGTTATAGTAATCACTTTCTACTTCAGGACCTTCTGCAATCGTGTAGCCCATACCAATAAAGAGGTCTTCGATTTCTTCAATGATTCTTGTTAGTGGGTGATGGTTTCCTGTTTTTACCGGTCTTCCTGGAAGTGTTACATCAATGGTTTCGGAGGCAAGCTTTTTAGTCACCTCTTCTTCTTCCATAACTGCTTGTTTTTCTTCAATTGCTTTTGCAATAACGTCTCTTACCTCGTTCGCCAATGCCCCCATTTTAGGACGTTCCTCAGCACTTAGCTTCCCCATCCCTTTTAATACCTCAGTAATGGGACCTTTTTTCCCTAGATAAGATACACGAATATCATTTAATTCTTTTAAATCAGTCGCTTTCTTTATTCCTTCAAGCGCTTCTTGCTGAAGCTCTACTAAGCGTTGCTCCATGTTCTTTCCTCCTTATGATTTTTAGACAAAATAAAAAACCTCATCCCTGAAAAGGGACGAGGTTTCATTATTCGCGGTACCACCCTTAATTAATGTAGACATTCTTTCTCCTACATTCACTTCATTGTTGATAACGGCTTTAAACCGGTGCATCTTTACACTTCTTAAAGAAATGGTCCCGATGCCAACTCGGGAGGTGAACTTCGTTTACTTTTTCTATAAAAATGCTTTCAGTCTAAGGCATTTTCTCCCTAACATAGATGGTAGCAAACTACTTTTCTCCGTCATCGTTTTTTAGTATGTAATTTTTGCTGTTATTATAGTATACTTTCTTACTTATTTCAAACCCATTTTCGGGAGGCTATGTGCCTATTTTATCCACGTAAGTAATATAACAAAATTCCTGCTGCTACTGCAACATTTAATGACTCACTTTTTCCATGAATCGGAATAAAAAGATTAGCTGTCGTTTTACTTAATAGCTCTTTACTTACCCCGTTCCCTTCATTTCCGACGATTAAGGCATAGGATCCAGGTGATTGTATTTGATGGAACGGTTCGGCATTCTCCAATGCTGTCCCATAAACAGGGATTCCTCGGTCAAGAAGATCGCTTGTCCAAGCAGAGATATCACCTTTAATAACTGGAAGATGAAAATGGCTTCCTTGGGCAGACCTAAGCACCTTGGAATTATACATATCCACACTTCCATTTCCAATCACCACAACGTCCACACCGGCAGCATCTGCCGTACGAATCATTGTTCCTAAATTTCCAGGGTCTTGGACAGCATCAATTAAAAGATAAGATGTTCCTTCTGTACGGGATGACTTTTCTTGATGACATACTGCAAAAATGCCTTGTGGTGTATCTGTTTCAGCCAATAGCTTAATAATATCTGCAGGTACAGTGGTAATTGAAGTTGCCCCGTAATCAAAACTTGAAGGGAGTTCAATATCTTCTTGTACAATGATTTCTTCTAATCGACCTGCTTTTAGCGCTTCCTCCACTAGATGGAACCCTTCGACTAAAAATAGGCCTGTTTTATCTCTTTCCTTTTTCGTTAATAGTTTCTTCCATTGCTTCACCTTTGGGTTACTACTCGAGTGAATATGCTTCAAGGTAAAACCCCTTCTTTCCTTTTTTCTCGGGTTTTCTAATTATAGCGTAACTTAAGTACATAATAATAACAAAAATAGAAAACATATTAAAGAAAATGAAGAAGGAGTGGGTAAAAAATGAATCTTAACTTAAGAAATGCAGTTATTCATAATGTATCAGGAAATACACAAGACGAGCTACGAGACACGATCGTAGACGCCATTCAAAACGGCGAAGAAAAAATGCTTCCAGGTTTAGGAGTACTTTTTGAAGTCATCTGGAAAAATGCATCCGACCAAGAAAAAAACGAAATGCTCCAAACCCTAGAAACCGGCCTAAAATAGGGTGTCTGTCACCGCTCGTGGACAAATTCTTTGGTTTGTCCACGGAAGGTGACAGACACCACCCGTGGACAGTTGGGGTGGTTTTGTCCGCCTGAGGTGGACACTTGTGCCCGATTAGCCAAACAAAGACAGCATGCCTTGGCATGCTGTCTTTGTTTGGTCTCTATTCGAGAGTAATACGGTCTACTGTTTCACGGTCTAGACGTTTGATGACTTCAACGATTAGCTTAACTGCGTTTTCGTAGTCATCACGGTGCAGCATTGCTGCATGTGAATGGATGTAGCGAGTTGCAATCGTAATGGCTAATGAAGGGACTCCTTTATGAGATATATGGATGGAACCCGCATCCGTGCCACCTCCAGCGATTGCATCGAATTGATATGGAATTCCAAGTTCATCCGCTGTATCCGTTACTAAATCTCTTAATCCTTTGTGAGACACCATACTTGCGTCATACAAAATGATTTGAGGTCCTTTGCCCATTTTACTTTGCGCTTCCTTCTCCGACACACCAGGAGTGTCACCAGCAATTCCAACATCTACTCCAAACCCAATATCAGGCTCTATTGCTGCAGCTGAAGTACGTGCTCCACGTAAGCCTACCTCTTCTTGTACACTTCCAACTCCGTATACAATATTTGGATGCTCTTCATTCTTTAATTGTTTTAAGACATCAATTGCAATCGCACACCCAATCCGATTATCCCAAGCTTTTGCTAATAAAAGCTTTTCATTGTTCATCACAGTAAACTCAAAGTATGGAACGACCATGTCACCAGGACGGACTCCCCACTCTGTTGCTTCCTCACGACTTGATGCACCAATATCAATAAACATATCTTTAATTTCTACTGGTTTTTTTCTAGCTTCAGGAGACAAGATATGTGGTGGTTTTGACCCGATAACTCCTGTCACATCTCCCTTTCTGGTAACAATCGTCACTCGCTGTGCTAACATAACCTGTGACCACCAGCCACCAACCGTTTGGAAGCGTAGGAACCCTTTATCATCAATTTGCGTGATCATAAATCCTACTTCATCCAAGTGACCCGCAACCATTACCTTGGGACCGTTCGCATCTCCCACTTTTTTCGCAATTAAGCTGCCAAGTCCATCAGTTGTTACTTCATCCGCATACGGAGCAATATGTTTGTTCATCACTTCTCTTGGCTCACGCTCATTCCCTGGAATCCCCTTTGCATCTGTTAATTCCTTGAGCATCGCTAAAGTATCATCAAGTTTTGTCATTTATTTCGACTCCCTTAATATGTATTCTGTTTATAGTATACTAGGTACAACTTAATTGCACAAAGTATACGTTAGTACCCTTCCTTCTGCCTTTTATAATTTACTTCATTTTTAGAGATATATGCTTCTTTTATTTCATCTGATGTAAACCCTAGCATCTTGCCTAAAATAAAATAACTTTCTAGCATGCTACGATACGTATCCATACTCCTTTCTGCAGAAAAGCGATGAACCGTTTCATACATAGATAAAAACTGATTTGTCACATTTTCCTCTTCTATTACCAATTCTTCTACCTGTACATCACGCTCTAATCCACAATCAAGACCAATTGATAAAATAAAATGAACTCCATCTACAAATTCCTCTAAAATGACTTCTTTCGGAGAAGCACCTTTTACACTCCAAAACTTAAAACAACGCGTCTCATTTGCTAGTTCACCAAGTTCAACCAACAAAGCTAGAACCTTTCTACTTATAAGACTATCTGTTTGTAATTGGTGTTTTTCTGCGATATGTATATCCAAACCTTTTTGCATTTCAAATAACTCTCGTAAATCCATCATTTCACTCTTTTCTATTTATATTACTTTAATCATAATGAAATTAAGAAAAAAATTCACTTAAAAGCAATATTTAATGAAACCTTTTTCAAATAAAGACGTATATAAAGAAAAATGAAGAGTGGAGGGCTTAAGTATGATGTGGCTACTACGCATGCTTCTAATAGCATTTATCTTATTTTTAATATACAGCGCCTTCAAATTTGTGTTAAACCCAAAGCGTAAATTGGAGCTAGCTCACGAGCAAAAGCAATTCTTTTTACTCGATGATATAAAAAATGTTCGTAAGAATTTCCTTTTAACCTATAAAGGCGTTATTTTCGAAGGCGAAAAATACTTAGGTACAACCGATCACACCTTCGAGGTTGTTTCGATATTCATTTGGCCACATAATACCTCTGCGCTAAATGGTTTGTCAAAGGAAGATTTCCGTAATATCGAGATGGAAGTAGCTGTTTTTTATCCGAATGCAAAAATTGACTGGAAAAGTCCCATTCATGAATTTATGAAAAAATAAACGTTCAAGGGTTTTCCCTTGAACGTTTTTTTATCCCTGCTTCTCTAGCTTTGTTTCCTTAAAAAAATCTCTCCACTTAATAATCGTCATCTTCTCTCTTAGAACATACACAAGAATCGATAAAGAAAACAATATAATAACAATCATCGTCGGTGTAAATTGACTAATAAATTGACCAAAGACCGTGTAAAAGAAAGCTAATGGAAGATTCGTAATAAAGGCTGCCTTTGAATACTCTTTAAAAGCACGGTGTCTTTCCATTAAACAAAAATTTAATAGCTGATAGTGTACAAAAGGAACTAGGCGTAAAATTGAAATCTGACTAACTGTTAAATTACGATACTCTCCAAACCACTTTTTCCGAATCGAAGACAATTTTTCTTGTGTTCGCGGAAACTTAGACACGAGAGCAAAAAACAGTAGACTGCTAATCATTAACCCAATCAGCGAGTATACCGTACCTGCCACTGTGCCAAAAAGAATTCCACCTGCAATACAGATAATGACTACTGGAATAAATAAAAACTGACGTAACGAATGGAACAAGACGAATATTATCGGGGTGAAAACTCCACCAGCCTGAAACATGACAAGCAGTAATGCTAACTCCTCATCCATATGACCACCCCTTAAGCAGTTTCTTGATGTCTATTACAGCTTATCGAGGCAGGACCATTTCTATGACAACTATTCCCTTAATTCCATACATAGTAAAGCAATAGACCGATTTGAAGAACAGTCAAAAAAGGCAATCCCCATTTAAAGTTAGGATGCTTCGTTTTATGACGAAAGGACCTCATTCCAATAAATGCGCCTAAGGCTCCTCCAAAAAAGGCAAATTGCCACAGTGTCGCCTCTTTAATTCGAAATTCATTTTTCTTAGCCTTCTGTTTATCTGCATACATCAACGTACAACTAACGATATTTATCACCAATAAATAAATCCAAATATATGTAAACATACCATACCTCCTTGAAGGACTTAAAAAAGCCACCCTCTTGTAAGAGAATGGCTTCTATTGACTAATAAGTCAATTATTTTGCTAGGCTTTGCTTAGCAGCATCAGCTAATTGAGCAAATGCTTTTTCGTCGCTTACTGCAAGTTCAGCAAGCATTTTACGGTTTACTTCGATACCTGCAACGCTTAAACCGTGCATTAAACGGCTATAAGAAAGACCGTTCATACGAGCTGCTGCATTGATACGAGTGATCCAAAGCTTACGGAAGTCACGCTTCTTTTGGCGACGATCACGGAATGCATACATTAGAGATTTCATAACCTGTTGGTTAGCTACTTTGTATAATGTATGTTTTGAACCATAATAACCTTTTGCTAATTTAATAACTTTTTTACGACGTCTGCGAGTTACTGTACCGCCTTTAACACGTGGCATATGTTTTCCCTCCTAATTTGCAATTACTTAAGATTTACTAGTAAGTTACGAATGCGCTTGTAATCGCCTGAAGAAACTAGAGTTCCTTTGCGAAGCTTACGCTTTGCTTTTGTAGATTTGTTAGCGAATAAATGGCTTCTGTATGCGTGTGAACGCTTCAGTTTACCAGATCCTGTTCTCTTGAAACGCTTTGCTGCGCCGCGGTGAGTTTTCATTTTTGGCATTAGGGATTCCTCCTCATTACTTGTCGTTTTTAGGTGCTAATGTCATAAACATGCTTCTGCCATCCATTTTCGGATGAGATTCCACTGTTGCTACTTCTTTACAAGCTTCTGCAAAGCGGACTAAAACACGTTGTCCGATCTCTTTATGTGTAATTGCACGACCTTTAAATCGAATCGATGCTTTTACTTTATCGCCTTTTTCCAAGAATTTAATCGCATTACGTAACTTTGTATTAAAGTCATGCTCATCAATGGTTGGGCTAAGTCGAACTTCTTTAGTGGTTATGATTTTTTGATTTTTACGTGCTTCTTTTTCTTTCTTCTGCTGCTCAAACTTAAACTTACCGTAGTCCATAATACGTGCTACTGGTGGTTTCGCGTTTGGTGCAACAAGAACAACGTCAAGATTTACACGCGTAGCAATCTCAAGTGCTTCGATTTTTGATTTAATGCCTAGTTGTTCGCCATTTTGATCAATTAGACGTACTTCGCGGGCACGAATACCCTCGTTCAACAACATGTCTTTGCTAATAGCTGGACACCTCCAAGGTTTAATGCGAATACAACGTTTGGGTTAAGAAGATTTCATTTTCATAAGAAAAATAAAAAAAGTGCGGATGAATGCACCCACACTTTACGATACCCATACGGTAATAAGCCTTTTCGTAAAACCTGCCAACTGCGCTTTGGCGTCAATCAGGTGAGAAGCGGGTGCTTCTTCTTTATCTCAAACTCGTATTCAATTTACCTTAGCAACTATACCACAATAAATAATTCATGTCAACGAAACACTTATTATCACAACGAAATGAATTGTATCAAAAATATACGTTTGTGGCAATACCTTTTCAAAAAATAAACATAAAGAGGATGATTAGACATCCTCTTCTGTGAAAAACATTAGCGCTTTACTTCCATTTTTAAGTTTTCAACAAACGTTTCAAAGGAAACAACCTCTGATTTTTGCTCCCCATATTTACGTACATTCACTGCCTTTTCAGCTACTTCATTGTCACCAACGACTAGCATATAAGGAGTTTTTTGCATTTGTGCTTCACGAATCTTGTAACCGATCTTCTCATTACGATCATCAATTTCGACGCGAATACCTTCTGCCTGTAGAAGTTCTTGCACTTGCTTTGCATAGTCAAAATGAACGTCAGGAGAAACAGGAATCACTTGAACCTGTACAGGTGCTAACCAAGTAGGGAAAGCTCCTTTGTATTCTTCAATCAAGAACGCGACAAATCGTTCCATTGTTGAAACGACCCCACGGTGAATAACAACAGGACGGTGTTGTTTCCCATCCTCACCCACATAACTTAAATCAAAGCGTTCTGGCAACAAGAAGTCTAACTGGACAGTAGATAGGGTTTCTTCCTTCCCAAGAGCTGTCTTCACTTGAACATCAAGCTTTGGACCATAAAAAGCCGCTTCACCCTCTGCTTCAAAATAATTTAGCCCGAGGTCATCCATCGCTTCTTTTAACATGCTTTGAGCTTTTTCCCACATTTGATCATCATCAAAATATTTTTCTTTATCTTCAGGATCACGGTAAGACAGGCGGAAGGAGTAATCATTGATATTAAAATCTTTGTACACTTCTAATACCAATCCTACCACTCGCTTGAATTCATCCTTGATTTGATCTGGACGAACAAAAATATGCGCATCGTTTAACGTCATTCCACGTACACGTTGAAGTCCAGAAAGTGCGCCAGACATTTCATAGCGGTGCATCGTTCCAAGCTCAGCAATACGAATTGGAAGCTCACGATAACTATGAATACCGTGCTTATAGATCATCATATGATGCGGACAGTTCATAGGACGTAGAACAAGCTGCTCATTATCCATTTCCATAACTGGGAACATGTCTTCTTGATAGTGATCCCAGTGCCCTGATGTTTTATATAAATCAACACTTCCCATCACAGGTGTGTACACGTGATCGTAACCAAGTCGTGACTCCTTATCCACGATATATCTCTCGATAATACGACGAATGGTCGCACCCTTTGGTAACCACATTGGCAGACCTTGTCCCACTTTTTGCGAGTTCATAAATAAATTTAATTCTTTTCCTATTTTTCTATGATCACGCTCTTTTGCTTCTTCCAGTAGACGAAGATGTTCAGCCAAGTCTTCTTTCTTGAAGAAAGCTGTTCCGTATATACGTTGAAGCATTTTATTATCGCTATCGCCTCTCCAATAAGCACCCGCAATACTCAGAAGTTTTAATTCCTTCAATTTCCCTGTCGATGGAACATGAACTCCACGACATAAGTCGAAGAAATCCCCTTGTTCATAAATAGTTACTGTTTCTCCTGCAGGAATGGCTTCAATCAGCTCAAGCTTGTATTCATCGCCAATCTCCTTGAACAGCTGAACAGCCTCCTCACGACTAACTTCTTTTCGAACAATCTCAATGTTTTCGTTAATAATTTTTTTCATTTCTTTTTCAATTAAAGGCAGATCTTCTGGTGTTAATGATTCCTCAATATCTACATCGTAGTAAAATCCACCTTCAATAACTGGACCCACACCAAGCTTTACGTTTTTGTATAGACGCTTAATCGCTTGTGCCATTAAGTGGGCACTACTATGTCTAAGGATTTCAAGTGCATCCGCACTATCCTGAGTGACAATTTCAATTGCTCCATCTTGCTCAATCGGACGTTTAAGATCATACAACTGGCCATCTACTTTTCCAGCCAATGCCTTCTTTTTAAGCCCTGGGCTAATGGAGGCAGCAACATCTTCTGTTGTTGTTCCAAGCGGAAACTCCTTTACTGCACCGTCTGGGAACGTTAACTTTACAACATTTGACATAACCATTTTCCTCCTAAATATAAAATAAAAATAAAAAAACTCGTCCCTCGGAAAGGGACGAGTTTATAAACAACACGTGGTTCCACCCTAATTTTCACTTTAATCAATCATCAAAAGTGACTTTAGATAAATAGATAACGGACTTTAGCCGTCAGCCCATACTTAATCAATTGTTCAAGGCTGATGTTTAGAGGTGGTAAGCTGTTCATTCGTGTTAGGAAGTTTCCAGCCAATGCCTTCCCTCTCTGATAACCGTAAATAAAACGCTCATGTCCTCATCGTAACATTTATATCATGAAGTTGTACCTTATTATGTACGTATTATAGTTTGTTCATGAGGGAAAAGCAAGTATCTATCTAGAAATTCTCATCAGCCGCAAAGGCGAATTTCCTTTTTCGATCATGAAATAAGTTCATGGCTGCCACCACTACTCTTTCCTCAAAAAGATTACAAATCGTTCGAACCAAAGGTTGCTCCGGTTCGTCAGTGTACAAATAAATCCTTTGGGGAGCCATCGAAAGCAACGGTGCAATGGTGACACTATCAATGTAGACTGGGTGATTAGAAAGTAGTTTTCGATCAATTAGCTGCAAAATTTCTTTTCTTTTTAGTTCAAAGAATTGTTCATCAAAAAAGGTGATCGTATCAGACACAATTAAATGAATGACCTTCTTGATTGAACTCCGTTCTGCTAAAAACTCTCTGAGTGTATGAACAAAGATTTGGTATTCCTGCTCAAGTTTATACTCATCAATCGCAACCTCCACCACACTCTCTATAAGAGTCGTAATGGAACGCAGTCGAAAGCGCTGGAAAGAGTCGAACGAAAAAGACAAGCGCTGTGAGAATAATTCATTAATAGCTGATTCTACCAAGTTATTTAGTGTGTTCACATCGACAAACGATAAGAGTTCTCTTCTGTTTCCGTCAACAATTGCAGTAATAATATCTAATATCTGTTCCTGTTCATGTTCGTCATCATAACAAAAATGATTCTTTAAGATTTCTCGAGACCAATCCACTAATTTAATTTCCTGAATAAATTGTCCAAATGCTTTTTTCACAACCACTTCTTCCAGTTTTCCATCGCATTTTACTATATGTTTATCTTCTATAAGAAGAGTCTCATGATTCAAATGGTGTGAGGATTGTGCGTGATTCTTTAGCAATTGGTGAAATCTTTTCGCATCCTCTTTATTTTGGAAAATGATCTCAAACAACCAAATCCCCCCTTTTGGTGAAATCAACGTTTGAAATGTCCATGCTACTGCATGTTCTTTTTCACAGTCTCTGCTTTCATGTATATGGGGAACTTGGTCAAAATAGAATAAGAGCCAGCGGACTTTTTCCACTGGCTCTTTTATTTCCTATTTCCTTCTATTTGGACCATCCACTTGGACTGGATGAGCTAGGTATCTAATCCTCTCTAGAAGTCTTCTTGCTTTCATCTTCTCTTCTTCTCCACGTTGACTATACGTTAAATGATGCTCTAACTCGTTAAAGTTAAAGTTCGATGTAAAGAAGGTAGGCAGATTTTCAAGCATACGGAATTGAAGAATCGTTCCTAGCACTTCATCTCTCGCCCAACTTGATACCGTTTCAGCACCAATATCATCAATCATAAGCACTGGTTCTCGTTTCACTTTTTCAATTTTATCATTGAGTGTCGAGTCACCAATTGATCCTTTTAACTCCCTAATCAACTCTGGGAAGTACACAATCATAGAAGATACCTTCTTTTTTGCGAGTTCATTAGCAATTGCTCCAAGCAAATATGACTTGCCAACTCCGAACTCACCGTAAAAATAAAGTCCCTTTTGCTTTACACTTGAATTGTAGTTTTCTACAAACTCCTCTGCTAATGAGATTGCTTCAATTCTACCTGAGTAATCACCTGACATGTCAAGGTCCGCAAAGCGAGCGTGTAAAATCTCTTTAGGCATATACATACTCTGAATGAGCTTCTCACTTTTTCTTCTCTCGTCTGACATTACCTTTCTAGGACAGCGGTCGTAATGAATCTCAATAGACCCACGGACAAGAACTAATTGAGGCTGATACCCCTGCATAATATTTTTACAGCCCTCAAGGCTCGGACATTCGGTACATTCCGTGCATTGAGTCGAATACTCATAAAGCTTGGACAAATTTCTTTCAATCATTTGGCTCGTAAGGATGTCACTATGCTTAATAATAAATTCTCGAATGTCCGGGTGCTGCATAACTTGCCGCTTTTGACGCTCATACCGTTCCTGAAAATTTGAGCTGGCAGAGAGTTTTTTTAAAGTATCATTAATTCGTTCCATTTAACCACCTCCTACTTTGTATATTTTTTTAATCTTTCCTGTAACGCACGCTTTTTCTCTTCGAGTTCATTATTTTCTGTGCCTGTTTGAATAGGTTTTTCCTCAGCCTCTTTATCAAACCAATCCGGTAAGCTTTCTGTTCGTATGGCCTTTTTTCTAGCACTAGTCTTTGGAGTTTGATTTGCTGTTTGCTTCCCCTCTGCCCAGTCTAAGTATTGACGATGTTCTTTTTTGGCAAGTTCCATTGCCTCAGACACCGTCTGGACCCTTTTACGCGCCCAATGAGAAGCAATCTTATCCACATAAGCCTTCGTCAACTTCATATCTGTTTTCAATAATACGTACTGTATAAGCACGTTCACCACACCAGGAAGAAGCTTTTGTTGAAACATCACATCTTCAATAATTTGCAAATCACTTTTCGATGGTTCTCCCCCACCAGAAATATCAATTAACAATTGTCGAGGAGACGTTTTCTCCAGGTATTGAACCAATTTCTCTTCTTGAGTTTTAGGCTCCACCGTTGTTGTAACATGTGGAAGTGGTTGTATTTTATCTATTAATAACGGGAGTTGGTCAGAAAAGTTAAGCTGATACCAATCTCTTGCAGATTTTCTAAGTTCATCAATCTGTATCTCACTTGATTCATCAACTGCACTAATCACAATATTTTTCATTTGGATCGGGTCAATCCCATAGAGGAAGGAGAGTTTCGCAATGGCTTCTCGAACCTTTTTATTGATTGCACGTTTAGGAACAAGATTTTCTGAAAGCCCTGCAAATAGCAGGTCAAAATCAAAATGTGCTTCATCAACCTTAATTGTCTCAGGATTCACTCGATCGAAGTACACACGTTGCTCTTCAAGTTTTAGGTCATCTACCAGATGTGACGAAGGGTTACCCGGAACAGCAGAATCAAATACTTCTTGAAACGATCTTGTAACATTCTCGTACCCATTTTCTTTTTCCAAGAAATGCTCGTCACTAAAAAACCTTTTAAGTTTTAAAAATTGATTTTTACCTACTTTTCGATACAAATACACGTTAAGCATACCGTCTAGAAAAAACTGACTAGGTGTTAAGGGAGGTGTAATTTCATATACAAATGATCGAAGCCCTTCCTCTGTTCGCACATACGTGGAGAGAAGACCAATTCCTTCTAACTTAAGACGGGCATCGTAAATTTGTTTTAAATTACTGTCCATCACGTTCATAAGAGCATGATGTGAACTACCATCCGAAGATAAACGGTTCTCGTCTATTTGCGACCAAAGAGTCATATAGAGACTGTATGCTATCGGACCAATCAATGGCTGATATAAAAGAGTCAGCACCTTTCGATCATACTCAAATAACAACCCATTTGAGGCTACCTCATAGCGATCCACAGGTAGCATTTCCTGCCAATGCTGAGCCATAGGCTTCATTTCCTCTCTTAACATCAAACTTCCCTACTAATCCTTTTTTATTAATTCCTTCAATTCTTCAATAAAGACGTTTATATCTTTAAATTGTCTATATACAGAGGCAAATCTTACGTACGCAACCTCATCTAATTTTGCTAAACGATCCATAACCATTTCTCCAACTGCTTCACTCTTTATTTCCGATACTCCATGACTGCGAAGTTCTTTTTCGATATCGGATGTGATTTTTTCTAATTCAGGCAAAGCAACGGGTCTTTTTTCACATGCTTTAATCAGGCCACGTAGAATCTTATCACGGCTAAACTCTTCTCTAGTTCCTTCCTTTTTTACGACAATCAAAGGTATTTCTTCTACCTTCTCAAAGGTTGTAAAACGAAAAGAACATTTCTCACACTCTCTTCTTCTGCGAATCGATCTATTTTCATCGACAGGTCTTGAATCGAGAACACGAGTATGATTATTTTGACATGCAGGACATTTCATAACATCAACTCCGAAACAGAATGGATTCTGCTGAATCTAACACTATCTTATTAAAACTTCAATTGTTGTACAAGTAATTCTATTCTCCTGCGTGTTTTCCAACACCTATATACGGATGCTTTTTATCTAATTCTTGATAAATACGTTTGATTTCAGCTTTTAAGCTTGGATATGCCCCCAACAGAACCGTTTGTTCGGTTGAAACATTGATATCTACAGCCGTCTCATATGGCTTTACCGTTATGATCGTAATAATAGCAAACATTTTCTTTCCACGATTGATTTCAACCGCAATTTCTCCGTGGTCAATTGAATCACTTACCACTTTTGCTTGCTTATCATTCTCAAGGATTTCTTTTACAGATTGAAACAAGGATTGAAGATTTACACGATAATATCTCGTTCTAAGCTCTTCCTCCACATGATTCTCTTTTGTTTCACATTGCCTATTAAATTGTCTAAACACCTGTTTTACAAATGACATAATGATTCCTCCAAACCGAAAGATGTATGTACATATATTTTAACCTAAAAGGACTGGCAATGTTAATGTTTCAATAAAAGAGAAATTAAAAAGAGGTGTATAATATACACCTCTCGAATTTCATAAGTTTAGTAAGCTACGATTATAGTACTTTCGCTTTTGCTTGTTTAACTTGAACAGGACCCATTCCACGAGGAATTTCGATGTTCTCACGAGTTTGAGCACCTAATGCTTCTGCAATATAGTCTGCAGCGATATTAGGATCCATGTCTCCACAAGTATACACATCAATACTAGCATAGCCATGTTCAGGAAAGCTGTGAATAGTTAAATGTGACTCGGAGATGATTACCACTCCACTCACACCTTGTGGTGCAAATTTATGAAAAGCAACCTCACGAATTTCAGCACCTGATTTTAATGCTGCATCTGCAAAGATTTGCTCAATTTGCTCCATATCATTTAACTTTTCAAAATCACAACCCCATAACTCAGAAATAACGTGACGACCCATAGTTTCCATATTCAAATTTCCCCCTTTAACCATTTTTACTACAGTAACTGAATTTCCCTATTTTTTTGGGTTATAACTACCACGGGGGAAAGTTAGTCCAAAGAGGTCCTAACCCTTTAAGTAGATATAGATTCCAAATTTCAAGAAGTTCACGATGACTAGTATACTTTGTTTGTTTTTTTTTTGCAATAATGTATTTAAAAAATCTTTACAAAAAAGAGGAAAAAGGAAATTCCTTTCTTCAAATGCACACAAAAAATCAGTCTTCTGAGAGTTTTCCCAGAAGACTGTCTCCTTACAACGAGCTCACTCGTTTTATATTATCTGAAGCTAAAGAAAGTTGATTAGCCACATGCTTCGTTAGATCAACAACACGGCAAGAATAGCCCCACTCATTGTCGTACCATGCGAGTACCTTTACCTTATTCGCACCTATAACCATTGTAGACAACCCATCGACAATCGCAGAGTGTTCATTGGTATTAAAATCAACTGATACTAGTGGCTCTTCTGTAATCGCAAGTATTCCTTTAAGTTCATCCATGGAGGCTGTTTCGAATACATCATTTACCTCATCTATTGTTACTTCTCGCTTTAAATCAACTACTAAATCAACTAATGAGACATTGGTTGTAGGAACCCTTAATGACATTCCATGCAGCTTGCCTTTCATATTAGGGAGCACTAGTGAAAGAGCTTTAGCCGCACCCGTGCTTGTCGGAATGATCGATTGACCACAAGCTCTCGCTCTTCGAAGATCTTTATGCGGATTATCAATGTTTTTTTGATCATTTGTATAGGCATGCACGGTTGTCATTAACCCATTAATGATGCCAAACTTATCTTCAAGTATTTTTACAACAGGAGCTAAACAGTTCGTCGTACAAGACGCATTTGAAATAATATCATGCTCATAAATATTTAACTCGTGCTCATTCACACCCATGACGATGGTAATATCTTCTCCTTTTCCAGGTGCTGTTAATATGACCTTCTTTGCGCCAGCATCTAAGTGGAGACTCGCTTTCTCTCTCGCATTAAATTTCCCAGTTGCCTCGATAACAATATCAATATTAAGTGAATGCCATGGAAGCTCCTCTGGATTACGATGGTTAATCAGCTTCACCCTTTTTCCATTTACCAATAAGGAATCATCTTCAGCTACTACCTCACCATCAAACTTTCCGTGATTTGTGTCATACTTTATTAAATGTGCTAATGTTTCCGCAGGATAACTAGCATTAATGGCTACTATTTCTAATGTTTCATCACATATTGCCTTTCTGAAAACCATTCTTCCTATTCTTCCAAACCCATTAATCGCTACTCTAGCCTTCATGTTACGGCTCCTCTCGAAAAGTGTTATACTTTATTTCCGTAATTTACAATTAGTATAACATATTAGTTACGAATTGTGTTGATATAAAAACCTATTTTCAATAAAAAAACCATCACATTAATTTGTGATGGTTTTCCAATCCGCAAGAAGCTCTATCAGTTGCTTTTTCGTATTGTCTATCGACCCATTATTATTAATCACTTTATCAGCAAGCTTCCGTTTATCTTCAATCGGCATTTGAGATTGAATTCGAGCAAGTGCTTCCTGCTTTGTTAACTGATTTCTTTCCATCAATCTCTGCAGCTGTACATCTTTCTCTACATAAACAAGCAGAACTACATCAACCATATGCTTTAATCCACTTTCAAATAAGAGTGGAATATCCAACACAACTACTTGGTCTCCTCGCGAAATAGCTGCTTCCTTCTTCTCATTCATCCTTCTTCTTACATCCGGATGAACAATTTCATTTAACTTTTGTCTCTTCGCACTGTCATTAAAAATGATTTCACCTAATCGGGATCGATTAATCGTATGATCATCATTCAGAACATCTTCACCAAAATATGTAACGATCTGTTCGTATGCTACTTCGCCTATCTCAACGGCCTTTCTTGCTTCTATATCAGCGTCAATGACCTCTATTCCCATTTCTTTAAACATATTTGCCACTGTGCTTTTCCCACTAGCAATACCACCCGTTAATCCAACGACTAAAGTCATATTCAACCCCTCCGTTTAACGTAAAAGCCTCCACAAAAGGAGGCTTTTTTCAAATTTTCCATATTCCAATAATGATTAATAATACCCCAGGTAAAAAGGCGAAGCGCTGAAGCCAGCTATTCTCAGAAAAATGTTTACCAAGCTGTAACCCCGCATAAATAAAGAGAAAGCTCATTAATGCCACAGCAGTCCCTAATATGCTTGGAGAAAAGTCTAGCATGGCCGCCCCGATTCCTGCACCAAATGCATCTAAAGATAAGGCTAGACCCAGCATATAAGCTTCAATCCCATTGATCGTACCCGATTGATCAAAGTCTGCTGACATCGGCTTTCGTAATATTTGAATCACAATCCCAAGAGATTTAATCTCAAAATCAATGATCGTTTTTGGATGGGGAAGCATGGATGAGGCGGATTTCTCCGACCGAAAAAATTGAGCGAGAATCCAAGCCCCTAATAAAATGAGTATGATTCCCCCAATACTCTCAGCAATATCAGGTGATAAAACAGACTCAATGAAATGACCAATGATCATCCCTACAGTGAGTGTTCCTGCAGAGCATAAAGAAATAACCGCGATTGACTTAAAAGGAATTCGCATTTTCCTTAGACCGTAAGTGAAACCTACACTAAAACTGTCAATGCTAACTGCTAATGCAAGTAGTAATAATGGAACAGATAGTACCATTGGAAAGACTCCTTCCTAACAAAAAGCTAGGATAGTATATGATAGGAGCCCATCCAAGGTTCAACTTACTTCTTTTTTTGACATTTTGGACAAAATACGGTTCCTCGCCCACCGACGACAATTTTTTCTAGAGGTGTACCACATACTTTACAATTTTCACCTTTCCGACCGTAAACAAATAATTCAAGCTGAAACATCCCCATTTGTCCTTGAGAATTTACGTAAGATCGGACCGTACTTCCACCCTTTTCAACCGCTTCACCTAGTGTTTCCTTTATTTGCTCATAAAGAATGATCCACTCTTTTTTCTTCAATGAGCTCGCAATTCTCTCGGGATGAATTCTCGAACGAAATAGAGCTTCATCAACGTAAATATTGCCTAATCCAACGACCACTGTTTGGTCAAGCAAGGCTGTTTTGATTGATCTTTGTGTTTTGGATAACCTTTTCTGCAAATAAGATGATGTAAAATCCGGATCAAATGGTTCAGGTCCAAGAGTCGATAAAGGTGGCTGATCAAACTCTTTTCCCTTTTCAAATAAGTGCATCGTTCCAAATTTACGTACATCTTTGTAGCGGAGCTCTGTTCCGTCGGTAAAAGTAAAAATCACATGTGTATGGAGAGCAACTGGTTCCTCAGCCTCAAAATGTGCATATCTACCTTCCATTCGCAAATGAGAAATTAACGCAAATTTTTCAGTATATAAGATAAGAAATTTCCCTCTTCTCCCTAACTGAATAAATCTCTCGCCAATTAAAGCATCGCAAAACTGATCGATTTCAGGATGTTTTATAATTTTTGGCCAAAGAACTGTTACTTTTTTTATTTCTTTATCTAAAATAAGCATTTCAAGTGTTCGTCGAACCGTTTCGACCTCTGGAAGTTCTGGCAATATTCTTCCTCCCTACTGCCTTTATTTCGCGTCAAACCAAGTCGGACCGTAGGAATAATCAACCTTAAGTGGTACCTTTAACTCCACTGTATGTTCCATTACGTCAGGGACGATTTCCTTCAATCGCTCGATTTCTTCTTCTGGAGCTTCAAATATTAATTCATCGTGTACAGATAGCAACAATCGTGATTTTAGATTTTCCTTTTTGAGCCTGTCCGCCATATCGATCATCGCTTTTTTAATAATATCCGCTGCACTTCCTTGAATCGGTGTATTCATCGCCGTACGTTCCGCAAAGCTCCGCAGATTGAAGTTCCTGCTTGTTATTTCTGGGATATATCTTCGGCGATGCAATAGCGTGGACACAAATCCCTTTTGTTTTGCATCTTTTACGATTTCTTCCATATATTCTTTTACACCTGGATAACTTTGCAAATATCTTTCAATAAAGCTACCTGCTTCTTTTCTGGTAATGTTTAAGCTTTGGGACAACCCATAATCACTGATACCGTAAACAATTCCAAAGTTTACCGCTTTTGCATGTCTTCTCATGTTGGAAGTGACTTCTTCCTTAGATACATGAAACACATCCATCGCTGTTTTTGTATGAATGTCCAGACCCTCTTGAAAGGCTTCGATTAGCTTTTCATCATTTGCAATATGTGCCAATACACGTAATTCAATTTGTGAGTAATCTGCTGCAAAAATGACCCAGCCTTCCTCTGACGGGATAAAGGCTTGACGAATTTTACGACCTTCTTCCAGTCTTATGGGAATATTTTGTAAATTCGGATCTGTAGAGCTTAATCTTCCAGTCTGAGTTAAAGCCTGATTAAATCTTGTATGAACTTTATTTGTTGTAGGATTAATTACTTTAAGTAAACCTTCAATATAAGTGGACTGAAGCTTACCAAGCTGACGGTAATTTAATATTTCTCGAATAATTTCGTGTTCTTCTTCCAGCTTTTCCAGTACATCTGCAGATGTCGAATAGCCCGTTTTTGTCTTTTTCGCTACCGGAAGCTTTAATTTCTCAAAGAGAATCACGCCTAACTGCTTTGGTGAATTAATATTAAAGCTTTCGCCCGCAAGATCATAGATACGAGCTTCAATGGTACTTAATTGCTCAGTAATTGCTTCTCCCATCGCATGAAGTCGATCCATATCAACCTTAATTCCACACGATTCCATATCCGCTAAAATCAAAGACAAAGGAAGCTCCAAATCATAATAAAGTTCAAATTGTTCATTCGATTTTAACTCTTGTTCGAGCTTATCGCGAAGGTCCTGTAACACAAGTCCTTTTCGAACGAGATGCTCTCCAAGCTGTTCCGGTTCAGGTATCTTTCTCTTAGCACCTTTTCCGTAAAAAGCCTCATCCGAACTAATACTCGTAAAGCCATAACGTTTAGCAGTCGTTGAAATATCATCAACAGACTCTGCTGGATTCATAATATAAGCAGCTAACAGTAGGTCAAATTCAATACCTTTTAGATGGATATGGTGGTGTCTTAGTGATACCTCTGTCCTTTTCGCGTCATACACAATTTTTTTAGAAGCTTCATTTTCAGCCCAAGCTTTAAAAACGGATGATTCTATTGCTACATTGGTAGGAATGAAAAAGTTCCCCTTTTCATTCACTAGTGATATACCCACAAGATCAGCATAATGATAATTATCATCTAATACTTCAATGTATAAGGCATTCTCCGTTGCAAAAAGTTCTTCCGTTACTTCTTTAACCGTCGTGTATTCCACATTCTCCAAGGGTTCTTCCACTGAAGCACCTTCATTGTCTCCTAATTTATCAAGCAATGAGTTAAAACCTAGTTCTTTAAATAACTGAACAACCTTATCACGGTCAAATTCGTCATATTCGAATTCATCGAGTTGTACGGTCACTGGAGCTTCCAGCGTAATGGTTGCCAGCTCTTTACTCATGATTGCTTGGTCTTTAAATTCCTCTAGCTTCTCTTTTAGTTTCTTTCCACTCACTTGGTCAATCGACTCGAGTAGCTTTTCAAGCGTCCCAAACTCCGTTAGCAACTTGATAGCTGTTTTCTCTCCAACTCCAGGAACCCCAGGAATATTGTCTGACGTATCCCCCATTAACCCTTTCATATCAATAATCTGCTTGGGTGTTAAACCGTATTTTTCTTTGATATGCTCTGGAGTGTATTCCTCAATTTCTGTGATCCCTTTTTTTGTGATGGCAACAGTTGTTTTTTCAGAACTCAACTGCGTTAAATCTTTATCTCCTGAAATGACCTTCACTTCATAGCCATCTTCCTCGGCCTTCTTCGATAACGTACCAATGATATCATCCGCTTCATAGTTTTCAAGTTCGTACCTTTTGATTCGGTATGCGTCCAATACTTCTCGAATAAAAGGAAATTGTTCGGATAACTCAGGCGGCGTTTTTTGACGTCCTCCCTTATACTCACTAAATGTTTTATGACGGAAGGTTGTTTTCCCAGCATCAAACGCAACCATTATATGTGATGGCTTTTCATCCTCCAATATCCTCAAGAGCATCATTGTAAATCCATAAACAGCATTTGTATGAATTCCTTTATCATTGTTTAGCAACGGCAGAGCAAAAAATGCCCGGTAGGCAATGCTATTTCCGTCAATTAATACGAGTTTCTTATTCAAAGGAAGCCTCCCTTTCTACTTAAAGCTTGTCTCATGTCATATGTAAAAAAGCCAGTGTTTTCCTTCTTTATTCTACCATGACCATGATAGGAAAGGAAAACGCCGGCTTCATATTTACTCCGTATATCCCATAAGCAAACGGGCATAAGGTGAATCTGATGGCAGAACAATCACGGTTTCTCCGTTAATCGTCTTTTTATACGATTCTAATGTTCTAAATAATTGGTAAAAGCTCAGGTCTTTGGAGAACGCCTCATTATATACCCTTGCTGCTTGAGCTTCTCCTTCCGCACGAATCGTTTCGGCATCTGCTTGCGCCTTCGCTAGTGTTTCTTTCACCTGGCGATCCGTATCCGCAATAATAATATTTTTCTGTGCATCCCCAATTGATAAATACTCCTGTGCCTTTGATTCACGTTCTGAGATCATCCGAGTGAACACCGACTGTTCATTTTCCTTCGGGAGATCTGTTCTTTTCATACGCACATCCGTTACCACAATTCCGTAATTATCTTGTGAGAGGAGCTCATTAACCTTCTCTGTAATTTTATCATTTAAGGAACCTCTAGTTGACGCCTCATCATTAATGATTTCTTCGTAGTTTAACTTTCCAAGCTCTGAACGAACAACCGAGTAAATAAACTCCTCCATTCTTCCCTCAGCATTTTCAAGCGTTCTCGCATTCGAAATCATCTTTTTAGGATCTTCAATTTTCCAAACAGCATAATTGTCAATTAACATACGTTTTTTATCTTTTGTATTAATTTCAGCTTCATTCACATCATAGGTCATTTGATATTTTGGTAGAGTCGAAACACTTTGAACAAATGGGATTTTATAACTAAGACCTGGAGTACTTTCAATTCGAACCACTTCACCGAATTGGCGAATAACTCGGTACTCTCCTTCCTTAACGATAAATAAATTCGTAAGGGTGATCCCAATCAATAGAAGGATTAAAAGCGCAATCAATCCAAATTTGGTATAATTCCTCCACTTAAAACCATCTCCAGAACGCTCTTTCATATCGATTACATTTCCATCACTCATTGTTTCCACTCCCCTCTGCCTGAGGCTTTGCTTCTTCTTTTTCTAGAGGTCTAATCGGGAAATACTTCAATGTATCACCATCATCATTCATGATATAAATCTCTGTTCCTGGTAATACTTCCTCTAATGTCTCTAACACAAGCCTTTGTCTAGTTACTTCAGGATTGTTTTTATACTCATCATAGAGCTTATTAAAAACCGCTACATCCCCTCTAGCAATCTCGATTCTTGCTGATTGGTCCCCCTCAGCTCTCGAAATAAGGGCTTTCTTTTCCCCTTCTGCTTCATTGATTTTTTGATTTTGGTATTTCTTTGCCTCGTTGATTTTAGTATTCATCGTTTCACGTGCATCTGTGACATTGGTAAATGCTTTACGAACTTCTTCATTAGGAAGCTCAACATCTTGCAGTTTCACCGCCATAATAGTAATCCCTATATCATATTTGCCCATTAGCGTAGACAGTAGCTCTCTGACACTTGCTTCTATTTCAGCTTTCCCAGAGGTTAAGGCATCATCAATTTTGGAGCTTCCTATAATGCTACGAAGAGACGCTGAAGTGGCATCACGTAAAATCTCCTCTGGATTATCCGCATTATATAAGTATTTTGAAGGAGTAGTAATTTTCCATTGAACAACAAGATCTGCGAGAACGATATTTTCATCTCCGGTAATCATTTTTGTTTCACTATCGAATCCAACAATTTCTCCATCCTTTTCTTCATATCCAAACTGTAAACTAAATGTTTCCTTCGAAAGCTTCTCAACATTTTGAATAGGCCAAGGCATTTTAAAATGTAACCCAGGTTCTGTTATTCCTTCTTCTACCTTCCCAAAGGTTAATATAACAGCCTGTTCTGATTCATCAACGGTATACCACGTCGTAAAAACTACAAAACTTAATACTATGATTAAAAGTATTAGACCTACCAGTGAATAAATTCTTTTTAAACTAAGCAACAACCTTCACCTCTTTCCCTTTATTAAGACATTTAATTGTTATACGAATGGGCGTGAAAAAGGTTTCAATAAAAAAGAAAAGGTGAAAGCGGGGTTAGCTTTCACCTTTTCTTTAGGTCCTTGGATGAAGGGGTTTTCCCTTATGATATTACAGAACATTTATTAAGGAAAAATATAATAAATGTAAATGTACTGTAAAACTTGTATCCAAGGAACCTGAATTTATTTAGGAATTTCTTTTAAAAGTTCAATGATGAACGTGGTCCCTCTTCCAACCTTACTTTCTACTCGAATATTCCCCTTATGAGCTTCAATCAAATGCTTCACGATGGCTAAACCTAGACCCGTACCACCAGAGTTTCTACTTCTTGCACGATCTACTCGATAAAAACGTTCAAAGATTCGGGGAATTTCCTTTCGCTCAATTCCAATACCCCTATCTATGACCTTTATTCTTATCTTGCTTGTCCTCTCTCGAACTTCAACCTTCACAGTCCCTCCTTCTGGAGTATAGGAAATGGCATTGGTGATTAGATTAATAAACACTTGTTTTAATCTATATACATCGCCTTCAACAAAGATCGCTTCTTGCTCGGCTTCAAATTGAAGGTCAATTTTCTTTTCAAGTGCTTTTCCTGCTAATATAGGAAGAACTTCATGCAACACAGCAACAATATCTATTTTTTGAATCGACAATTGAAAACCTTGCTTCTCCATCTTCGAAAGGTCTAATAAGTCTTGTATTAATGTTTGTAAACGATCGCTTTCTTTCAAGATAATCGTCAGGAAAGCTTCTAAGGTTTGCTTGTCCTCCATGGCTCCATCTAAAAGGGTCTCGGAAAACCCTTTTATGGAAGTAATAGGTGTCTTTAGCTCGTGTGATACATTTGCCACAAAATCTTTACGCATTTGTTCAAGCTTCTTTATCTCGGTGATATCATGGAAAACTAATAAAATCCCTTTCCAAACATCGTTTAAGCCGATAATTGGGACACCATACACTTCAAAGTGTCTTCTCTCAATCCCTACAGGTACAATTAGTTGTTTTCTAATTTTGTGCTCAGTCATAAAAATTTCTTCTATCAAATCACAAATGTCTTTTTGGTCAATTACTTCATAATAGAGCTTTTCTAAATACTCATTTGATTCTACTTGAAAAATTTCTTTATACGTCCGATTGACCAAATTTATGTAGCCACGACTATCAATTAATATAAGTCCGCTTCCCATATTTTCAATCAAGGTCCCTAATCGATCTTGTTGAATTTCTTTTGACTTCATGAGCTCCTGTAGGTTTCTAGCTAAAACATTAATTGAACTACTCAGCATACCTGTTTCATCTGCATGATCCTCGTACGTTCTTGCACGATAATTTCCTTTTGCAAGCTCAATAGCTACATTGGTCGCAGATTCTATCGGCTTTGTGTACATGGTCGTTATTTTATAACCTAATAAAATAATCACAAATAACGCGATACCAAGTGAAACCGTTAAGATCCACCAGATTTGTTCGTATGCATTTTTTATTTCTGTAAGTTTCGTGCTTAATACAATGATGCCCTCTGTCTCACCATTAATAGTTATTTCGTCCCAATAGTAATGAAGATTATATCCTCCACCTACTTCAATGATTTCATCTTCTTTTTCTAATTGATTTTCGAAGATGGACTGGAGAACACTGTCATGCCTCTTATTACTCGTATTTTCAAGGGCACCACTATCATAAATAATATCCCCTTTATTTCCTAGTATTGTAATTCGAGAACTTAGCGTATCGCTAAAATCATTTAATCTATCTTTAGAAATATGACCTATGCCGCCAGTATCTTGAATATACGTAGAGACTAATTTGGTTTCCTGCTTCATCCTCCCATCAAAGGAATCAATGTAGTATCCTTTGAACAATTGTCCTAACAATAGGCCTAATCCAATAAGAACAATGAAAATAAGCATAATTAGGGCAAACAAGAGTCTTGTTCGAAATTTTATCATTCTCCCTTAGGCTCCTCCATCTTATAGCCTAAGCCTCGAATGGTTTTTATATATACTGGTTTCTTTGTATTTTGTTCGATTTTCTCTCTTAAGTGACTAATATGAACATCCACAATTCGTGTATCTCCTGCAAAATCATAATTCCATACCGCACTAAGAAGCTGATCTCGCGTTAGAACTCTTCCTTTGTGTCTTGCTAAATAGAGTAATAATTCGAATTCCTTTGGAGTGAGCTCTAGCAATATATCTCCAGAGTAAGCCTCGTATTGTTCAGGATAAATCTTCAGTTCTGCTATCTGAAGCAGGTCTTTTTCCTCTTCTTGTACGACAACTGGTTCTGGCTGTAATTGGGTTCTTCTAAGAATAGCTTTGACTCTAGCTACGACTTCTCTTGGACTAAACGGTTTTGTCATATAATCATCTGCACCTAATTCAAGTCCGAGAACTTTATCAAATTCATCGTCTTTTGCAGTTAACATAAGAATAGGCGTCAAGACTTTTTGTTGACGAAGCTGCTTACAAACCTCAATTCCATCAAGCTTCGGAAGCATTAAATCCAAAATAATTAAGTCTAGTTCCTGTTCCAAAGCTATATTCCGTCCTTCTTCGCCATCCGCAGCCGTTAGCACTTCATAACCAGCCTGTTTTAAATTGTACTGCAGGAGCGTTACAATGGACTGCTCATCATCGACTACAAGTACTCTTTTTTCCATAAAAGCCTCCACATTCACTTATTACCCCATCATCCACATCCATTATAATACATATTCATTTAATAAAGATAACAAAAAATTCATAAAAAATAGACGTACTTTTAAAAAGCACGCCTATTTCCTGTTAAAAATTTTCCAATGCATGACCATCTAATGCCTCTAATGGATGAGGTGGACATACTAAAAGGAGACCTTTTATTACTTGTTCTCCCTCTTCATTTTTACCATCAACAGTAATCTCAATTGTATGATTGCTTATACTTACTTCAGACACTTCGAACATGAATTCAATCATCTCATAATGATAAACTGGTTTCACATATTCGATTTCTTGTTTTAGGATATGACTACCTGGACCAGGCATATATTTTGATACAGCAGCTGTAACGATTCCAGTTAGCATAATGCTTGGAACCAGCGGCTTCTTAAAAGGAGTTTGTGATGCATAATCATGCTGAATATACAAAGGGTTCGCATCATTCGTTAGACCAAGATATAATAGTAAGTCCTTATCTTCAATCTTTTCTGTCAGGGAAAGTTTTTCTCCTCTAGAAATTTCATTAATTTTCCGGCCTAATTTTCTCTTTTTACCTAACAACATGGTAACGATACCTCCAATAAATGAAATCGGTCTCATATCAACTCTAATACATTTATTATATCAAAAGCATAGAAGAACAAAAAATTCGGGGAAGAACCCCGAATTTTCCATTTTATTAAACTAAAACATCCATTACATTTCGTACAGCCGCTGCTGATTTATCCAGAGCACTTTTCTCTTCATCTGTTAACTCAAGCTCAATCACTTGTTCTATTCCGTTAGCTCCGAGGATCGTTGGCACCCCTAAGTAAATACCTTTATATCCATATTCTCCTTCAAGGTAAGCAATAGATGGAAGAACCCGACGCTGATCTTTCAAGATGGCTTCACACATTTCTACTAGAGAAGCAGCAGGTGCATAGTAAGCACTGCCATTTCCTAATAGATTAACAATCTCTCCACCACCCTTTCTCGTACGTTTAACAATAGCCTCTAAACGTTCTTTAGACAGTAGTGTCTCAAGTGGAATCCCACCAGCATACGAGTAACGAACAAGAGGAACCATATCGTCACCGTGGCCACCTAGAACAAAGCCTGTTATGTCTTTAACAGATAAGTTTAACTCTTGAGCCACAAAAGTACGGAAGCGTGCCGTATCTAGAACACCTGATTGACCAATGACACGATTTTTCGGGAAACCAGTTTCTTGGAAAACAGTATATGTCATGGCATCCACTGGATTTGTCAAAACGATAATCGTACAGTTTGGTGAGTACTTAGCTACTTCAGATGCGACCGCTTTCATAACCTTTTGATTGGTTTGAACGAGATCATCACGACTCATTCCTGGTTTTCTCGCAATTCCAGCGGTGATTACAACAATATCAGAATCCTTTGTATCTGCATAATCTGCTGTACCTGTAATATTTGCATCAAACCCTTGAACCGGACTTGCTTCAAGCATATCTAGAGCCTTTCCCTTTGTTGGATTTTCCATTTGCGGTATATCCAGCAAAACAACATCTCCAAGTTCTTTTTGTGCAAGTAGAAAAGCTGTTGTAGCTCCAGTAAAGCCCCCACCAATTACCGAGATCTTTTTACGCTTCATTGACATAACCTTTTCCCCCTACATTTTAAAAGTCATTGTCCTAAGTCAATTCTTATTAAAGGTATACAAATGATAAAGAGGCTGTTCTAGAAAAGAACAGCCTCTAGAACAAAATTATCCCATGTTCTTAATAAGCACATCTCCAAATTCTGAGCACTTCACTTCTGTTGCTCCATCCATTAAACGAGCAAAGTCATAAGTTACCACTTTAGAAGCGATTGACTTCTCCATTGAATCGACGATTAGTTTCGCTGCTTCATTCCAGCCTAGGTGTTCAAGCATTAATACACCAGAAAGAATAACAGATGAAGGGTTTACTTTATCTAATCCAGCATACTTCGGTGCTGTACCGTGTGTAGCTTCAAAAATTGCATGACCTGTTACATAGTTGATGTTTGCTCCAGGTGCAATACCAATTCCACCCACCTGCGCAGCAAGTGCATCAGAAATATAGTCTCCGTTAAGGTTCATCGTTGCAACTACATCAAACTCACGTGGGCGAGTTAGAATTTGTTGAAGGAAAATATCTGCAATTGCATCCTTCACGATGATTTTCCCTTGAGCTTCTGCATCAGCTTGAGCTTGATTTGCAGCCTCTGTGCCTTGTTCATCTTTAATACGGTCATACTGTGCCCATGTGAACACTTTATCGCCGTATTCTCTCTCAACAAGCTCATAGCCCCAGTTCTTAAACGCACCTTCAGTGAATTTCATGATGTTACCTTTATGAACAAGAGTTAGAGATTTACGTCCCTCTTTAATTGCATACTCAATTGCAGCACGAACTAGCCGTTCAGTTCCTTCTTCAGACACTGGCTTGATCCCAAGTCCAGATGTTTCAGGGAAGCGAATTTTATTTACTCCCATTTCAGTTTGAAGGAAAGAAATAAGCTTTTTCACTTCATCTGAACCTTTTGCATATTCGATACCAGCGTAAATGTCTTCTGTATTTTCACGGAAAATGACCATGTCTGTATCTTGAGGACGTTTAACTGGTGAAGGAACTCCTTCAAACCAACGAACAGGACGTAAACATACATATAAATCAAGCTCTTGGCGAAGAGCAACATTTAGTGAACGAATTCCGCCACCAATCGGTGTTGTTAAAGGCCCTTTAATAGCAATCAAATATTCGTTAATTAATTCTAACGTTTCACTTGGTAGCCATTCTCCCGTTTGATTGAACGCCTTTTCACCTGCTAGTACTTCTTTCCAAACAATTTTCTTTTCACCGTTATAAGCTTTTTCAACAGCAGCATCTAGCACTTTAGAAGCCGCAGCCCAAATGTCAGGACCCGTACCGTCTCCTTCAATAAAAGGTACTACTGGATGATTTGGTACATTTAAAACTCCATTTGTTACAGTAATTTTTTCACCTTGCATAGTATAATTCTCCCTCCATTTTGTCTAACAAGATGCGCCCTGCTTCAGGTCAATCAATATGTATAAAAGATTTCTATCCATAGAGGGCAACATCAGAATCAAAGGTTAGAGCCAAATGCCTCTAACCTCTCCTCTCTATTACAGCAATATTTTAGCTAAAAGTAAAATGCTGTATTCTATTTAATTTTATCCTCTTTGCTCAACCGCTACATATTTTTGCATTCCAGGACCAGTATAATCGGCTCTTGGACGAATCAATCGATTATTTTCATATTGTTCTAGAATATGAGCTAACCAACCAGAAACGCGGCTGACTGCAAAGATTGGAGTAAATAAATCGTGGTCAATTCCTAAGCTATGATATACAGAAGCAGAGTAGAAGTCTACATTTGGTGGAAGATTCTTTTCACCGGTTACAATGTTCTCAATTTTTGTAGACATTTCAAACCAATGTGGTTCTCCTGTTAAGTTAGTAAGTTTCTCTGCCATAAGCTTTAAGTGTTTTGCACGAGGGTCTCCTTTTCTGTAGACACGGTGACCAAAGCCCATGATTTTTTCCTTGTTCGCTAACTTTTCACGAACATAAGTATCAACATTTTCTAATGTTCCAATCTCAGTTAACATCTTCATTACAGCTTCATTAGCTCCACCATGTAATGGACCCTTTAATGCTCCAATAGCTGACGTTACACCAGAGTATACATCCGATAAAGTGGCTACACATACACGTGCTGTGAATGTTGAAGCATTTAATTCGTGATCTGCATGAAGGACAAGTGCCTTGTTAAAGGCTTCAATTGCAATAGGCTCCGGCTCTTTGCCTGAAAGCATGTAAAGGAAATTTGCGGCAAAGCTTAAGTCCGTTCTAGGAGGGATTGGCTCCAACCCTTTTCGAATACGCGCAAATGCTGTCACAATTGCAGGCATCTTAGCTTGAAGTCGAACTGCCTTGCGATAGTTTGCTTGCTCTTCCATTACATCGCTTTCTTCGTCATACAAGCCTAAGAGCGAAACAGCCGTTCGAAGTGCAGCCATTGGGTGTACTTCATTAATTGGATATAACTTAAAATGCTCAAGCACTTGTTTGGGTAGCTCTGCATTTACCGACAATTGGCATTTTAACTCTGCTAGTTCTTGTTGTGTAGGAAGTCTTCTATGCCAAAGAAGATAGATTACTTCTTCAAAGCTGGCATTCTCTGCTAAGTCATCAATATCGTACCCTACGTATGTTAGTGTATCATCAATGATTGAACTGACAGAGGAAGTCGTAGCTACTACCCCTTCAAGACCACGTGTTGCTGTCATATTGACCCTCTCCTTTACAAAGTGATTCGCTAACCCTTCTAATTCTCTGAGTTATTAAAATATTAACATTATAGATAACTATAAGACTATAAATTTTTTCACACCCATAAAAAGGATGCGCTTACAAGTCCTATTATAAACAATTATCTGACATTTGTGAACGAAAACCGCCTAAAATGTGAAAAAATTAATATTTTATTAGAAAAACTTAAGCCTAGTTATTCAGAAAACTTATCACCCATTAGAAGAGTTCAAAAAATTTCATTGCTAGATAAGCGATACCTGCACCAATTAGTGGTCCTACAGCCACTCCCTTAAAAAGTGAAACAGCCAAGATCGTTCCTAGCACAAGAGCGGTGGTTATATGGGGATCCTTTGCCAAAAGGGTTATACCACCTTTTGCGATCAACGCAACTGCCATTCCAGATATTAAAGCAATCCATGCATAGGGTGATTTAAAGGCAGCTGTTAGGTCTTTAAACCCAATTTCACCACTTGCAATAGGGGCTAGTACGGCAAAAGTAATAACAGTAACTCCCCAGTTAATTCCTTTGGATTGAATATAAGAAAAGATTTTTGAATCCACGCCGATTATTTTTAGTAACAAAAGTACCCCAACGGCAAGGATTAAAGATTGGTTTTTTGCGATAAAACCAATTACTAATAAAATGAACAAAAATAGGTTAGCTTGTGTTATCAACCTCAAGGCCTCCTTTATATAAACGTTATTTTACCATAAGAAAACTCAGCATATAAACAATGGGACTTTCACTTCAGAAAAATCACTCTATTTGTCGAAAGTTAACGAGAACATTATTCACATTAAACAAAACTTTCCATAATCTTCATACGTAGGTAAAATAAAGAGTAAACAAGTCTACCATTCATTCTACTATTAGGAGGACGATTAATCTGAATCTCACCTATTTATTTAGAACTATGCGCTTTATGATCGTAATTGTTAGTGTGCTTTTGTCCGTTTTTATCCTGATTCAAATTTCAAAGGTTACATACCCCTTTATCATCGGCCTTTTAATTGCTTTTATGCTAAACCCATTTGTAAATTTCTTAGAAAGCAAAGGTCGGTTACCTAGAGCACTTGCCGTTTTAATCGGTATTATCTTTATTTTTGCTTTATTTGCAGGTTTCATTACTTTATTAATTGCAGAAATTGTGTCTGGTGCAGACTATTTAGCTGATGTCGTCCCAAGACATTTGGATACTCTTATTGGTTTCATCGAGGACTTTATCACTGCTCAGATTATTCCACTTTATAATCAATTAACAAGCTTATTTAATTCATTAGATACCGGTCAACAAGATACGATAATAACCAATATTCAAAATGTAGGAAGAACCATTGGATCCACGATAGGTGATTTTGTGCAAAGCTTCTTTGGAAACATACCTAATATCCTATCATGGTTTCCAAATGCTGCAACAGTAGTCATATTCTCCTTGTTGGCCACTTTTTTCATTAGTAAAGATTGGTATCGCCTGTCACGGTTTAGTAATAAGATTATTCCCCCCCGTGCCAAAAGCAGCACAAAGAGAGTACTTGAAGACTTAAAAAAAGCGCTATTTGGCTTTATAAAAGCTCAACTTACCTTAATATCTATTACAACTGTAATCATTCTTATTGGGCTTTTAATTTTACGTGTAGATTATGCGATTACCATCGCACTTGTAACAGGATTAGTCGATATTATTCCTTACTTAGGAACAGGCGCTGTGTTTGTTCCGTGGATTATTTATGAGGCTATTGCAGGAGAGATGAGTTTAGCTATAGGTTTAGGAGTTTTGTATATCATTGTGCTTGTTCAACGACAGGTCATGGAGCCAAAAGTATTATCCTCTAACATAGGTCTTGATCCTCTTGCCACATTAATTGCGTTATTTGTTGGCTTTAAATTAATTGGCTTTTTAGGGTTAATTGCAGGTCCTGTTACCCTTGTCATCATCACAACCTTGCACCGTGCAAATGTATTTAAAGATGTTTGGTCCTTTATTAAGGGAAAAGAAGCATAAAAGTCCATTCTCCTGAGAATGGACTTTTCTTATTTTATTATCTTAATTTTCCCTTTGTTCATCCAGTTGTCGAATGCCTTGCTGAGTAAGATTTTGAATAATTTTCTTGTTGGCGGTACCAGTAATAGGAAGCCTGTTGCATCTGTTATAAAACCTGGTGCTAATAGAAGTGTGCCACCGATGATAATACAAATTCCATCCAATAGTACATCACCAGGCATTTGACCAGATTGAAGGAGATGTTGAGCCTTTCTTATCGTATCAAGTCCTTGTTGCTTTGCTAGGTAGGCACCAAGCAAGCCTGTTAGAACGATAAGGGTGATGGTAGTCCAGATGCCAATAGTCTTGCCTGATAAGAGCAAAAGACCGATTTCTGCTGCCGGTATTATAATTAATAGTAAAACGATATAACGCAAAATAATCGCCTCCTAGTTGTCCTTTTATTATATGTGTATTCCATAAAATCAGCAAAAAAGAAGCAACCATTAGGCTACTTCTTCACTTATATTATAGAACGCTTGCGTGACCGTTATAAATAACACCATGTGAAGCGTCAATCGTAACTTCTTGACCATCCTTTAAGCTAGTAGTTGCACCTTCAGCGCCTACAATTACTGGAATCCCAAGACTCAGTCCTACTACTGCAGCATGACTTGTTAAGCCGCCTTCTTCCGTAACTAACGCACTGCATTTTTCAATTGCTGGAACCATCTCAGCATCTGAGCCAATCGTAACAAGGATAGAACCTTCTGTTACTTTATCTAACGCTTCTTTCGCTGAGTTAGCAATCACCACTTTACCAAAAGCTGTTTTTCTTCCAATTCCTTGAGCTTTTAGTACTACATCTCCAACAACATGAATTTTCATTAAGTTTGTTGTGCCTTTAACATTGACCGCACCTGCAGTAATTACCACTAAATCTCCGCGAGAAACGATTCCACTGTTTAAGCTTTCCTCTACCGCTGTATCAAGCATTTCATCAGTAGTATTGGCTTGTTTTCCGATTTGAGGATACACACCCCAAGCTAGTGATAGACGTCGGGCTACACCGTCATCAGAAGTAACAGCCACAATTGGAGCCTTAGGACGGTATTTAGAGATCATTCTAGCCGTATGTCCACTTTCAGTAGGAGCAATGATCGCATTTGCATCCAGATTTAATGCTGTGTGCGCAACTGATTGCCCAATTGCATCTGTAATATTATGATCATTTTCTTTGCTACGGTTAGATAAGATTTCTTTATGATCCAATGCAGATTCTGCACGAGATGCAATGTTATGCATCGTTTGAACCGCTTCTACAGGATACACACCAGCAGCTGTTTCCCCTGAGAGCATAATAGCGTCTGTTCCATCAAAGATAGCATTGGCTACGTCACTTGCTTCCGCTCTTGTTGGACGTGGGTTACGTTGCATAGAATCAAGCATCTGTGTAGCCGTAATAACTGGCTTCCCTTGTGCGTTACATTTTTTAATTAAACTTTTTTGAACAAGAGGTACCTCTTCCGCAGGAATTTCTACTCCAAGGTCTCCACGTGCAACCATTAGCCCGTCAGAGATTTCAAGAATTTCGTTGATATTATCAACACCTTCTTGATTTTCAATTTTAGGAATAATGTGGATATGTGTTGCATTTTGTTCCTCTAATAAACGGCGAATTTCTAGTACATCGGATGCACGACGTACAAAGGAAGCTGCAATAAAGTCAATTCCTTGCTCGATACCAAAAACAATATCGTTCGCATCCTTTTCTGTGATTCCTGGCAGATTTACAGATACACCTGGAACGTTTACACCTTTTTTATTTTTAAGTGTGCCTGTATTTAAAATTTTTGTATAAATTTCCCCAGCATCACGGTCAATCTTAGTTACTTCTAAGCCAATTAAGCCGTCATCTAGTAAAATTTTTGAACCTTCGTTCACATCATCAATTAGCCCAGGATATGTAATGGAGAATTTATCAACCGTTCCTTCCACCTCGGTCATAGAAACAATCACATGGTTTCCTGCAACTAACTCAATTGCACCATCAACCATATTATTTGTACGAATTTCTGGACCTTTTGTATCTAACAGAATAGCAACTGTTTTTCCGGTTTGCTTTGCAGCTTCACGGATATTTCTAATACGTACACCATGCTCTTCATGGTCACCGTGAGAGAAGTTTAGACGAGCAACATTCATCCCAGCCTCAATCAGCTGTGTTAATTTTTCTACGCTTTCACTTGCTGGGCCTATAGTACAAACAATTTTCGTTTTACGCATACAGTTGTGGACCTCCTAATATTTTAAAAAACGTTAAATGGATAGCTCTTTTGACAAGTTGTACATACTTTGATTTACCGAATGCTTTCTCGTTAGAATTTCGATGATATCGTGGTCAATAAGCTCATTCTTTTCAATACCAACCGCTCTTCCACCCTTGCCTTGTAACAATAACTCAACCGCAAATGCACCTAGACGACTAGCAAGCACTCTATCTGCTGCGGTAGGAGATCCACCACGTTGAATATGTCCTAACACAGACACACGAGTGTCAAGGTCGGTTGCTTCCTTGATTTGCTTACTGAATTCAACACCACTGCAAACACCTTCTGCAACCATGATGATACTGTGCTTTTTGCCACGCTCATGGCCACTTTTCAAACGAGCTGCAATCTCATCCATATCATAACCAACTTCTGGTATTAAGATTGTTTCAGCTCCTCCTGCTAAACCAGCCCAAAGAGCAATGTCTCCTGCATCTCGCCCCATAACTTCAATGATAAAAGCTCTATCATGAGAAGTAGCCGTATCACGAATTTTATCTACTGCATCAATTACCGTATTTAGAGCAGTATCAAATCCAATTGTATAATCTGTACCTGGTATATCATTATCAATTGTTCCTGGTACACCAATACAAGGGAAGCCGTGCTCTGTTAATGCTTTTGCCCCTCTATAAGATCCATCGCCACCAACGACAACTAAACCTTCAATACCGAATTTCTTTAATTGTTCAATTCCTTTTTGCTGACCTTCTTTTGTTTTAAACTCCTCACAACGAGCAGAATAAAGCATGGTTCCCCCGCGATGAATAATATCACCAACAGAACCTAGTTCTAACTTTTTGATATTTCCGCTAATTAAGCCAGAGTAGCCATTGTATACTCCATAGACTTCCATATCATGAAAAATTGCTTTACGAACGACCGCACGTACAGCAGCGTTCATACCTGGTGAATCTCCACCACTTGTTAACACACCGATTCTTTTCAAAGCAAATCACCTCTGTATTGGATTGTTGAAGTATTATGTATAGTTAGAAGATGAATAATACGACATGTGATGCACTACTATTATTTACAGAATACCCGGGAATATTTCTAAAATACCATGAAGAAACAATGTTCTCAACTCTATCATAAACATAAAATCAATAGACGAAATAGTTTTTTTATTGAAAGCGCTTAATTCTATCTTTTTTTTCTAAAAATGTTCATAATTCGATATTTACTGTCATTTTATTGGGATTTCTCTAAAAAAATAAGAAAGAGTGTGTTGAAACACACTCATCCATTTACACCTATATATTCGTGTAAAAATGTATATTTACCCATATTCTTGTATTTTTCATATCTTAACGCAAGCAGTTCATTTTCTGTTAGCTGTAACAACTGCTTTAGTGACTGCTGAATCGTATTTCTTATGCTTTCGGCTTGTGTATTTACGTCCTTATGGGCTCCACCTCGAACTTCAGGAATAATTTCATCGATCACTCCAAGTTCCTTTAAGTCTGGTGCCGTGATTTTCATGGTTTCAGCGGCCTGTTTCGCAAGAGAAGCATCCTTCCAAAGGATAGCTGCAGCTCCTTCAGGGGAAATAACCGAATATGTTGAGTTTTCAAGCATATGGATATGATCACCTACACCAAGTGCAAGGGCACCACCACTTCCTCCTTCTCCAATGACAATACAAACAATAGGTACGGTTAAGCTAGCCATTTCAAAAAGGTTCCTTGCAATCGCTTCGCTTTGCCCTCTTTCTTCTGCAGCTTTCCCAGGATACGCACCCTTCGTATCAATAAAACAAATAATCGGACGATTAAATTTCTCCGCTTGTTTCATAAGTCTTAATGCTTTACGGTACCCTTCAGGATGTGGCATTCCAAAATTTCTACGGATATTTTCCTTCGTATCTTTCCCACGCTGATGGCCAATAATAGTAATAGGCAACCCTTGAAACTTCGCTACTCCTGCTACAATGGCTTCGTCATCCCCAAAAAAGCGGTCCCCATGACATTCAATAAAATCAGAAAAGATAATCGATAAATAATCATGAGTGGTTGGCCTGGCAGGATGTCTCGCAATTTGCACTCTATCCCATGGCTTCATGTTGTCATAAATATCTTTTTCAAGCTTTTGAAGTCTTGCCTCAAGCTTTTCAATTTCGTCTGTCAAATCTACTTCCGCACTCGCTGTAAATTCTTTTAATTCTGCAATTTTCTTTTTCAGTTCAATGACTGGTTTTTCGAATTCTAGTTCTCCAACCATTCTACTTCACCTCCAGGCGTATGAATATCAAGTAATGTTGAAATTTTCTCTCTCAAATCATCCCTAGAGATTACCGCATCTAACTGACCATGCTTTAAAAGAAATTCTGCTGTTTGAAAATCCTCAGGAAGCTCTTCTCTAATGGTTTGTTCGATAATTCTTCTCCCTGCAAATCCAATTAAAGCACCTGGCTCAGCGAAATTAAAGTCACCAAGAGAAGCGAAGCTAGCAGATACTCCGCCAGTAGTCGGGTGTGTCATGATCGATATGATTAGGTTACCTTCGTCGCTAAACTTTTTAAGGGCAACACTCGTCTTGGCCATCTGCATCAGGCTCAATACTCCCTCTTGCATCCTTGCTCCACCTGAAGCTGTAAAGATGATAAATGGGATGGATAGCTCACCTGCTTTTTCGATCGCTCTCGTAATCTTCTCACCAACTACAGAGCCCATGCTTCCCATTCTAAAAGTAGAATCCATCACGGCAACAACCGCGTCATGTCCTTCGACCTTACATACACCAGTCACAACAGCTTCATTTAAATTTGTTTTCTGACGATCCTTTTCAAGCTTTTCAATATAATCGGGGAATCCAAGTGGGTTCTCAGATATCATATACCGATCTAGTTCAACGAAGCTTCCTTCGTCAACAAAGCTTTTCAGCCTCTCCTGTGAATTCATTGGATGATGGTATCCACAGTGAACACAAACCTTAAGATTCTTTATTAATTCCTTAGAATACATGATTTTTTTACAGCTTGGACACTTGGTCATAATCCCTTCTGGGACATCTTGCTTTGCAGCCTCGGTTGGAATAGTTGCATATTTTTTCTTCTTTGATTTTGTAAATAGATCTTTAATTGGCAAGCTTAAACCTCCCCATAGAATTCTAATAATCTCAGTGGTCAGACCACTAAAATGAAAAATAATGCCTTTTATATATGAAGGCTCGTCTAGTTCTTTTTATCATGTTAGTATAATGTCACAATAAATTCTGCAGATATTTGTCGTTAAGCATTCGACAGTTTCCGTAGTGAATAGTACGACCGTAGAACATCCGCCTCATTTCCACCTAGTAAGGCTTGAACGATTGCGAAGTAGAACGGATCGTTCCTTTCCATCTTCGGAAGCTTTAGCGCATCGTAATAATCATTTAAAATCGACCAAATACGATAGAAAAGATGATTATCAGCCAGCTCAATAATTTTTATAAAAAACTGATCGTCCGTAAATTCGCAAGATTCGAGCCACTCTTTTAAATCTTCTAGTTGCTTTACATTATTTCTACGGAGAATGAGTCTTAAACAATCTAATTCGATTAAATACTTCGTTTCAATCACATCTTGTTTTGCTTTTGAATCTTGAAGCACAAATGTGCCAAGTAGCTGCACAAGCTGATTACTGCGAAAATCTCTTATAAAGGTACCTTCTCCTCGACGGGTCTCAATTAGTCCTAAAAGTTCTAAAGCTCTTAATGCTTCACGAACAGAGGAGCGTCCTACATTAAGACGCTCACAAAGTTCTCGCTCTGATGGAATTTTATCACCGGGTTTTAAACCATCTTGTTCAATCATACTTCGAAGCTGCTTAACAATTTCCAGATAGACTTTTGAGCCTCGTTTCACTGGTTCCATGCTCACTTTAAAATCACTCGCTCTTTCCAATAACGGAAAGCTGGCTAGTTCTAGTCTTAATCTCCAATGGGTCAACCTTTATTCTGGCTACACCTGTTTCCATTGCTGCCTTCGCAACTGCTGCCGCTACCTCAGGCGCTACTCTCGGATCGAATGGTGCTGGAATAACGTAGTCAGCACTTAGCTCCTCTTCTGAAACAAGACTAGCAATTGCTTCAACCGCTGCCACCTTCATTTTTTCATTAATATGAGTGGCTCTTACGTCTAAAGCACCTCTGAAAATCCCAGGGAAAGCTAGTACATTATTTACTTGATTCGGGAAATCAGAACGTCCGGTTCCGATAACCTTCGCTCCAGCTTTTTTCGCTTCTTCAGGCATGATCTCCGGTGTTGGATTCGCCATAGCGAAAATAATTGGATCCTCATTCATTGTTTGAATCATTTCACCCGTTAATGCACCTGCAACAGAAACTCCAATAAACACATCTGCACCTTTAAGTGCATCTACAAGACTACCTGTTTCTTGATTACGGTTCGTATATTTGGCTATTTCATTTTTAATATCATTCATTCCAAACGGTCTACCTTCATATATAGCCCCTTTAGTGTCACACATAATAATATCACGTACACCATAGGTATATAGAAGTTTCATAATCGCAATCCCTGCAGCACCTGCTCCGTTAGCTACGACTTTAATTTCATTCATCGATTTGCCAACAAGCTTTAGCGCATTTACTAAACCAGCAACTGTAACGATTGCTGTACCATGCTGATCATCATGAAACACAGGTATATTGGTTTCCTTTTTTAGTCTCTCCTCAATCACAAAGCAATTAGGAGCAGCAATATCTTCAAGGTTTATTCCGCCGAATGTTGGTTCTAATAACTTGACGGTTTCAATAATTTTTTCGACGTCAGTTGTACCTAAGCAGATTGGAAATGCATCAACTCCAGCAAAGCTTTTGAACAAAACAGCCTTTCCCTCCATAACAGGAAGTGCCGCTTCTGGACCAATATTTCCTAGTCCAAGGACAGCTGTTCCATCAGAAACAACAGCAACCATATTCCCTTTCATCGTGTAATCATAGACCGTTTCAGGCTTGTCATAAATTTCTTTACAAGGCTCGGCCACTCCTGGCGAATAGGCAAGGCTTAGGTCATTTGCATTCCTAACTTGAACTTTCGATTTTGACTCGAGCTTACCTTTGTTTACTCTGTGCATATGTAATGCTTCTTCACGTAAAGTCAAAATGCATTCCACCCCTTAGTTAAAATAACTTACTTTTCTCCATCCCCTTTTAGTGGTCAGACCACGTACACTTACACAATATAACATAATACAAATGGATGTAAAGGCTAATTATTTCAAAATGACGTTATCTGAACCAAGCAACTCCTGGATTTCCCTAATGAGTATCGTTGTAGGTTGTACATAATCCTCTTTACCAAGCCTAATACTTCTCTTAGACTCCTCGTAGTAAAGAATAACAGGTGTTCCTCCATAATGCCTGTTTAGCAGTTTCTTTAGTGCATGCAAGAATTCACTTTGTTCTTGATGCTTTTGTATTTTTAGATATAATATGTTTTTACCATCCACCGTTTCTTCGTTTTTAACTACTTCCTTGGCCGATGATATTATGAGTTGCTTTACTCCATTTCGTTCCTCGATTTTCCCATCAACAAACACAATATTACCTTGTTGTAAGAGCAGCGAATATCTTTTTAGAACAGCAGGAAAGACAACCGACTCCATATCCCCGCTTTGATCGGATACTGTCAAGAAAGCCATCGTTTCTCCCTTTTTTGTACGAATTTTCTTCAATTCAGTAATATAGACCAAAACCCTTACATTTCTACTTGCAGTTGAAATATAAGAAATCGCCATTGCTTGTTCCAACTTAGCTTCTTTCTCATAAATGGAAACGGGGTGGTCCGAAAGATATAAGCCTAATGCTTCTTTCTCCTGCCTTAGTTTATCTTCAGCCCTTATCGGATCAACGGTTACATATTTTGGTTTCAGGAAAAACTCATCATCTGTAAATAGATCTCCTTGCTGTGAGTCATCAGGATTTACTAGCTGCGCATGATCTAAAGCCACGTCAAGGCTAGCTAATAGCACGGCACGGTCTTCTCCGAATTCATCGAAGCTACCGGAATGGATAAGCGATTCTAATGCCTTCCGGTTAACTGATTTAGCAGACACTCGGATACAAAAATCAAAGAGATCCGAAAATTTCTTGCTTTTTCTAGCGGAGAACAAGCCCTTTAAAGCTGCAACGCCAATCCCCTTTATGGCTGTAAGACTGTATCGAATTGCATGATTTTCCACTAAGAAAGTATAGCCGCTTTTGTTAATGGATGGAGGCAAAACTTGAATACCCATTTCACGACATTCTTTTATATATTGAGCAATCTTTGACTCATTACCAATACTTGAGGATAATAACGCAGCCATAAAATACACTGGATAGTTCGCTTTAAGGTATGCGAGTTGATACGCAATCACACTATATGCAACGGCATGACTCCTATTAAATCCATAGTTTGCAAATTTTACGATCAGATCATATACCTCATTGGCAATGCTTGACTCGTACCCCTTTGTCATTGCACCTTCAACGAAATGCTGTCTTTCTTTATCAAGAATTTCTTTTTTCTTTTTTCCAACTGCTCGCCTCAATAAGTCAGCTTCACCTAAACTAAACCCCGCCATCGTTGAAGCAATTTGCATGATTTGTTCTTGATACACGATGATTCCATACGTATTTTCAAGAATCGGCTTCAAATCTTCATGCAAATACGAGATATGTTCTTTTCCATGCTTTCTATCTATAAACATCGGAATATTTTCCATAGGTCCGGGACGGTATAGAGCGTTTACCGCAACAATATCTTCAAAATTTGTTGGCTTTAACCGTCTTAATACATGTCTCATCCCTTCAGACTCTAATTGAAACACACCCGTTGTTTCTCCACGGCTTAACATCAAAAACGTATCCTTATCATCTAAAGGAATCGTTTTAATATCAAAATTAACTCTTACTCTCTTTTTTATCAAATCAATAATAGATTCTATGAGGGTTAAATTCCTTAAACCCAGAAAATCCATTTTTAATAGTCCAACCTCTTCCAAATCGTCCATCGCATACTGAGTGAGATAGACAGATTGACTTCCCTCACTTATGGGAACAGTGTTAACAAGCGGTTCTTCAGAGATCACTACCCCAGCTGCATGTGTGGATGTGTGCCTTGGAAGGCCCTCTAACTTTACTGCTGTCTCAAACAGCCTTTGGTTTGTAGGAGATTCATTAACAAATGCACGGAGCCTTTCTGACTGAGCGTAGGCATCTTTTAATGATATTCCAAGTTGCGAAGGTACCGCTCTTGACAGACCTTCGAGTTCCTTCGTATTTAATCCAAAAGCTCTTCCAACATCACGAAGGGCCGCTTTTGCTGCCAACGTACCAAAAGTAACGATTTGAGCCACATGTGCTTCTCCGTACTTGTTAGCGACATACTCGATCACCTCATCACGACGGTGATCCGGAAAGTCGATATCGATATCTGGCATTGTGATACGTTCTGGATTTAGAAACCTTTCAAATAACAAATCATATTTTAATGGGTCAACATCCGTTATGTACAACACATATGAAACCAACGATCCTGCTGCCGAACCTCTACCCGGACCAGTTAATATATGCTGTTCTCGTGAAAACCTCATAAAATCCCAAACAATTAAGAAGTAATCAGCAAATTTCATTTTCTCTATTACGCTTAATTCGTATCGTAATCGCTCTTTATGCTCTTTGGTTGCAGAGCTGTACCTTTCAGAAAGACCTTTCATGCAAAGCTTTTCTAACAATCCCTCTGCCGTTTCACCCTCAAGTGTTGGATACTTAGGAAGCTTTTGTTTATGGAGCTCAACCATAACATTGCATTCTTCAGCAATTCGCCAAGTATTTTCTAACGCTTCAGGGAAGTCCGCAAAAAGTTCAACCATCTCTGCACTCGTTTTTAAATAATATTGGTCGGTCCCCAAACGTTCCCTGTCATCATCGTGTAACTTCTCTCCATTTTTTATGGCTAATAAACACTCATGGGCAAATGAATCCGATTGTTGTAGATATCGAACATTATTTGTGACGACTGTTTGTACTGAATGAGAATTCCCTAAAGAAACGAGTTTGTTTAAAAGACTGGTTTCTGTTGGAACATTATGATTTTGCAAGGAAAGAAAGAAGCTATCTGCTCCAAATATATGTTTATACAATTCCGCACATCTCGCTGCTTGTTCATCGTTATCCTCTAGTAAGTACGACTCGATTTCCCCCGCATCTCCCGGAGAAATCGCAAATAATCCAGCTGCGTAATGTCTAAGCCATTTTAACGGAATACCTTCCTTGGATTTCGTTTGTACAACACTTGAAATTTTCATTAAGTTTTGAAATCCCACCTGATTTTTCGCTAAAAGAATAAGTGGGAACGCCATATTAGAAGTTATCTCACTTTGAACATCCACTGTAAGTCCAATGATCGGTTTCATCTCATGCTTTAAGCATTGCTTATAAAAGGTGACAGCACCATGCATGACATTGTAATCAGTTAATGCGAGCATCGTAAATCCCTTTTCTTTTGCTCCCTTTACCAATTGTTCAACGGAAGCTGTGCTTGATAATAAACTAAACGCACTTTGCACTTGAAGGTGAACAAAAGACATATATATCACACCCTAACTGCTTCATTCTTCTTTTATTATAGGGGCATAGACGAAAAAAAGAAAATATGTTCGCTTCAAGAAAGCTCATATTTTTTAGAGTTTGTCCATATGATGTATCAATACTTTATTGATGTGAGGATGATTGTTGTGAGCGAACAACCGTATATATCGATTTTAATAGATGCCTACTTTATTGCTCTAGGTGTTTTATTAGGCGGAGCGCTCATCGGTGGGCTATCTGCATTCTTGACTGGAAAACCAATGCTCACGGAAATTTACCGTATATCAACTTCTATACGGATATGGGCAATCATTGCTGCGATAGGCGGAACATTTGATACAGTTTATAGCTTTGAAAAAGGGTTCTTAGATGGAGGAACAAAGGATATCTTTAAACAATTCCTGCTCATTCTTACTGCTATGGGTGGTGCGCAAACAGGAGCAACGATCATTAACTGGTTAACTCAGGAGCATATTTAAATGAGAATTCCGCCTTTCTACCGACTTCGTGCTGTCCAGCAGTTTATTGCAGGTATGGCGTTAGGTGGTGTCATCAGCTGGTGTGTATTTCTATATATTTACGGCGATTGGCAAGAAAGATACTCAAAAGAGCTAAAGCTGCAAGAGGAAACCATTAAGGATTTGAAGAATGAGAAAAATATTTGGCAAAATGACTATCGGGAGTTAAACAAGAAAAACGAAGAACTTCTTATTGTCCAAGACATTAAAATTAAAATCAGCCAAAAATACCAAATAGACTCATTTAGTATCTATGAAGTGGAAGAAGCCATTAAAGAGGATATCAACCCTTTGTTAAAAATGGATATTGATACAGCCTATAAAAGTAGTGATTGGGTTAAAAAGGTTATTGAAAATCGGACACACAGGATAAACGATAAAAGATACCAAGTCAAAGTAAAGGAAATTGTGTTTTATACGACATTATCCATTCAACTTGAGATGCAATTAGCGAATAATTAGGGTAGGAACAAAACTAAGTTCCTACCCCTTCTTTTACTTACAAACTTCTTCAATATCCTTCATAACATGTGGAACTTCATCCCATGAATAGATGGATGCTCCAGCTGCAAGAGGATGACCGCCACCTTTATATTTTTTAGCCACTCCATTAATAACCGGACCTTTTGAACGAAGGCGAACACGAATTTGATCACTTTCCTCAATAAAGAAAGCCCATGCTTTAATTCCTTGTACACTTCCAAGAGCACTCACAAGCAGGGAGGCATCTGCTGCCCTTACATCATATGTAGCAAGCAGTTCCTTTGGAAGGATCATAGATGCAACGCCATTTTCGTTCATTTCGAAATTTTGAAGAACATAGCCATTTAACTTAACCACATTCATTGGTAGTTCGTACATTCCGTCATAAACTTCTGTACGAGAGAAATTATATTTTATTAACTCTCCAGCATATTGGAATGTTCGATCATTTGTACTAGGGTAAAGAAATCTCCCCGTATCTCCAACAATTCCTGCATACAATAATCTTGCCGCTTGATCTGACATTTGTAAGCCCTTATCTTGACCATATAAGTAGAGTTCATAAATCATTTCACTTGTTGAGCTAGAAGTCGTATCAACCCAGACAAGATCACCATATGGATCCTCGTTTGGATGATGGTCTATTTTGATCAACTTGTCCCCAGAGAGGTATCTTTGGTCACAAATACGCTCTTGATTTGCCGTATCTGTCACGATAACTAGAGACCCATTATATGTATCATCACTTATTTCATCAAGCCGTCTCAAATATTGTAAAGACCGCTCTTCTTGTCCAACTGTGTAAATCGTTTTGTCTGGGAAAGAAGCCTTTAAGATTTCTGCCAGTCCTCCTTGTGACCCATACGCATCCGGATCTGGGCGAACATGTCGATGAATAATAATGGTATCGTACTGTTTAATCGTTTCAATTATTTGATCTTTCATTGCTGATCTCCTTTTTTCCTAATACTCTCTTTTTAACACAAAAAGAGAAAAAGTAGAAATTATTTTATATACAAGGTAGAATAATGGAAGAATGTCGAAGCTTGGAGGGAATTATATGCCTATATTTGTCATTATTATTGTCGTATCTATTATGTTTTATCTTTTTTATAAAATCCAATTTTTTCGTTCCAACCGACCAGCAGAAAAGAAATGGATTTCTGCTAAAAGCAATATTGCTCTAGGATTATTTATTGCATCCTTTGGAATGAATCGTATCATGATTTCTCAATCAACTGTAGTGTATATCATAGGTGCTATTTTTATCGCCCTTGGAGCATACAATATTTTGGGTGGAATAAAAGCTTATAAGTATTTCCTTCCTCTTGCAGCGAAGGAAGCAACTGAATTAAAAAAGCATATGTAAGAAGGGGAGTTGTTCATTCATCGAACAACTCCTTTTTCCTAATGTCTGTCAATCAGCTGACACATCATCATCGCTTTACCAACTAAAACATTTTCGTTATATACTTCCACATCGACCTTCCCAAATTTTCGACCAACCTCTAGCACTTTCGGATAAATTTCTAATACACTATCCATTTGAACGGGTTTTAGAAAATAAATGGTCATATTTTCAACGACTAGATCACCTTTTTTATATCCTCTTAGAACACCATTGGCTGCTTCTGTCACAATAGTAGTGAAAACACCATAAGAAATCGTCCCAATCGAGTTAGTCATTTGAGGGCTTACTTCACAGCGAAGAACGTCCTCGTTCTTTGTTTTCCCTTTCGTTACTACAAGCTGATTTGTAACGATGTCATCAATCGTTTCTCCGACTTGAGGCTGCCGTTGGATCATCTGTAGAGCTTTTAGTACATCCTGTCTGCTTATGATTCCCTCTAAGCGATTATTGTCGTCAACAACAGGAAGGACCTCAATCCCTTCCCATACCATCGAGTGGGCACAGGAGGCAACACTCGTTTTCCCAGTAACAGTCATTGGATTTTTTGTCATGATTTTTTCAATACTCGTCGTATCTGCAATTCCCATAACGTCCTTTGAAGTAACCATCCCTTGCACCTTCATCTGGTGGTCGACTACTGGAAAACGACTATGCTTTGTTTCACGATTTTTTTCATGCCAAACTTCTATTGTATCCGTTGTTTTTACATAGATTGTCTCGTTAATAGATGTTAGAATATCTTCAACAAGTACAATTTCTTTCTTTATTAACTGATCATAAATGGCACGGTTAATCATCGCAGCAACCGTGAAGGTATCATAGCTAGTTGAAATAATGGGCAACTGAAGGTCATCTGCCAACTTTTTCACTTCATCTTCCGTATCAAATCCACCAGTGATGAGCACGGCTGCTCCAGCATTCAATGCATACTCATGCGCTTTTGTCCGGTTCCCGACAATGAGTAGATTACCTGCTCCAGTGTACCTCATCATTTGTTCAAGCTTCATCGCACCAATGACAAACTTATTTAATGTTTTATGTAAACCCGCACGTCCACCGAGAACTTGTCCATCAACAATATTTACTACTTCAGCAAATGTTAGCTTTTCAATATTCTCCTTTTTCTTTCTTTCAATTCGAATCGTACCAACACGTTCAATCGTGCTCACATAGCCTTTATTTTCTGCATCCTTTATGGCTCGATACGCAGTACCTTCACTAACATTAAGCGCCTTGGCAATTTGCCTTACTGATATTTTTTCACCAATTGGTAGTTCATCAATATATTGTAGAATTTGTTCATGTTTTGTAGCCAAGACCTTCACCCTTTATAAATTCTGTATTTTCTATTAGTTTGGTATCTATCCTTTTATTATAAAGCGTGAAGGGGCTTGATTACAATTTGATTTCATTTTGCGAATAGGTAATTAATAGGCTCGCACTTTTCTTCGCACCTGTTTTTTTGATAATTTAGCTTCTGTAACCCTTCTCTTTTTAGGTGCATACATAATAGCAGATAAATTCCCTGCTATTACGAATACGGCTAACACAAGCCAGGCCACTGAGTATATTCCTGCAGTTCCCGCGTTATACGCTGATAGTTCAGGTACTCCGTAATAAAGCATCACTCCCGTTGCCAGTAAGCAAAATAGGTATCGATTTTTCTTCAATTTAAGCAATCTCCTTTCTTGTCCAACTAGTAAAATGTATGCAAAAAAATAAAAAAAAGTCGATGAAATCGTCTAGTGACTCTTTCATCGACAAACTTTTTCTACAACTCTATCGACTGTCCTACATCAAGGACAACGCCCACTCCATCAGGAAGCATCTTTACAAACGTTTTAGGGTCTTGCTGAAGCAATGGGAAGGTATTAAAGTGAATCGGTACTACCTTCTTTGCTTGTAATAGTCCTGCAGCATAAGCAGCATCATCTGGACCCATCGTAAAATTATCACCGATCGGCAGGAAAGCTATATCTATTGGATGTCTGTCCCCAATTAGCTTCATATCCGAAAATAATCCCGTATCCCCCGCATGATAAATGGTTTTCCCATCAATCGTTAAAAGGACACCTGCAGGCATACCAAGGTAAACGATTTCATTATTCTCGTTTATGTACCCTGACCCGTGAAACGCTTGGGTTAGCTTAACTCTACCAAACTCGAAATTAAATCCTCCTCCAATGTGCAATCCGTGTGTTCTTACCCCTTTTGAACCTAAATAATCTGCTAATTCTGCCGTTCCGATTACAAGTGCATTATTCTTCTTCGCCAGTTCAACTGTATCCCCAAGATGATCATTATGTCCATGAGTTACAATAATCACATCTGCTTTTACATCCCCTACTTTTAAATCCGTTACTGGGTTTCCATTAATAAAAGGATCAAAAAGAATTCTCGTACCGTTTGCCTCAACTAAAATAACTGAATGTCCATGAAAGCTAATTTTCATCTCTCAACACTCCTTTTGACTTTTCAATTTCCTTATACCCATATTTTACTATCAATATAAGTTTACTTTCAAAAGTAATGTTGTTACTCTAAATTTATAGTAAAGGGGGAATCATTGTGACAAGTAAACTGAACACAATAGCTGAATGGCTTAAACAAGAACAAATTGATTTTTGCTTTTTAACAAACCCTGACAGCGTGTTTTATGTAAGTGGGTTTTTAAGCGATCCCCATGAAAGACTACTAGGTGTAGGTATTTTCCAAAGTGGAGACCCCTTCCTCGTTTGTCCTTCCATGGAAAAGGAAGATGCAAAGAAGGCAGGCTGGGGCTATGATATTATCGGTTATACGGATATCGAAAATCCATGGACATTGATACATAAACTTTGTAACGATCGAACGAAGTCTTTAGAAAAAATAGCAATTGAAAAAGAACATATGAATGTGGAGCGCTACGAGCTTATAGGTTCCTTATTTTCACAAGCTACTTTTCTTCCTGCAGAGGAAAAGCTCCGCAAATTACGGATGGTAAAAAGCGAGAGTGAAATTGCTACGATTCGCGAGGCGTGTGCCCTAGCTGATTACGCAGTTGAAGTAGGCTGTTCCGAAATAGCGGAAGGAAAAACAGAACTGGAAGTATTAGCAGCCATTGAATATGAATTAAAGAAAAAAGGCGTTTCGGAGATGTCTTTTTCTACTATGGTTTTGACAGGGCAAAATGGAGCGTCTCCACATGGAAATCCTGGATTGACAATAATGAAAAAAGGCGATCTGGTTCTCTTTGATTTAGGAGTCGTCGTTGATGGATACTGCTCAGATATTACCCGTACAGTAGCACTTGGTGATATAAGTGAGAAGCAAAAAGAGATATATGATACCGTTTTAAAAGCTCAAGCCGCAGCTATCGAAGCGAGTAAGCCTGGGGTAACTTGCCAATCGGTCGATCTTACTGCAAGAAATATTATTTCAGCAGCCGGCTACGGAGAATATTTTCCGCATCGGCTCGGTCACGGGCTAGGAATTAGTGTGCATGAATATCCTTCTCTAACAGAAACGAATACACTTCTACTTGAAGAAGGCATGGTCTTTACAATCGAACCAGGAATCTACGTTCCTGGAGTAGCAGGTGTCAGAATTGAAGATGACGTACTCGTTACCTCCAATGGGGTTGAGATCTTAACAAAGTTTCCAAAGGAATTACAAATAATAAGATAAAGAAAAGCTATTTGAACATTTTTTATAGGGATCCGTTTTGAGGTACTTTTCTTAAAATACATGCCGAAATGGCGTCGTATTGGCATCGTTATTGGTAGAATAAAGGAAAACTCGCTCCCTTTTAAATTTGATGTCTTGTCCTTATTCGAGTAACTAGTAACCAGCAAAATTAAGCGGAGTTTTTCCGGTTAATTGCAGAATGAAGCCCGTTTTGGGTTAAATAAGTGGAGATTTTCCGTTTATGCAAGGAAAATCTCCACTTTATCACGTTTTTTGAGACAATAGTCGGAATTTCTCCGCCTATGTAAGCTATTTTTTATCGTATTTGCTAATTAAGCGAAATTTCTCCGTCTATTATGAACTCAGATGCTTAACCGTTGAACATTTTCATGGAGCTTTTCTTGAATTTCTATTTTTCTAATAATTCACGAGAAGCTGCATATTCTAATCCATGAGCTTCCGCCACAGCCTCATATGTAACATAGCCTTCAAGGGTATTGATTCCTTTTAATAATGCTTCATTTTCAAGACAAGCTTTTTTATAGCCTTTGTTTGCAATTTGGAGTGCATAAGGCACGGTTACATTTGTTAAAGCCATCGTTGAAGTACGTGGTACTGCACCGGGCATGTTTGCTACTGCATAATGCACAACACCATGCTTTTCATATGTTGGCTTATCATGTGTGGTAATACGATCAGTCGTTTCAAAGATCCCACCCTGATCAATAGCAATATCAACGACAACCGAGCCTGGTGACATCGACTGAATCATTTCTTCTGTAACAAGCTTAGGTGCTTTTGCTCCTGGTATTAACACAGCGCCAATGACTAAGTCAGAGCTTTTTACTTCTTCAGCAATATTGTAGTGGTTAGACATAAGAGTCGTCACATCACGGCCGAAAATATCATCAAGTTGACGAAGTCTATCAGGACTCAGATCGATAATCGTCACACTTGCCCCTAGCCCAATTGCCATTTTTGCTGCATTGGTTCCTGCCACTCCCCCACCAATGATGGTCACCTTTCCTCTATTCACACCTGGTACACCAGCAAGAAGGATTCCTTTCCCGCCATGTACTTTCTCTAGGAATTGAGCACCAATCTGTGTAGCCATTCGTCCAGCTACTTCACTCATAGGAGTTAATAGCGGAAGGCTTCCATTGGAGAGTTGGACCGTTTCATAGGCAATTCCAACTACTTTGTTTTCAATTAATGCCTTTGTTAATTCTGGCTCTGGTGCTAAATGTAAATATGTAAATAAAATCAATCCTTCTCGGAAATACTGATATTCCTCTCGAAGTGGTTCTTTAACTTTCATTACCATATCCATCGACCACACTTTTAAAGCGCTTTCAACAATGATAGCACCAGCATTCACATAATCATCGTCACTAAAACCTGATCCAAGACCAGCCCCTGTTTCAATATGTACTACATGCCCAAACTTCACTAAATTAATAACACCAGCAGGAGTCATAGCGACTCGATTTTCGTTATTCTTTATTTCTTTAGGAACTCCAATACGCATGCCTTACCCTCCAAAATATGTAATCAGTGATCATGAAGCCGATAATAAATATACCACTTTTTTATTATAGGAATAAAGAGATTTCTGTCATCCTTTGACATAATTTCCTGTTATAATGGTCATAATTTCATTTTTAAAGGATAGGTATTCAATGGAACGATTTGAAACATTTCGTAATGCAATCACTCGATTTTGGAGAAACACTCATATTATCCAATTTTTATTATTACTTCTATTAGTTTTTGTATTATTTGCGATCCTTTATTTTGCTTTCCTCGCAAGCCAAGCAAATGTACAAACCTTAAAGGAAGGGTTAAAACAATCAACAGTTATATACGACAAGGACGGAGACGTCGCCACAGAGATTAGCACAAACCGAAATAAAGGCGTAGAGATTTCAGAACTCCCTGATTATGTTGGCAACGCAGTTGTTGCTATAGAGGATCACCGTTTCTATGTGCATAACGGATTTGACCTGAAAGGTATTACACGGGCTTTCTTTAAGAATTTATTTGCTGGTCGTATTACGGGAGGCGGTAGTACATTAACCCAGCAATTAACCAAAAATGCTCTACTCTCTCCTGAGAGAACGTATAAAAGAAAAATTGAAGAATTATTTCTCGCCCTTGAAATCGAAAAAAAATACGAAAAAGATGAAATCCTTCAGATGTATATTAATCAAGTATATTTTGGACATGGGGCATGGGGAATTGATCAAGCTGCCGCCAAGTACTTTAATAAAAGTGCTAGTGAATTAACTATTAGTGAATCCGCATTGCTTGCCGGATTACTTCAGGCTCCTTCTGCACGTAACCCATTTCAAAATTATGATGCAGCAATTGAACGCAGAGATGTTGTTCTCGCAAAAATGAAGGAAAATGGATTCATCACTGAGCAGGAGTACAAGGAAGCCATTGGCGAAAAGATTGTTCTTGAGGAGGGGGGCGGTGGCTTCCTCGACCGAGAATATCCTTCCTATACGGATGCGGTTCTTGACGAAGCGATTTCAAAATACGGATTAACACAGGAAGAAATCTTAACTAGAGGTTACAAAATTTATACTGAGATGGATCAAAACCTTCAGTCCTCACTTGAAACGATCTATTCAAATAACAGCAATTTTCCAAGAGGCAAGAAGGATGCGATGGTTCAAAGTGGTTCAGTACTTCTAGATCCGGCAACTGGAGGAGTAAGAGCGCTAGTTGGAGGACGAGGGGAATCCGTTTTCCGTGGATTTAATCGAGCGACCCATTTAAAAGCTCAACCAGGTTCGACTTTAAAGCCATTAGCTGTTTATACGCCTGCACTAGAAGAAGGATATGCCTTATCCTCTGTGTTAGAAGATAAGCAACAATCATTTGGTGACTACCAACCCGAAAACTATAATAAAACATATGCTGGTGAAGTCCCTATGTATGTTGCAATGCAGGAATCTCTAAATCTTCCAGCGGTTTGGCTTTTAGATCAAATCGGTTTGAACAAAGGAATAGAATCGTTAAATAAATTTGGCATTCCACTTCAAGAAGAGGATGAACATTTAGCGATCGCACTTGGAGGTATGAACGAAGGTACTTCCCCACTCCGATTAGCGGCAGCTTATTCTGCCTTTGCCAATAAGGGGAAACGAGCTGATGATCATCTTATAACAAAAATTGAAGGTCCAACAGGAAATATTATTGCTGAACATAAAAAGAAGGTCGTACAAGTAACAACCAAAAAAGTCGCGAATGAAATAACATCCATGCTTTTAAATGTTGTGGAATCTGGAACAGGTACCGCTGCACAAATTAGTGGATCACCGATTGCTGGGAAAACAGGTTCCACCCAGCTAAGCTTTTCAGGTGTTGATGGAACAAAGGATCAATGGTTTGTCGGCTATACTCCTGATCTAGTGGGTGCCATATGGATTGGTTATGATCAGACCGACCAAGATCATTATTTATCGGGATCAAGCTCAGAAACAGTCGTCCCAATCTTCAAGAAAATAATGGAGTCGGCCATTCCATATACGGATCAAACATCCTTTACGGTAAAATCCGTAAATGCTAGAATGCAAGGCGAACAAGACGCGGAAGAAACTCAAGAAGCGATTAAGGAAAAAGCAGAAAAAATTGAGCAAGTAATTAAAGAAGAGAGCTCAAAATGGAGTCAAGTGATTGATAAAATGAAAGAAGATCTAAAAACTGTCGGAGGATTATTGAAAGACAAACTTCAAGAACTTAAACAGTAATGGTCATAAAAAAAGGAAGCCTCCCGAGCTTCCTTTTTCCATTACTTATTCGGCTTCATTCCCAAACATATTATCATACTTTTCATTGTCGAACTGACCGTTTGGCTGATCAATGACACCACTATTATAGGCATCCATAATTTGTGCACTAACACTGTTCTCGCCCTGCTGGTCGTAAATATAATGTGATTGCCCTTTCATCTCTTCCTTTTTCATTGATGATTAGCTCCTTTAAAGTGTATTTTCCCGCCTCTATTATTTTTCGGAAAATTGCTACAGATATACATGAATTGGGTATTGTATAATAAAAGTTAAGGAGGAGATGAACATGAGTTTAACGTATAAGAAGATATTAGTTGCAGTAGATGGGTCTAAAGAAGCAGAATGGGCTTTTAAGAAATCCATAGAAGTGGCCAAACGGAACGATGCAACAATTCTACTAGCTCACATCATCGATACTCGAACTTTTGCAACCGTAGAAGCATATGACCGAACGATAGCGGAAAGAGCAGACAAGTTTGCTACAGAGCTAATGGAAAGCTATAAAGAGCAGGCATTCAATGCAGGAGTTCAACATGTAACCTATGAGATCGATTACGGCTCTCCAAAGGTGAAAATTCCTAAAGACTTAGCGAAAAAACATGAAGTAGATTTAATTATTTGTGGAGCAACTGGATTAAATGCGGTAGAACGATTTTTAATTGGAAGCGTTTCCGAACATATTACCCGTTATGCACGCTGTGATGTTTTGGTTGTTCGTACAGAAAAAGAATAAATAACGCAGGAAAGCACGCTATTAGTCATTAGCGTGCTTTTCTTGCTTTTACTTTAACTTTGATTTTGCTTTAACGATGGCCTCTTCTACCTGTGCAAACCCTGTTCCTCCTGCTGAGTTTCTACGTTTCACTGCAGTGACCGGGTTTAACACCTCGTATATATCATTCTCAAATAATGAATTTGCTTCCTTATATTGCTCGAGTGGTAAATCAGCCAAATAACATTGACTTTGAACACATGTAAGCACGAGCTTTCCTACGATTTCATGAGCTTCGCGGAATGGAATTCCTTTCCCTGATAAATAATCGGCAAGCTCGGTCGCATTAGAGAAGTCCTGCTTTGTAGCAACTTCCATTTCGTTCTCATTTACTTTCATCGTTTCAACCATACCAGCAAAAATCTTCAATGAGCCAGTAATCGTCTTTACCGTATCAAACATGCCTTCTTTATCTTCCTGCATGTCCTTGTTGTAAGCAAGTGGTAGCCCCTTTAATACCGTTAGTAAACCAAAGAGATTGCCATATACTCTTCCAGTCTTCCCACGGATTAACTCAGCCATATCAGGATTTTTCTTTTGCGGCATGATGCTTGATCCAGTTGTAAAGCTATCATCAAGTTCAATAAATCGAAATTCTTGACTTGACCATAAAATAAACTCCTCAGCTAGTCTTGATAAATGCATCATCAAGATCGAGCTTCCAGACATAAATTCCAATATAAAATCTCGATCACTAACAGCATCTAAACTATTTTCATAAATACTTGAAAACTCTAAAAGGCTAGCTGTAAGTTCACGGTCAATAGGGAATGTAGTTCCGGCTAAAGCACCTGCACCTAGTGGAGATTTATTAATTCTCTTAAGACTTTCTTGGAATCTTTCTTTGTCACGCTCAAGCATCCAAAAATAGGCAAGCAAGTGGTGAGCAAACGAGATAGGTTGTGCTCTTTGTAAGTGTGTATAGCCCGGCATGACAGTTTCGACATGCTTTTCAGCTTGCACTAATAAACTTTGCTGCAGTCCTTCAATCAGTTCAACAACATGCTGAGTCTCTCTTCGTAAGTACAAATGCATGTCGGTTGCCACTTGGTCATTTCTGCTTCTAGCTGTGTGGAGCTTCCCACCAACAGGGCCAATTAATTGAATAAGCTGACTCTCAAGATTCAAGTGAATATCCTCTAATTCTACAGAGAATTCAAGTTCATCATTGATCGCTTTTTCTTGTAAAATTTTCAGTCCATCTGTTATTTGAGCTGCTTCCTCGTGCGATATAATACCGCACGAAGAGAGCATGCTTACATGTGCTAAACTACCTTGAATATCTTCTAGGACTAGCTCTTTATCAAAGGAAATGGAGGCTCCAAATTCGTCTACCCATTCCTCTGCTGTTTTGGTAAAGCGTCCTCCCCAAAGCTTTTTCACACAGTCACCTTCTTTTGTTGCACTTGAGATTGTACCTTAGTTGGAAGACCCCATAGTTGGATAAAACCAACTGCAGATTGATGGTCAAACTGATCTTCTGCTGTATATGTTGCTAACTTTTCATCATACAAAGAGTAAGCTGACTTTCTTCCTTCAACAATCGCATGGCCTTTAAATAGCTTCACACGAACAGTACCTGTTACATACTTTTGTGTTTCCTTAAGGAACGCTTTTAAAGCAGTAGTTAGTGGTGAGAACCAAAGTCCATCATAAATCACTTCAGCAATCTTCTTGCTAATAACTGGCTTAAAATGAGCTACTTCCTTCACAAGTGTTAAGTCTTCAAGCTCTTTATGTGCTTTTAATAATGTCATCGCTCCTGGACACTCATACACTTCACGAGACTTAATACCCACAAGTCTGTTTTCCACATGGTCGATACGGCCAACCCCATGCTTACCAGCCATTTCATTTAATTTTAAAATCAACTCTGAAAGTGGGTAGCTTTTTCCGTTTAGGCTAACAGGAACTCCGCTAACAAACTCAATTTCAACAACATCCGCTTGATCTGGTGTTTGCTCAAGTGGCAATGTAATATCGTATGCTCCTTCAGGCGGTGCTGCCCAAGGATCTTCTAGTACACCACATTCAGCTGCTCTCCCCCAAAGGTTTTGATCAATTGAATATGGGCTATCTAAGTTAATCGGAATAGGAATTCCGTTTTTCTTTGCATATTCAATTTCTTCTTCACGAGACCAGCTCCACTCACGTACGGGAGCAAGAACTTTTAAATCAGGGTTTAACGCAGAAATGGATACTTCAAAACGAACTTGATCGTTTCCTTTTCCGGTACAACCATGCGCTACTGCAACAGCTCCTTCTTGCTCAGCAACTTCCACTAATTTTTTCGCAATTAGAGGACGAGATAGAGCTGATACAAGAGGATACTTTTCTTCGTACATCGCTTGAGCTTGCAATGCAATTAATGCATATTCATGCGCGAATTCTTCTTTTGCATCAATTACGTATGATGAAACCGCACCCACCTGCAATGCTTTTTGTTTAATAAAATCTAGATCTTTACCTTCTCCAACATCCAAACAGCATGCAACTACTGCATACCCTTGATCTTGAAGCCACTTTACTGCTACTGATGTATCTAAACCTCCTGAATAAGCAAGAACAACTTTTTGAACTGACATGGTAATCCTCCTAATATCGAATAAATATTCAAATGATTTATATTTTTATTCTTTAATAATATGTATACAAATGTAACAAGTTTTCTTCCTATTTTCAATACTTATTCTTAAAAATGTATAAAAATTTATTAAAATATTTATCAAGCTTTCGTCTGGAAGGCATGAAAAGACTGTAGTAGAATGATTATAAGATGAAAGGGAGGAGCTTTTAATGGAGAAATACTTTGAATTAAATGAAAGATTAGGTATCAAGCTCCCTGCTTTGCATAAAAACTGGGAGGATTATACCTTTCATACTCAGCAAAGCATTCTATTGGAGTGGGAGAAAATTAGAGGATACATTCCAGATCGAATTGCAGAACTCGAAGAACATATTAATATGAAGCAAGCCTCTTTATCAGATGAAAGTGATTTTCGGAAATCATGCCAATTAAACACCGAAATTGCTGAACTTGCTTCCATCATTAATGATTTATGGCTGTGGTATCGAACAAACCAGGATATAGGCGGGAAAGCCCACCATTAAAAGAACCTTCAGAAGGCTGAAGGCTCTTTTATTCTTTATTATTTTTTACATACTCTAGCGTGTTTGAATGATCGTTTCTTAAGGCATCTATAATTTCCTCATCCGGCTGGACAACTGGTACTTTTTCATCTTTTCCAGATTTTTTATATATCGATCTCACTTCAGATCGAGAGTCTACTACTTTCCATTTATCATTTACCTTTCTGATTGACAAATCAATAATCCCAAGATGATTCCCCCAATACCCAGCTTGTACTAATGGAATACTACGGATTGTACCTTTTTCGATATTGATAAATTGTTGCTGTAAAAAATAATCATCGTTGGGAAATAGAGAGTGACTATGACCGTAAAGGATGGCATCAATTCCTTCCACTTCTGTTAATGCCATGACACTATTTTCACTTTTATTTACTACACCCTCATCGGCTGCCAGACCGGCATGGGCTAGAACAATTATGATATCAGCACCTTCGCTCTTCATAATCGGTATGAAATGCTTAAGTGTTGACACCATGCTTTTTATTTTAATTTTCCCCTTAAAATGCTCCTCATCCCACTTTGCTGCAATGGGCGTAATTAACCCAATGACACCAACCTTGACATTCTGCTCAACCCCCATTGTATCTGTGAATCTTTTATCCAATATCATGTAAGGATTAAAATAATTGATATCATCAAATGCGTGTAAATTATGATCTTCCACATAAATATTAGCATTTACATATGGAAAATCAGCTCCCCGTAAGCTCGTTTGCAAAAAGTCTAACCCGAAATTAAACTCATGATTTCCAAGCGTTGCCCCGTCGTATTGGAGGCGATTTAACGCCTTAAATGCTGGATGGATGAAGCTTTGGTCAAATTGATACGTCTTAGAAGCAAGCTCAGCTAGTGCACTTCCTTGAATTAAATCACCATTATCAAAAAGAAGTACATTTTTTGCTTCCTTTCTTGCCTCTTTAATTACACTCGCTGTCCTTGCAAATCCGAATTCCACTGTTTCTTTATTGTTTCGATAGTCATAATCCATCATGTAACTATGTAGATCTGTCGTCTCAAGGATACGAAGCTCAATGGACGGAGGAACTGGCTCTTCTATTGCAATCACTTGTTCAGCAGGTGATGCAATAAGACAGGCAATAATAACGAAAAGTAATAAATTTCTCATCTACCCACCACCTTCTAATGTAAGAAGTGATTGATTTATTACTCTTCCCAAACTGCCCCTTATTTAACCAAAAAAAGTGAGAACTAATGTCTCACTTTTTTTACAGATCTTTTTTCAGTTCTCTTACGATATGACCGAGCTCAGGCAAGATTAATTTATTCATCGCAAGCCTTACAGCACCAGTTGAACCTGGAGTAGAAAAGACCGCTTTATTTTGAATAACTCCTGCAATCGCTCTTGATAAAATAGCAGCAGAGCCAATATCTTCCGTATAGCTAAGCATCCGAAACAATTCCCCGAACCCACTTATTTCTTTCTCAAAAAGCGCTTGAACGGTTTCGATCGTTACATCACGTTTCGCAATACCTGTACCACCATTTGTTAAAATAATATCGATTGAATCATCGATACAGCCCCGAAGAACTTCCCTAGTAATTTCTTCTCGTGAATCTTTAACAATCACGTAATCTCCAATCACATGATCATGTTCCTTCAATAAGGATATCATGAGCTGACCACTTTTATCGGTTTCCTCTGTTCTTGTATCACTCACAGTAATTACTTTACACGTCACAGAGCGAGGTGCAGTTTGCTTATGCTCATCTTTACTCATCGTATGTGTTCTCCTTTTCTGTTAGATAACGCAATTGATAATAGGAGTGAGCAAAATCCGTCACTTTTCTTGTTAATTGATAATTGCTACCTGCTCCAATGGCCATGGATATAAGGGGAATTCCTTGAAGGGTTTTATTTTTAAAGAAAAGAATGGCAATCGACTTAAAAATCTGTTTTAGAGGTTGTTCCATCCATGTAATATCTGTAAGTTCCTCTTTTCCCTCATAAAAGTATTCTCTATGTTTGCCAATATCCTGCTTTAATTCCTCCCAGCTATACACCTGCATTCGGACAGGATGGGTAGCAGCATGAAAAACTTTCAAAGAATTCATCATTTCAAATGGGGTATTAACTTCGTATCCATAGGTCATTGCAATAAGTTGAATCACTCTAAGATTGATGACGGTAACAGCAGGAAGATCCACACCCAATAAAAGAGCGCCACCAGTTCCAGACATTCCTCCTTGAGCAAAGGAATACAGTCTATGTCTCGAAATTTGTTGTTCAGCAATGTACTGAAGCTGATCAATGCTTAAATGTTTTAAATCCTCAATTTGTGTAATGCTTTGGTCAAATACTCTTCCAGCTGATAAAATTCGCTCTTTTGCATCGAACTGAAGTTGACTTCCTTGTATTAATGCATGTAAATGAAATAACCAGGTATCTAAGGCTATGTAAAACTGCTTCTGTGTTTCTTCTGGTAATAGGGAAAAAACTCGCTCTACGTATTTATCATACGTTACTTCAAGATCATTAGGAGAATAGCTGTAAAGACTCTCTTCCCATTCTTTAATCGAGGCCATCACTTGTTTTTCACGACTTGTTAAAGCCATTGCCTTCCCTCCTTCTTAACTAGCTTAAGTATAGCATACTCATGGTTTTTGGAGAAAAAGCAACAGGCAAATGCCAATCAGCATTTGCCTGTGTATAAGAATATTATTGAGCTAATTTTACAACATCACGTGCAATCATAACTTCTTCATTCGTTGGAATAACGATTACTTTTACTGGTGAATGCGGATAGTTAATAAATGCTTCTTCTCCACGTGTTTTGTTTAGAGCTGGATCCCAATATACACCCATAAACTCTAAGCCCTGAAGTACACGTGCACGAATGGCTTGGCTGTTCTCACCAATTCCTGCTGTAAAGATGATTGCATCAACACCATACATGCGAGATGCATAAGAACCAATATACTTATGGATTCGGTTACCGAATACTTCTAACGCTAATTCCGCACGTTCATTCCCTTTCTCAGCTTCCAACTCGATATCACGAAGGTCACTTGAGAATCCAGATACTCCTAACATTCCACTCTTTTTATTAAGGATATCCAATACTTCATCAGCACTGTTTCCTGTTTTCTCCATAATGAAAGGAATTAACGCTGGGTCAATATTTCCTGAACGAGTTCCCATTGTTACACCAGCAAGTGGGGTGAAGCCCATAGATGTATCAATAGACTTACCACCTTCAATCGCCGCAATACTTGCACCGTTACCTAAGTGACAAGAGATCAAGCGAAGCTGTTCAAGTGGACGACCTAATAGTTCTGCTGCACGCTCTGACACGTACTTGTGTGACGTACCATGGAAACCATATTTACGAATACCGTACTCTTTATAATATTCATAAGGCAAGCTGTATAAGAAAGAGCTTTCTGGCATTGTTTGATGGAAGGCTGTATCAAATACAGCAACCGCTGGCACATTTGGAAGTACTTGTTGGAATGCACGAATTCCAGTAATATTAGCAGGATTATGAAGAGGCGCTAGCTCTGATAACTCCTCGATCTTAGTTAACACTTCATCTGTAATTAAAACAGAGTCATTGAATTCTTCTCCACCATGCACGACACGATGACCAATACCATTAATTTCTTCAAGTGACTTAATAATTCCAGATTCAGTTAACTTATTTAAAAGCATTTTAACTGCAACCGCATGATCAGGTATATCTGTAACTTCTTCAACCTTTTCACCATTCACAGAAATCGTGAAAATAGAATCCTTAAGACCAATACGCTCAATTAGTCCTTTTGTAATAACATCTTCATTCGGCATTTCAAATAGTTGAAATTTCAGTGATGAACTTCCTGCGTTAATCGCAATTACCTTTGACATATGATAAGTACCGCTCCTTTTTTAAAGAAACTCTAAAATACGCTAATACAAATTTATTTTGCACTAAGACGCTCGTTTCTATCTCTCCATTCCCCATTTAATCACTGCCTCACATACATTTCAAGAACAAGCTAATTTTGGTATCGGTTACAGAATAAAGTAATTATATTCTGAAAATAAGACAAAAAACCGATAGCCTTTTTATAAGCTATCGGTTCCCTATTATTTGTTCTCTTTTATCCATATATCAATGTTTCTAAGCATTCGCTCGACATCTTGTCCTTTCGAAAGTGTCGGAATATTGACAAGAAGTACCTGCTTAGGTGGCAAAATGTCCCCGCCAAGTTTTTGCAGGATTAAAATGCTTTTTGCTGCCTGTTTATTTTTAAACATCGTCATAGGTAATTGTAGAATTCCTTGGATATGGGCTTGTTCCTTTAAGAAAGCATGAAGCTTAGGCGCCTCTTCACTTTCAAATAAACCATTGGGAATAATAAAAAATAAATATCCGCCCGCCTTCGTATGCTTGACACTTTGCTCAATAAACAGATGATGGGCGTATGAATGTCCTTCAGATGACTTTAACTCATAATCTTGTGCTCGAACGTCATTTGGGTAATATCCAACAGGTAGATCAGCGACGACTGCATCCACTGGATCTATAAATAACGGTTCTAAACTATCCTGATTAAACAATTCAATTTGATGTTCTTGAAGATTAGCATTTACGAATGAAAGGTGGATTAATAAATCGTCTATGTCTACTCCAATTGCAGTTACCTTTTTATTCACTTGATGGTTCATTACCGTAGTAAGTAAATTCCCTGTACCTACCGCTGGGTCAAGTAATCGGAAGTTTGTCGATTGAACAAATTTATCCACTAAATATCCTACCAACATTCCCACTGCGTCTGGAGTCATTTGATGGTTTGGTTGTACACTTTCCTTCATTCCTTTTAAAATAGCTAATTGATACGCCTTACGTAATTCCTCAGCTGTATATTTGTCCGGACGAAACGATTCGTAGCTTTTCTTTAATCTCTTAAGTGTCAATTCACTTAACTCTTCTTGTAATACAGATTGTTGAAAAAGGTTTTCACCTGTTTCAGCTAATGCCTCTAGGTATGTACAATTTAGCTCCTCCTGTAAAATAGAAGCCGTCTCATTAAACAATGTAAATAAATCTTCTAAAGTAGAAGGTGACATAATTCTTCCTCCTGAAAAATTCATATCTTCTATTGTATCTAGCATAGGGAAAGAAGGCAATTTTAAAGAGATGTAAAAAAGCCTCGAAGGTGATCGAGGCTTCTCGTTTTTATTATTGTGCTGATTTCGCCGCTTCCACTGCTGCTTCATAGTTTGGATGATCCGTTGCTTCACTTACATACTCTACGTAAGTTACTTTGTCATTAGAATCAACAACAAAAACAGCACGAGCAAGAAGGCGTAATTCTTGGATTGCCACGCCATATGCTTCTCCAAAAGAAAGATCTCTATGGTCAGAAACAGTTTGTACCTTATCGATACCTGCAGATGCACACCAACGCTTCTGCGCGAATGGTAAATCAACGCTAACCGTAAGAATTTGTACATTATCCAACTTCGCTGCTTCTTCGTTAAAACGGCGAGTTTGAGCATCACATACGCCTGTATCAATGGATGGTACGACACTGATTAGACGAACTTTCCCTTTGCTATCAGCTAACGTAACTGGTGATAAATCATTAGCTAAAACGGTAAAATCAGGTGCTGTGTCACCCACTTTAACTTCTTGACCTAAAAGTGTAACTGGATTCCCCTTAAAAGTAATTGATGCCATAAAAAAAATTCCTCCCATTCCAGAATATGTACACAAAAATCATAGCCCGTTCAACTTGATTTTGCAAATAATTACACTTATCTTTCACAGAAAAAAGTTAACTTCCTAACCGGAAGTTAACCCGTTACTTTTATATTTGTAAATCATGCTTAGGACCATCATAATCACTTGGATTCGACTGTTGGCTACTGTTACTACCTTGATCCTTATTTTTAGACATCATTTGCTGAATTTTGTCCACTGCTTGAGGAGCAAGGTCCAAAATCTTTTCATACAAATGTGTACTCTCATCAAGGTGTACCATTTTGACCTCTTTGGAATTTACAATTAAGAAAGCAATTGGAGTAATTGAAACACCGCCACCGCTACCTCCGCCAAATGGATGCTTTGAAGCTTCTTCCTTCCCATTATCAAGAGTGAATTCACTACCACCTGCAGCGAATCCAAAACCAACCTTTGAAACTGTTAAGATTACACTGCCATCAGGTGTTTCAACTGGATCACCAATGATTGTATTTACATCAATCATTTCCTTTAAATTTTCCATTGCTGTTGTCATTAACCCTTGAATCGGATGCTCAGACATATAAACTCCTCCTTACACGGATTTAGATTTTTCATTAGATAAAGCTGATAACGGCTTTGTTTTAAAATTAGGCCGTCCACCTTTCCAAAATTTAATCAGTTTAATTCCTGCTAACATAGCATGCCCGATCCGAAATTGAATCATACATGTAAAGGAGGTTTGAGAAATCGCCATTTGAAAATGGGGAGTAACGGTGATTTGCGGTAGATTCCTCATTCGCATATAGGCACTTAGAACGCCGATGAGACTACCTTTTGCTGCCCAAAATGCTCCGGTAATCATCCCCGTATATGCAGCATTCCCAACACCAATGACGGAGTCCCATTTGATATCTTTAATCGTTACTTTTTTTAGAAACTTGCGGATGATTGTATGCAATCCTACAACATGCTGTATCAAAACTTCAAAATCTTTAAAGCTATTCAGAATCTCTTTTGGTGTAAACTTGCTGGTTTCTTCATCCTTCACTTGTTCTTTTGCACCAGGTTCTTTTTTTGTTTTTACCACAACGGTTGGTGAGTCATCATCTATTTGAATGACTGGAATTTCAAGTTTGTATTGAATAAGACCAAATAAAGCTTTGAATTTTATTCTCAAATGGTCATCGTCTTGTCCATGATAGAAGTCGATAAACACCTTTAGCTTTAAAAAAAGGATAAGCAAAAATAAAAGCAATAAGATAATTAGGATTAAAAGTAGCCACTTCATTACTCTCACACCCTTCCGCCTACCATTATCGACAATATAAAAAAAAATAAACCTATCAACGGATTTGTTGACAGGTTTATTCATTATTGATCGTGAACAACAGTGGTATCTGCAAATAGATCATGTATTCCTTGCTTTTTAGGGAGAAACGCTACAAGTACATATAAAATAACGATAAACGTGGAAATAAATCGACCAACCCACTCTCGAAAAAGTACCGTACTCCAAGTTAGCTTTTCACCGTGTAAAGAAATCACCCTTAAACCAAAAACCATTTTTCCTAATGTTTGACCGAAGAATTTTGTCATTAATACAAAATATCCATAAAATGTGAGAGCTGTAGCGATTGTAATTGGAGCAAAAAAGTCACCACTATGCAAGTCTAGCCCTATCGCACGAAAGATAGGATGGATAAGGATTCGATCGATGCTTCCAATCACAAGTAGATCTAATAAATATGCCCAAAATCTCATCCAAAAGCCTGCGAACCGTGCATTGGAGAAAATGGTGTACCCTGCTTGAGGGGGGGCTGGTTGTTCCGCCCAATCCATTTGTTCCTTGTCATATTGATTGTTATCCATCTAAATGTCACCCTCCTTATTCCGCATACATATACATCAGTCTTGGAGAATTAGGCTGTGACAATAGCTTCATTAAACCAGTCATCTCTAAATCTTTTCCAACCATTTTACTTGCTGCCATACTGAATAATGAACCAAAGCCGAAGTTCTCACTGTAGCTAACTACCTGTGCTCCAGCTAATTTTTCATTTTTCTTCATAGCTACTGTTACATCTTCAAAATATCCAAAATCATCAATTAAACCAATTTCTTTTGCTTGTCTTCCATCATAAATTCGACCATCTGCAATCGATCTCACTTCTTCTTCGGACAATCCTCTGCCAGATGCAATCACATCCACAAAGCCTTCGTAAGAGTTGTTAATCATCGTTTGAAGGATATTTCTTTCCTCTTCCGTCATCTCTCTTGATGGACTCATAATGTCTTTAAACTCTCCACTTTTGATTGTTACAAATTCAACACCGTATTTTTCTGCTAATCCGGCATAATTGACCCCTTGCATAATTACTCCCAATGAGCCCGTTAACGTTTCAGGACTGGCGTAAATTTTATCAGCAGGGGCAGAAATATAATAGCCGCCTGAAGCTGCCATCGACCCCATTGAGACGTAGATTGGTTTTTTTGTCTCTTCAGAGATTTCTACTAGCTTGTCATGAATCTCTGCACTTTCAACCACTCCACCACCAGGAGAATTGACCTTTAGAATAATCCCCTTTACATCTTTATCTTCTTTCACATGTTCCAAGTTCTCCATAAAAGCTGAATGATTATAACCAGGTGACTGGAAAAATGATGTTACATCCCCCGTGTCTTGAATCGCTCCATTTACTTCTAGAACGGCAATTTTCTTGGACGCATTTCCTTCCTCAATAATTTCCTCGATAAAAGGTTCCTCTGTGGCAGAAAATACCTCTGTCCATGAGCTCTCGATGTTGCTAAAGGCCATCGAAGAGAGTGCATTTGTCACCCAAGAAAATACTAATAATACTACAGCAATACCGAGTGCTGCCCAACGCTTTCCATTCATCTATGATCCTCCTTTTTCCACTTCCCTCTACTATTACGGTTCTCCTTTTAAAATGTTTCAAAAACAGGTAAACTAATTTCTGTATCCTACATTTTAGCAAAATAAAGATATAATGGTAAATTTAAACTCGTCTGGAGGAAATTTCAATGTCTAACCGTCGAAATATTTTTTTCTATCACAAAAAAGATTCGGATATGTTAGAAACGGTTTCACCACTTTATGAGCTTGCAGCAAAGCAAGGATTTACAGTAGTCAAAGATCACAAAGACGCAAATATTGTTGTCAGTATCGGTGGAGATGGAACATTCCTACAAGCTGTTAGAAAAACCGGCTTTCGTGAGGACTGTTTATATGCAGGTATTTCTACAACTGAAAGTTTAAAAGTTTACTGTGACTTCCATATCAATGAAACAGATAAAATGATTGAGGCAACGACAAATGAACAAATAGAAGTAAGACGCTATCCAACCATTGATGTTTTGGTGGATGGAGAAATGTCCTTTCAATGTTTAAACGAGTTTAGTATTCGCTCTTCTATTATTAAAACATTCGTTCTAGAAGTATTTATTGATGACCTTCATTTCGAAACCTTCCGTGGTGACGGGATGATCGTTTCTACACCGACAGGCAGTACAGCATACAGTAAATCAGTCAATGGAGCTGTTGTTGACCCATTCCTACCGTCAATCCAAGTAAGTGAGCTAGCGTCCTTAAATACGAATTATTATCGTACGCTAGGATCTCCCTTTATCTTAAGCGGAGAGAGAAAGCTTTCATTAAGAGTTGTACAAGATGGAAACGATCACCCAACAATGGGCATGGACAATGAAGCCCTCAGTTTGCAGCATGTGGAGAGGGTGGATATCCAACTCAGTGAAAAGAGAATTAAAACAGTGAAATTGAAGGATAATTCGTTCTGGGAAAAAGTAAAGAGAACATTCTTATAACTTGATTTCGGGGGCTTTGGAAAAGCCCCTATTTAGGAGGTTATCAATTGATCATAAAACAAAGAACGGTACCGAAAGAACTCTTGATTTTAAGGTACTTGGATAAACGAATGAAATTACTAGAGGTTGATCGGCTTGAAAAATTGGAAAAAGGGTATGCCGGAGAATTGCAGTGGGATTACCTAATGACTAATGGGCTATCATCTGCCAATTATTTAATGATGAATGATTTATTACTTACAAATAGTGGTGGACATACATTTCAAATTGACTCATTGCTCTTGAAAAGGAAGTTTATCGTTTTTGAAGTGAAAAATTTTGACGGAGAATATTTTTTAGAAAATAATCGTTGGTATACGATTAAGAAAGTGGAAATCCAAAGCCCCCTCATACAACTCCAGAGAACCGAAACCGCCTTTAGAAGATTATTAAAAGACCTAGGCATAAACATCCCCGTTGAAGCTTATCTAGTATTTGTAAACCCCGAGTTCACTCTCTTTCATGCACCCATTCATTCTTCACCTCGTTCCCCGCTCAACCGGCAATTAGAACTCCATTAATTTCACAAACCACAGTAAAAAAGCTGACTACCAAGCAGTCAGCTTCCTTTTCCCATCATGCCCCAAATCTTTTTCGGACAGGTCCCAGTGTGTTTGCAAATAATTTCGTTTTTGATATCGAGTAAATGGTAAGAGCGGACCAGATAAAGATAAATGCTTGTAGGTGGTGTTTTGTAAACTGCTCTCCATATACAAGCACACCTAATATAAGCGTAATCGTTGGGGCGATATATTGCAGGAATCCTAACATGGATAACGGAATCTTTTGCGCTCCTTTTGCAAAATACAGAAGCGGCAAGGCAGTCGCTGCTCCAGCTCCGACCAATAAAAGATCAGTTGTTACAGAACCTGCAAATAACGCATGCTCTCCATTTAAAAATAAGAAAACCATATATGCTAACGCAAATGGGGTAACGACCAACGTTTCTAATGTTAATCCCACAGCAGAATCAACTTTAATCATTTTCTTCGCCAGTCCATATACCCCAAAGGAGAATGCTAATACAATCGAAATCCATGGAAACTTCCCGTACGATATTCCTAAAATCAATACCCCAACTCCAGCGATAATAAAGGAAACATACTGAGCAGGAGAAAGCTTCTCCTTTAAGAATATGACACCTAATAGAACACTGACTAACGGGTTAATATAATACCCAAGGCTAGCTTCAATCATATGATGATGATTCACAGCCCATATATAAATAAACCAGTTGGTACTAATTAATAAAGAAGCAATAATTAGTGCGTACATTTCTTTACGATTTTGCTTAAAACCTTTTAGAACGGAAATTAAATTCCTGATCTTTTTTGAAAAAAATAAAACTACCATCATAAATGCAAAGGACCAAAAGATACGATTGGCTAAAATATCTTCTGCGTTTACATGATCAAGTAGCTTCCAGTAAATCGGTAAAATTCCCCATAATAAATACGAAAGGCCCGCTTGAAACGCACCTGTTTTTATTTCATTTCTCTCCATGAGTACCCTCTATTCTTTCTAGACTCGAAACATTTACTTATTATAAAGGGTAAATTCAAATCATGCTATACATTTATTGCAAAAATAGAGAGAAGAAATTGAATTCCTCTCTCTGATATATTATTAATTTTCACTCGCCAGCTCCTGCTCTTTCCTTCTTAACTCGACTCTGCGAATCTTTCCAGAGGTTGTTTTCGGCAGTTCTTTGATAAAGTCAATTTTCCGCGGATATTTATATGGAGCTGTTAACTCTTTGACATGGCTTTGAAGGGTGCTAATCAGCTCGGGATCCTTTTCATCTACCCCTTCTTTTAGAACAACAAACGCTTTTACGATACTCCCTCGTACTTCATCCGGACTTGCTACCACAGCACATTCTTTCACAAAAGGATGCTTCACAAGAGCATCTTCCACTTCGAACGGTCCAATAGTATAACCAGAGCTGATAATAATATCATCGCCGCGCCCTTCAAACCAGAAATACCCGTCTTCATCCTTTTTCGCTTTGTCACCAGTTATATAGTAGTTTCCACGAAACTGCATGGCAGTTCTTTCCGCGTCCTTGTAATAATTTTTAAATAAAGCTGGGGTTTCAACATGGACTGCAATATCACCAACCTCACCTATCTCACAAATCTCACCATATTCATTAATAATTTCCACATTATTTCCCGGGGTCGGTTTTCCCATCGATCCAGCCTTCAACGTCATCTCTTTTGTAATTCCTACTAGTAATGTATTCTCTGTTTGACCATATCCGTCACGAACATCAAGCCCGAAATGTTTTTTAAACGTGTCAATTACATTCCTATTTAAAGGCTCACCAGCAGATACCGCACTATGAAGATTGTTCAAACGATACTCATGAATATTTTCTACTTTAGCCATCAAACGGTATTCAGTCGGAGTACAGCATAGTACGCTTATTTTGTAATCTTGCAATAAGGTCAAGTATTTGCTTGGATCAAACTTACCATTGTAAACAAATCCAGTTGCCCCTGAGCCTAACACTGATAAAAATGGACTCCAAATCCACTTTTGCCATCCAGGTCCTGCCGTTGCCCATACACGATCTCCTTCCTCAATGCATAACCAGTTAGGAGCTGCTGTTCTCAGATGAGCATAAGCCCAGCCATGCGTGTGAACAACCCCTTTTGGATTGCCTGTTGTTCCTGAAGTATAAGATAAGAAAGCCATATCATCGCTTCTAGTAGAGGCTAATTCGAATTCTGTAGAAGCCATCATCATTTCATTTTCTAACGTCTTCCACCCATCCGCTTTTCCACCAATGACAAATCGAGGGATACCTTTACACTCTTCTATCTGATTAAATTGCTCAATATAAGGATAATAACTTACAACTGCCTTTACGTCTCCGTGTTGAATACGATATTGAAAGTCCTTTGTACGCAGCATTTCTGAGCTAGGAATAACAACGAGCCCAGCTTTAAGCCCTGCAATATATACTTCATAGGCTTCAATTAATCTAGGCACAACAATTAGAACAACATCACCTTGCTTTAAACCCTCAGAAAAGAAAACGTTTCCAATTTTATTTGCATTCAATAATAAATGTTGATACGTGATTTGTTTTTTACATCCCGACTCATCTTCCCAAATCAGGGCAACTCTTTCGTGATCTTCAGAAAATCTTTCCATTTCACTTACTAAATTATATTTTTCAGGTGCTAGTAAATCTTCTCGTTTCACTGCCTCTCCCCCTAAAATATTTTCTATGTAATGTCTCTGATGTCACACATGTAATTATACAAAATTATTTTAAAATTTAAAATTGTTTTATAATAAATAAAGAGGCACCCCATTTAAGGGAATGCCTCTGTAGCCATTTCTCTATTTAGTTGGAGTGATTATTGTCTTCCGCTCATAGATTGTTGAGCAAAAGAAACTAGGCGTTTTGTAATTTCTCCACCAACAGATCCGTTAGCACGAGAAGTTGTTTCAGCACCTAAGTTAACACCAAACTCAGTAGCGATTTCGTACTTCATTTGGTCGATAGCTTGTTGAGCACCAGCTACAAGTAATTGATTTGAATTGTTGTTGTTTGCCATGTGAATCACCTCCTTGTGAGTATAGAATGTGTCAAACACATGGCCTTCATTCAAATAATCACTTGGAAATTGTTCACAATTCCGTTAGAATAATTCTCCAAATACTTGATCCTTTTTATCGTCATCGGGTTTTATTTGAATGGTTTCAACTTTATCAACCGCTTCTTGTATCAACTGTTCAAAGTCTACAAAGCTTTCGTAATATTGAACCTTTTCAAGCTTTGGTTTTGTTTTCGGAGCGGCAGGCACAAAAACAGTACAGCAGTCTTCATAGGGTTGAATGGAGATATGATGGGTATCAATCGTTTTTGCAATATTAATTATTTCAGACTTATCCATAGTGATTAAAGGTCTTAAAATTGGTGTAGATGTAACATCATTAATCGCTAGCATACTTTCTAAGGTTTGACTTGCTACTTGGCCCAAGCTTTCCCCCGTAACGATGGCTAACCCTTCAAATTTGCGGCGAATTTCATCTGTTATCCGAAGCATCATCCGTCTTGTTGCCGTCATGGTATAGTTTTCTGGTATTTGCTTTTGAATAAGCTGTTGAATAGCCGTAAAAGGAACGATATGGAGAGTAAAGTACCCACCATTTAGTAATGACAACTTTTCTGCCAATTCAACTACCTTTTGTTTGGAACGCTCACTTGTAAAAGGCGGACTAAAGAAATGAACAGCCTCTATTTCTACCCCTCTTTTCATGGCCATATAGCCAGCAACTGGGCTATCAATTCCACCAGATAGCATCAACATGGCCTTCCCACTAGATCCGATAGGCATTCCACCTGCCCCCATAATCGTTTCGATTGAGAGATAAACAGCTTCTGTACGTACCTCAACCTGAACGTCAATGGTTGGATTTTTTACATCTACCTTTAGATCAGGGACATTTTGTAAAATGTGAGAACCAAGAGCATAATTTAGTTGCCCTGTATCAAGAGGATAGTCCTTATTCGCGCGTCTAGTTGAAATTTTAAAAGTATCTCCTACTTTATAGTTGTTTAAGAATAATTGTAACGCTGCTTCTTTAACTTCCTCGAGATCCAGGCTAGTCTTAATGACCGGACTAAAGGATTGAATGCCAGGAAGGATTTTTAACTTCTCGATAATTCCCTCACCATTTTCCCCATTTAACAAAATATACATACGGTCCCTAGTTGTCTCAATAATGATGTTAGGAAATTTGGTTAGTGCACGCTTTGCACTTCTTTTCAACTTTTCAACAAACTTCGTACGATTTCGTCCCTTTGTTGATATTTCACCGTACCTTATTAAAATTCGATCGTAATTCATTAGTGCATAACCTCTCTTAGTTCAGTAGCTGTTGTTTGTATAATAGAAACCGCCTTACTTGCCTCTTCAAGAGTGTTTTCATACGATAAACTCATTCGAATCGCACTTTCTGCGACCTCTTTTGAGACATTCATAGCCAATAGTGTATGGCTTATGGCCTTCTTTTTTGAAGAACATGCGCTTGTGGTCGAGACAATTAACCCTTTCTCTTCTAACGCATGTACAAATACTTCTCCTCTAAACCCTTTTACAGAGAAATTAATGATATGAGGAGCTTGCCCCTTGCTTGGAGTATGAATAACAATATCTTCAAGCGCTTGTAGTTCTTTAAGAAGATAACTTTGAACTTCGCTAATTTGACTTAATTTTGTTTTGTAACTTTGTAAAGTTAGTCTCAATGCTTTTGCCATTGAAACCGCTCCAGCAACATTCTCCGTCCCACTTCGGAGCTTCCATTCTTGATTTCCTCCAGAAAAAAGCGGAGAAATTTGGACCCCTTCACGGACGACTAACACGCCTGTTCCCTTTAAACCATGAAATTTGTGAGCGGATATCGAGCAGAGATCAATATGATATCTTTGAATATCGAGTGCTACTTTTCCAACGCCTTGTACATAATCCACATGAAATAATATTTTGGAATAGCCTTTTAGCATGTTGCCGATTTCTTTAATAGGCTGAATCGTACCTACCTCATTATTTACATGCATGATCGACACTAAGATCGTATCGTGACAGATGGCATCTTCTATATCGGAAATAGAAACTCTCCCTTCCGTATCCACTGGAACAACCGTTATTCGAAATCCTAATTCCTTCAGCTGTTGAAACGCCTCTCTAACGGATGCATGCTCAACCGCTGATGTAATAATATGTTTCCCTCTGTTTCGATACATAAGTGCAGTACCTTTAATTGCTAAGTTATTGCTCTCCGTACCTCCAGATGTAAAGTAAACCTCTCTCGGATTTACCTGTAAAAGCTCACCTATTTGTTTTCTAGCTTGCGCTAACAAGCTCTCCGCTTCTACACCTAATCGATGAATAGATGAAGGATTCCCAAAAAATTCACTTGAAACTTTTACAAATGAATCCACAACTTCTGGAAATGGTTTGGTTGTTGCACTATTATCAAAATAAATCATGTATAAAACCCCTTTATCTTACCAATCACGGGTAAACTCAACTAATAATGTTATCATATAAATGACAATCAGGAAAACGAATAGAAAAAGACCGCTTCAAAAAAAGCGGTCTTTTCCATTTAAATTTATACCGTTTCTTGTAATAAAGCTTCAATTCGCTTTAATGCACCAGGCTCTACTTCCTCAATAGAGGTTGCTGCAACTTCCAGTGCTGCTTGATAATCATAGCTTCTAAAAGCCAGTTCCGCATCAACCAAAGCTTTTTGTACAGCCGGATAACTGCTTCTGTATCTATTGCCATACTGTATAACCTTTTCAGATAAGAGAACCGTTTCAATGAGCTGAGAGGTATGGTCGTATACTTTATCTACCGTCATAACAGCCACTTCTAAATATTTTTGAACGGTAGGTATATTTAACGGCTTTTCTTCTAGTTTTGTTTTTACATTTGAAATGCTTTCTCTCGCATCCTCTAATAAATATCGATACTCTTCTGGAAGACCTGGAATATTACTTTTATTTACAAGACGAATGCAATCAGCAATTTTTTTGGAAAGTTCAACTACTGTCTCACGTGCTGCAATTTCATCTTTTCTAAGTGTTTGTAGTTTTTCAGCGTATTCTTTTTGCTCTAGATCCAATTTTTCAAGCTCGAGCTTGAACTCAGCTAGCTCATCCTTTAGTATCGTAAGGGCCGTTTCATCAGCTACAATTTTGTGTTCTAATACTTCGAAGCGTTTCATTAACTGAGCAAGTTTCTTTTCAAACTGCACTTGCCCTTCTACTTCACTCTCTTCAAGGTGATAACTTTGTTGTACTTCCTGCACTTCGAACTTTAGTACATTATTTTCTTCTTTTACTGCGAATAACATACTTCTCGTTGGGTCTTCGTTTTCAATAACAAACCGTTTGGCATTAACCTCTTGTTCCAATTGATCATAAATAACTTCCATCTTATCCTTTACATCATCTATTTTCTTTTGAAGTTCATCAATATCGGTCTGTTCAATTAACTCTAAACATTCATTTACTTCTGAATGAAGTTTTTCTAACTCCTCTTCAAAATGAAGATGCTCGAGAGGATAGCCTTGATTTTGCATTTCACGGAATCCGTCTCTCAGATTCTCGATTTCTGAAGGAATACTTGATTGGCATTCTATAAGTAAATTTGGAATAGCATCCATCTTTTTGCTCAATTCATCTGTCTTTGATTGAATTAATAGCACAACCTCACGTGCTTGCAGATAATCGCCGTTCTCCGTTCTTTCCTCAAAATTAGTAAAACATGCTACTATTTCATCAAGAAGGACTTCTAACTTCGCTTCTGCACGGCCAAAATTATGACGGTGTGCAAGGAGAGTTTTGCGGCGCTCACGATACACCTCTTTTAACTCTTCCATTTCAATTCTATTTTTCTCTTCACTTCCAACCAATTCATTGATTTCATCAAGTAACTGTTGAATTTTATCTTCTGTATCTCTTAAATGAGAATCAATGGCACGCTGTACCTGTTTGGCTTTATTAAAGCGGTAGCGATCAATGTATTCCTCCGCATCAAATAGATACTCTTCTACCTCAGGCAGTTGACTGGTTACAATGTCATCCCAATCATTTCTCCAGTTCTCAAATAGCTCTTCTGTTTCACCCGTCATATTTAGCTGTTTGACCTTCGACATTTCATCAAGGACTGGGCGATTCGTAATATCTATTTTCCAGTTCTCCAAACGGTCAATTTCTTTATAAAGCTTTTTTTTCATCATATATCCAATCACGTACAGAGCTAGTAAAAGAACTAAGCCCCCGATTATGTACTCCATGTTAAGCCCCCTGTTCTCATCCGAGCTACATTTATGTTATCTATATAAAGGTTCATATAAATGTATTTTCAATGCTCTTATGATACCATGTAAACGACATTTTTTGACTATTAATTTCAATTTTTTTGTACTAAAATTTATTTACAAACACTTTAACTACATTACATCTCTTTTTTCGACAAATACTGCAAGAATTATAAACTAGGAGGCTTTCTCATTATGCGTGATGGTCATGTTCATTCAAAGTTTTGTCCCCATGGTTCAAAAGATGCTTTTCAAACTTATATTGAGCACGCAATGGAACTTGGTATTACCACCATCTCATTTACGGAACACGCACCACTCCCTGCTGGCTTTACCGATCCAACCCCCCTTCAAGACAGCGCCATGAAAATGGAGGATTTACCGGCATATTTAGAGGAGCTAGCTATTCTAAGAGATAAATATAGAGGAAAAATCACTATACATACTGGTTTAGAAGTAGATTACATTGAGGGATTTGAAAAAGAAACAACAGAATTTCTAAACAAATACGGTCCTTTTCTGACTGATAGTATTTTGTCAGTCCATTTTTTAAAGCATGAAGGAGAATATGATTGTTTAGATTATAGCCCTGACGTATTTGGTGATATGATTAAGCGCTATGGTGGGATAGAAAAAGTATATGAAGCCTACTTTCGAACGCTTTTATTATCCATAAAGTCCAATCTAGGATCTCATAAGCCTAAGCGTATCGGACATATAACATTGGTGAATAAATTCCAAAAAAAATATCCTTGTCCAGTTAGCTTTAACAAGGAAATCCGAAATATTTTGTTAGAAGTGCAACAAAATAACTACGAGCTCGATTATAACGGAGCTGGAACAGCAAAGCCGTTATGCCTAGAACCTTATCCGCCAACAGCGATAGCTAACCAAGCCATTCAATTAAACATTCCTATGATATATGGATCTGACGCTCATCAAGCGAAGGAACTCCTTCAAGGATATGAGCAATTACATAGAAGCTAAATCGATTCAAACACTAATTCCTTTGGATGGTGGGGAGTTAAAACTCCTTCAATCCAATTATTGATTTCACCAATATATTTCTGTGTAAAATACGGTTCATGAGGAAAAACATGAAGAACCTCTGAGAGATAATGGGTATTTAAAAAAGGCATGGATAAAAGCGATTTGAGTTGGACAATAGTAAAAGAAACAGACACTTGTCTGAACTCTCCTGTTATCATTCCTTCCTCAATAACAGCTTTAAAATAATACTTTTCCTTTGCAAAGTAGGTACTCATTATTTCTCTAACGGTTTGGGAATCAATGGACATTTCTCTTAAAATTAATCTTGTCAGCTGCATGTTCTCCGTGTGGTAATTAATAATGCTTTCAGCCATTTTCTGAAGTGTAGCCTTTGCTCCTTGGTCAATACATAAAAATGCTGATTCAAGCTCTGCAATGTACGATTCAAAATACTTTAGAAAACAATACTCAAGAAGACCATGTTTATTCTGGAAATAGTAGGAGATGTTAGAGACGTTGCTGTTTGCCTTTTGGGCAATATCTCGAATCGTTGTTCCTGAAAACCCCTTCGTGTTAAAAAGATAAATTGCTGCCTCGACAATGGAATCCTTTGAATTTTTCTTCATTTGAAACCACCTCCATCTCTTAATCACAGAAAAAAGCCTTATGTATAACATTCTTTATTCGACATTTCTTCTCCTGTATAAAAAACTCGACAAAGTCTCCTTATTTTCGCTAAAATATGATAATTACCTTTTGTTTGGAGGGAAGGAAATGTTTGAAGTAAAGAATTACGAAGGAACGAGAGAGCAAAATTATCGTCTATTAATAAAACAACTGAAGGCGCTTCTAGAAGGCGAAACGAATGCCATTGCCAATTTAAGTAATGCATCTTCTCTATTAAATCAATTTTTGTCTGACGTGAACTGGGTTGGTTTTTACTTAATGGATGAGGACAAAGAATTAGTACTAGGACCATTCCAAGGCCTGCCAGCATGTGTAAGAATTCCTCTTGGTAGAGGTGTATGCGGAACTAGTGCGAAAGAAAGAAAGACGATTTTAGTTGAGGATGTTCATCAATTTCCTGGTCATATAGCATGTGATGCAGCTTCCCAATCAGAAATTGTTGTTCCTATGATAAAAGAAGGACAACTTCTGGGAGTTCTAGATATAGATTCACCTAGCAAAAACCGCTTCGACACGCTAGATCAAAAAATGCTTGAGCTATTTGTTGAAGAATTAATTAAACACTTATAAAAAGAGGCAGATTAACTGCCTCTTTTTATATTAAAGTGCTCAATGCTTGATCCAAATCTTCCTGAATATCTTCCCATGCTTCTAACCCGACCGATAACCGTATTAAATTATCTTGTATCCCCATCTTTTCTCGTTCTTCCTTTGGTACAACGGAGTGAGTCATGGTTGCTGGGTGCTGTATTAAGGTTTCAGCATCACCAAGACTAACAGCAATCTTTATTAACTGTAACCGGTTCATGAACTTTTGTGCTTCTTCCACCCCTCCATGTAAAGTAAAAGAAAGCAATCCGCCTGCCTGACGCATTTGCTTTTTCATAATGGGAAAATCCGGATGTCTACTGTCCCCTGGGAAGAATACTTGATTCACAGCCCCATGCTCATTTAAAAACGAATAAATCTCCCTAGCATTCTCACAATGTCGATCCATTCTTACCGGCAAGGTTTTCAACCCTCTTAGTAATAACCATGCATCAAACGGGGAAATTATCCCTCCGATATCTTTTTGGGTAGTCATTGCCACTTCTTGGAGGAAATCACGCTTTCCAACAACGATACCAGCAATCACATCCCCATGCCCACATATATATTTGGTTGCACTATGAACGACAACATCGCAACCAAGCTCAAGAGGGGTCTGTAAATAAGGAGAACAAAACGTATTATCAACAACAACTGGAATCCCCTTTTCTTTCCCAACTGCTGCAACCATTTCTAGGTCAACAAGCTTCATCGTTGGATTGATTGGGGTTTCCACATAAATGCAAGTTGTTTCGGGCTTGATGGCTTGTAAAAGTTGTTCCTTTGATTCCATTTCTGAAAAAGTATATGTGATCTGATATTTATGATTTAGCATCTTAAGCAAACCAAAAGTACATCCGTATACACCTTGAGAACAAAGAACATGGTCACCTGCTTTTGTAAGAGAAACTAATACAGCAGACACGGCAGCCATTCCTGATCCAAATGCTAAAGCGGCTTCCCCTTTCTCAATTGCTGCCATTCTCTCTTCTAGTATAGACACGGTTGGATTACCCAAACGGGAGTAAATATATCCTGACTCTTCTCCAGCAAACCTCTTTTCTCCTTGCTCTGCGTTTGCAAAGCAATAAGTAGATGTCTGAAAAATAGGAGGGACTAAGCTGCCTTCAAATAAACTAGCCTCATAGCCACGATGAATCACTTCTGTATCAATCCTAAACGTTTTTTTCTCTCCCATAAGCTCCTCCTTTACGCGTAAGCGCTTACATATTTGTCAAGGACTTTTCCTTACTAGCATATGTGATACCTACCCAATTGGAGAGTAAAAAGGAACTCAAAATTTGAGCCCCTTTTTCTTAAAATGAGTTTATCTTTTCTTGCACCACAACTCGATCCTTACCCGTATCCTTTGCCACATAAAGGGCAGTGTCCGCTCGCTTAAACAAGTTTGTAAAGTTATCTGGATTGTCCACATTCCAATAAGATACACCGCAGGAAATCGTTATTGATGGTTTAGATAATTCCCTTACTTTATCTACTAATCGGTTGGCGATACTTATTCCCACCTCAAGTGGAATACGAGGTAGATAAACAGCGAGCTCCTCTCCACCCCAACGGGCGCCAATATCACTTTCTCTAATATTACTTTTTATAATATCAGCTACTTGAATAAGGATCTCGTCCCCAACTTGGTGCCCATATTTATCATTAACACCTTTAAAATTATCAATATCAATTAATAGAAAGGTTCCTTGCTGATCTTCATCAAGTGATTCATGAACCCTTGTATCTAAATAATTTCTTGAATACAGCTTTGTTAGATGATCAGTAACAACCATTTTCTCTAATTCTTCTCTAAGCATGGAATTTGTAAAAGCTAAGGTAGAATGATGAATTAATGACTGCATTAACTTAAACGTCTCGAAAGAAAAGTGATAAGGCTCCGAATGCATGACGAGAGCTAGACCCTTAATCAATCCTGATTGCACCATAGGAACCGCCATTATGGAACGAAATTTTTTTTCGTTATGGGCAAGGTTTAGATCTACATCACCAATAAAAATGGAATCATGTTCTTGTCTCAGTCTGTCGATTACATATTGAACGTATGCCGTGGAAGCTTCCGTTTCAAAAAACGGAGTCGAACCAGCTAATACACTAATGAGCTTTAGGTCGGGCGAAAGCAGCACAAAGCAAACTTCTTCTGCATCAAACGAATGTACAATTTGTTCCTTCATGTACGACATGGTTTCGGTCAATCGCAAATTAGAATTTAAACGATGAGAAGTCTCATTGATGAGTTGTAAATCAGCAATTAACCGTTTCGATTGCTGATAGAGCTGTGCATTTTCAAGTGCAGAACCAGCCGTATTTGCTAATAATTTGATAAACTCCACTTCGTTACTTGGAAACGTTAATGTGTCCGGAGCGATAACTTGAAGCACCCCGTATACACCTTGTTTTCCTTTTAAAGGTGCATAAAGAACAGATCGTCGTTCATTCAAGGAATCCTCCATTTGGATTGTACCAGTAACATAGGCTTCCATGGCTGCTATGTTTTCACTATCATATTCCAAATCCTTAATTGGCAGTTCGCTATGATTATCATTGTCATGAGAGAGCATTAAGTAGTACGTAAAACTCGGATAAACCTCCTGAAGCGTATAGATAATCTCACCTAACACAGCATCCATATCCATAGTCGAATGGAATTTTTCATTCACTCTGAATAGCTGTTTATAACGCTTCTCTTCCATAACAATTTTAAATAATTCTTGTGCCTTCTGAACAAATGAAGAGCACACAAACGCAAATTGTTCAAACCAATCCTGATTGGAAGGGGTAATAGATGTTTGATTCCCTTTTAAGCATAGAACACCTAAGTTCCTCCCCGATCTTACAAGAGGAATAAGTACTTGATAGTCCTTAAAGCTCTTATCTGTTGGGGAAAAATCGATTGTTTTCAATGAGCTTAACCAGTCACTTGAATCATTAGATGGTGTAACTTCCATTATGTTTTCGTTTGTAGAAACACCCATGGAATATTGGCTTTTCCAAGCATGACAAATGAACAAAGTCACTTCATCAAGCTCTAGCATTTTTTGAATCGTTTTAACCATTGTCTTTAATACATTTTGATAGTGAAAAACTCCCGACTCCGTGTCGATTAGATCAAAGAACTGACTTTTAAGTGTTTCAATTGATTTATCAGAGAGAAATCTCATTACGTCATCACCTAATACCTTAGCTGGTTTGAAACCATTTTGATTCCATCCCGCATGAAATATATTAATTTTCAATTGTAGAAATTATGATCTCTTGTTCAGTAATAACAAGCCATAGGGAACCGTCCTTTGATAAGGAAAATAGTTGGTTGTTTCTACTCTCTCCCACATCCAATTGCTTGTCCCCCAATTGAACGATCGTGCGGCCATCTTCTTTTATTGTGGTCAAGTTTGATGGTTCCCCAGTATTTCGATCCCTATATTCAGTTGATCGTGTAGCAAGTTCAAAATCACTTGTGAAATAATTCCACTGCCCATCAATTTTCACCCATACACCTTTACTCTCTTTATCTAAAGAAATCATCGTTGGCTTTCTATCTAGGATGATTGACCTTCTTGTCTGAAAAAGATAGTTATCTTCTATTTGAACCTCATATTCGGCTAATATATAGTTGTTTTCTTGTTTTTTTGCTAAAACAATGATAGGATTATCTTTTTTATTTAGGCTTTGATGGAGGACTGTGACAAGTGGAGGATTAATTATTTGCTTACTATATTTATAGTACAATGCTCCTGTTGTAAAACTTATACAAATAAAAAGCAAAAGATATCGTACTCTTCTTTCTTTCCTTGTTTCACGCACTTTAACCACTCTTTTTCATAATTAGATTATACCATAAGAACTACCATCCATTAGATAATAACATATACCTAAAAAATAAAATCCCCTTGACTTTCTATTAGTTTAAAACATATAATATTCTTTGTGTAAAATAGCGCAGCATATGTGAACGCCTTTATGAATACATTTTGTTCCTCAATAGAAGAATGATCTTCTAGGATGGGGTATCGGTAACCCTTGGGCTGCTAGGGCGAAGGTACATGAAAACAAAATGGTCATACTGCTTGTGAACACTACTGTTTTTATTTTACAACAAAATAAAAACACGAGGAGGAGTCATTCATGGCTCGTTATACTGGCCCAAGCTGGAAATTATCACGTCGTCTTGGAATCTCTCTAAGCGGTACTGGTAAAGAATTAGAAAAGCGTCCTTACGCTCCTGGACAACATGGTCCAAACCAACGCAAAAAGTTATCTGAATACGGTTTACAATTACAAGAGAAGCAAAAGCTTCGTCATATGTATGGAGTGACTGAGCGTCAATTCCGTAACTTATTTGACAAAGCTGGTAAGCTTTCTGGTAAGCACGGTGAAAACTTCATGGCTCTTTTAGAGTCACGTTTAGATAACGTAGTATACCGTTTAGGTCTTGCTCGTACTCGTCGTCAAGCTCGTCAGCTTGTTAACCACGGTCATATCTTAGTAAATGGAAGTCGCGTTGATATTCCATCATTCCGCGTATTACCTGGTCACACAATCTCTTTACGTGAAAAATCACGTAACCTTGACATCGTTAAAGAAGCAGTTGAAGTGAACAACTTCGTACCTGATTTCTTAACTTTCGATGCTGACAAATTAGAAGGTACATTCACTCGCTTACCTGAGCGTTCTGAATTACCAGCTGAAATCAACGAAGCTCTTATCGTTGAATTCTACTCTCGTTAATAAAAAGAGATCCAGCGAAACTTCGCTGGATCTTTTTTGTTATTCTGCTTTGCTTTCTTTTATATCTTCTGCTAACTGATCGATACTTTCACGAACATTTCCTTTACCTGCAAAAGTTTCAAGTAGGTTTTTTACATCAATTCCAGATGAAGCCTTCAACGATTCCTGTAACGACGACATCAAGCTAGTAGCATAACCCGTAACTTTGTTTGCTCCGCCACCTTCACCACCGCCTGTATCAACAACGGTAATTTTATCAATATTGGATAATGGACTGGCAATTTCCTTCGCGTATTCCGGTAGCATTCTCACAATCATATCCATAACAGCCGCTTGACCGTACATATCGAATGCCTCTGCAATCTTGCGCTTCGCTTCTGCCTCAGCCAAACCTTTCAAGCGAATGATTTCAGCTTCGGCTTCCCCTTGCGCTCGCTCTGACTCTGCTTTAGCAAGTCCGTCTAGACGTACTTTTTCAGCATCCGCTTTTGCCATTGCCTCGATCCGGTATTTATTCGCATCTGCTTCAGCAAGCTGTCTGGCTTTATCAGCAGCCGCCGCTTGTTCAACCGCATAACGATCAGCATCCGCTTTTTTCTTTACTTCCGAATCATATTGTCTTTCTCTACGCTGAATTTCTTTCTCTTCTAGTTCAATTTGTTTTTGACGCTCAATAATTTTGATTTGCATTTCATGCTCAGTAACCTCTTGCTTGGCTCTTGCTGTCTCAAGATCATATGCTTGGTCCGCACGAGCTTTCGCAATATCTTGTTCACGGCGATACTCAGCAATTTTCATTTGGTTCACTTTTTCTGCCTCAGCAATTTCTGTGGCTCTTTCAAGCTCTGCCTTTTGTGCGTCTTTGGCTGCTTCCGCTCGTTTAATTCGTGTTTCTTTTTCTGCCTCAGCAGTCGCTATGTCTGCATCTCTTTTTACCTGGGCAATTCTTGGCTTACCTAATGAATCCAAGTATCCATTCTTGTCTCTAACATCCTTGATCGTAAACGATACAATAACAAGTCCCATTTTTGCTAAGTCCTGCGAAGCCACCCTCTGTACTTCTTGAGAGAACTTATCACGATTCTTATAAATTTCTTCCACCGTCATTGACCCTAATATCGATCGTAAATGACCTTCAAGAACTTCCTTTGCTTCATTTTCCCGATCTTCCTTCGCTTTCCCTAAAAACTGTTCTGCAGCTGTCGCGATTTCTTCGATAGATCCTCCAATCTTAATAATCGCAACCCCATCAGCCATTACAGGAACCCCTTGCTCCGTATACACTTCAGGTGTCGTCACTTCTAGTTTGCTAGAAAGCAAGCTCAATGGTTCTGCTTGTTGGAATACTGGAAAAATAAATGCCCCGCCACCTCGTATAATTTTAATACGATTTCCTGACTCATCTACATGAACATTTTTACTTCCTAAATAACTCCCTGTAACAATTAACGCTTCATCAGGTCCAGCTGTACGATATTTTGTAATAAATACGGCAATTAGTGCAATTAGTAAGAAGGCAACAATGCCTCCTACAATAAAAATGGGTAACATAGACATCTCTCCTTAAGTAAAGGTTCTTTTCTTAACTTTGTTGCTTTTTGGAACATAATTGTAATGATTGTGCTAAGTTTCTGCAGAAAACAGCTTGGATCTAATAAGAAAAGAGACTGCATACTAAATTATTTAGCTTAAAATAGCTATTTCCACGTTAAAATTGGCTTTAAGATTTTAACAACATTCTTTACGAAAACAGCCTAAGTAAAAAATAGCTTTTCTGTTTTTTCATAATGTGCAACATGCAGGACTCCATCCTTCACATCAATCACTAATACCTTTTGTCCTTCAGCAATTGCTTCATTCTCAAAACTTTTCGCTGGTTTTGAAATTGTTCCACTGCTGCTTTTTATCACGACCTCACCAAACCCGTCTTGTGGAATAGGGACAAGCACCATTCCTACTCTCCCTTTTAATGAATCTGAAGTATAAACGAGTGATTCCTCCGCAGAAGACATCGGAACTAGCACAAAGATATTTAATAGAGTATTTAATATAATTGCAATGACAATGGAGATGAAAAGAATCACCAAACTACTTAGCGACGTGATTAGCTCTAATAAATAACCAGATGCTGATAAAAACGTGAGAAACGCAAGAATTAATGTTGGATTCAAAAAATCAATTGCTGCATCTGCAATATCGCCAAAAAAAATGTACAGAACCGTTAACGCACCAGAAACGATAAGTGTTGTCAAATAAACCGTCTGGATCGGAAAACCAAAGAGCTCCATTTAATCACCTCTTTTTTATTACTGAAATCTCCTTTCGTATGTAGTTAATAAGTAATACGAAAGTTGCAGGAAAAGGTTTCAAAAAATTTCCTATGGGTGGTTTGGGTATTGGTTAGTTCCTGAGGACGTTCTAGGTGAACAGCATAGCATCCTGCTGATCCCCTTTGAACGTCCTTCAATTCGCTTGATGAAAGACGTTAGCTAGCTTTTGTTCTTCTCTAACATCCTTCATACGGCTGATGAAAGACGTTAGCCACCTTCTGTTCTTCTCTAACATCTTTCATACGACTGATGAAAGACGTTAGCTAGCTTTTGTTCTTCTCTAACATCTTTCATACGGCTGATGAAAGACGTTAGCCACCTTCTGTTCTCCTCTAACATCCTTCATACGGCTGATGAAAGACGTTAGCTAGCTTTTGTTCTTCTCTAACATTCTTCATACCACTGATGAAAGACGTTAGCTAGCTTTTGTTCTTCTCTAACATCCTTCATACCACTGATGAAAGACGTTAGCTAGCTTTTGTTCTCCTCTAACATTCTTCATACGACTGATGAAAGACGTTAGCTAGCTTTTGTTCTTCTCTAACATCCTTCATACGACTGATGAAAGACGTTAGCCACCTTCTGTTCTTCTCTAACATCCTTCATACGACTGATGAAAGACGTTAGCCAGCTTTTGTTCTTCTCTAACATCTTTCATACGACTGATGAAAGACGTTAGCCACCTTCTGTTCTTCTCTAACATCCTTCATACGACTGATGAAAGACGTTAGCCACTTTCTGTTCTTCTCTAACATCTTTCATACGACTGATGAAAGACGTTAGCCACCTTCTTTCCGAACGTAACACCGTTCATAGCACTGTTAAACGACATTAATCCACCATTTACCCTTTCAAACGTCTATCATATCCACTATTCAAAAAAAGCCCATTGGTGAATCCCCACCATGTTCAAATTCTTTTTAAGAAACCTTCTTATCCTCTCTTTAGATACCGCTTCATTACACCAATAATAAAACTCATTAGTATTGATTTTTCGTTCTGGGAAAAGGAGCTTAAATACCTCTATAGTTCTAAGTAAAGCTTCTGATAGTTTTTCCTCTCCCCCACAATCACCACATATACATCTTTTCCCCTCAACAATCACTTCAAAAGAATTACATCTGTCACAGATCATTCCTTTCCGAACCTCATCATAACTATAACTCGGCAATTGCTGATAGGGTGATTCAGTTAGATGAAGAGACTTTAATTTTTCCGCTAATAACTTGTGCTTTCCGTTTAATTTGGATGGACTATTGTTTACCCTATTTAGGAATCGTTTAACTTGAGTTGGGAGAATAAGGGGTTTTCCAAGAGGAGCTTGAAACAAAGAGAATTCTGGGTTAATAAAAACGACCTTTCCGTTTATTGGAGAATGGTAGCCGAGGTGGTGAAGTAACTGTCGTAATAAAGTTTCACTTCTACTTAATTGAGGAAGAGGATTGGTCACTTCCTTTTTGTTTGTTAGATACAATTTGTCGTCTTCATAATAATAATCACCTTCAAAATTCTTGACCTCAAAAATATGAACAGTATCAGAAGTAATCATCAGTGCATCAATTTGAAAGACGGTATGATTAATTCTTAGTAATAAATCGTTCAAAATCAAACACTGACACTCAAGCTTTTCTGTCATTGAATCAAAGAGTACCTCCCCCTCGTATCCTTTTCTTAAGACCAAATAATGCTGTTTGTCTTTTTCTGTTAAACTCATTCGTTTGTTTAAGGCATTTAGTATCAGCAACTCCGCTGATTCGCTTCGGGATTTGTATATCATTGTCCACATCCTTTCGTTTTTTAAATTATATTCTTGTTTTTATTGCCTCCCACAGACATGATTGTCTATTTTATTACAAATTAAATAAAGACCGCTTAAATAGCGGTCCCCACTTCATTAGTATTTAATTAAAAAGTACTTCTTCTTCCCTCGTCGAATGACAGTAAATTCTCCGTCAATGCGGTCTTTGTCGTCTAATGTATATTCGAGTTCACTTACACGAATTCCATTTACAGAAATAGCGCCATTTGTTACATCTTCACGTGCTTGACGCTTTGACTGAACAATTCCCGCATTTACAAGTAACTCAACAATGTTTAGGCTGCTGCCTTGCTCATAAGTAAATGAAGGTACATCCTTGAAACCTTGTTTAATTTCGCTACCTGTTAAGCTTTGAATATCACCACTAAATAAAGCAGAGGAAATTCGAATGGCTTGTTGTAATGCATCTTCACCATGAATCAAACGAGTCATTTCTTCACCTAAAGCCTTTTGTGCCTTACGAAGATGTGGCTCTTCTTGAACAGCTTTTTCAAGCTCTTCAATTTCTTCTTTAGATAAGAACGTAAAGAACTTCAGGTATTTCACAACATCTGCATCACTCGTGTTAATCCAGAACTGGTAAAACTCGTAAGGTGATGTTTTTTCCGAATCTAACCAAACGGCTCCACCTTCCGTTTTCCCGAATTTCGTTCCGTCAGCTTTTGTCACTAGAGGAATCGTTAAACCAAAAGCTTTTGAGCCTTCTGGTGACATCTTTCTTATCAACTCAAGTCCAGTTGTGATATTTCCCCATTGGTCACTTCCACCAATTTGCATTCTACACTCATGATTTTTATGCAGGTAGTAGAAATCCATTGCTTGTAGAATCGTGTACGTAAATTCAGTGAAAGATATTCCCGTTTCTAAACGGGAGGAAATCGTATCCTTCGCCAGCATATAATTGACTCCTACATGCTTTCCGAAATCACGTAAAAACGTAACGATATCCATGGAACCAGCCCAATCATAGTTATTCACCATAACTGCCCCATTTTCACCCTCAAATTTAAACAGTCGGTTCAACTGTCCCTTAATTCCATCTACATTTACCTGAACTTGTTCAAGTGTTTGCAACTTTCTCTCTTCACTTTTTCCACTCGGATCACCAATTAGACCTGTCGCTCCACCAACTAATACGATTGGTCGATGTCCCGCTTGTTGAAAACGTCTTAATGTTAAAAACGGTAATAAATGACCAATATGCATGCTATCAGCAGTTGGATCGACACCACAATATAACGAAATCTTTTCTTTATCTAAAACCTCTTTAATACCCTCTTCGTCTGTTTGCTGGTAAACAATCCCTCGCCACTGTAAGTCCTGTAATAAATCCATACAAAGATCCTCCTTATTTGTGAGAAAAATAAAAAAGCCCCTCCGAATCAAAGATTCGAAGGGACGATTAATTTTATCGCGGTACCACCCAACTTGAGGAACAGAAAGCTCCTCCACTTAAAAAGATAACGGAATAACCGTTTACTGCTATAACTGACTTTAATTACAGGTTCACAGTAAATGCTCAGGGAGGTAATTCGATATTCTACTTGTACTGACTCGCATCAACCGTCAGCTTTCTTTAACAGAGATAGAACAGCTACTCATTCCCGTCAAGGCAAAATATTTAGGTGTTAATAGCATTTTTAACATAAAGAGACCTTTATTGTCAATCCAATTTTAGGTAATTTATCATAAAACGACAGGATTCCCCTTTCTGATAGCCTTTTTGTGGTATAATATAACTTGATTTTAGGGGGAATGTTGCCAATGAATGAAGAACGTAATTGGAAAGAAAAACTGAGGACATTGCTTCAACTTTTTACAAATAAAAAAACAGTAAAAGGTGCGAGCATTACCTATCAAGTAGTTTGGAACCTGACCTTAATATTACTTATTATTATTCTACTTGGTGGGGCGTTTGCAGGTGGTGTTGGAGCAGGCTACTTCGCATCATTGACAAAAAACGAACCTATCCGATCTTACGAAAGTATGAAGAAAGATATATACAACTATGAAGAAACATCAAATCTTTATTTTGCAAATGATGTATACCTCGGGAAGCTTCGAACGGATTTAGAGAGAGAAGAAGTAAAATTAGAGGAAGTGTCCGACTATTTGATAAAAGCAGTCGTTGCAACAGAGGACGAATACTTTTATGAACATGACGGAGTAGTTCCCAAGGCAATTCTACGCGCACTTTTCCAAGAGGTAACAAACTCCTCTGTCCAGTCTGGAGGAAGCACGTTAACGCAGCAGCTTATTAAAAATCAAATCCTTACAAATGAAATTTCTTTTGAGCGTAAAGCGAAAGAAATTCTTCTTGCTCTACGTCTGGAAAAGTTTTTTGACAAAAAAGAAATTTTGGAAGCGTATTTAAATGTATCGACCTTTGGTAGAAATTCCTCTGGGAGAAATATTGCAGGGGTTGAGTCAGCTGCAAAGGGACTATTCGGTATTAGCGCAAAGGAATTATCACTCCCGCAGGCAGCCTTCATCGCTGGTTTGCCGCAAAGTCCTTTCGGCTACACTCCTTTTACCAATAAAGGAGAACTAAAAAAGAACCTTGAGCCAGGGTTAACAAGAATGAAAACCGTGTTGCAAAGGATGTACCAAAATAAATCGATTACAAAAGACCAATATGACGAAGCATTAACCTATGACGTGACAAAGGATCTTATCCCAGCTGGGACAAGCTCTATAGAGCAATATCCGTGGGTTACCTTTGAAATTGAAAAAAGAGCCATAGACATACTTGCAAAAATCCTTGCCGAAAAAGATGGTTATACAGAAGAAGACTTACAAAATGACAATGCTTTGCTTGAAGAATATCAAACATTGGCAGACAGAGACATTCGTCGTAACGGGTATGAAATTCACTCCACAATCGATAAGAACCTTTATGACGCCATGGATAAGGTGAAGAATGAGTATCAAAACTATGGTCCGGACAAGGCGGAAACAGTAATAGACCCCGAAACAGGGGAAGAAGTGACCATTATGGAACCTGTCCAAGTAGGTGCGATTCTTATTGAAAACAAAACGGGTAAGATTTTGAGTTTCGTAGGGGGTAGAGAGTATTCTGAAGACTCGCAGCTCAATCATGCTACAAATGCGATCCGTCAAAATGGGTCAACCATGAAGCCTTTGCTTGTTTATGCTCCTGCTTTTGAGCTTGGGAAGGCATCACCAGGTACGATTTTACCTGACGTACCACTACATTTAGCACCAGGCATTAACCGTCCTTGGCCAAGTAACTACACCAAAACTTATAGCGGACTGGTTACAGCTAGATATGCTCTAGCTAAATCATTTAACGTTCCTGCTGTTAAACTTTACAAAGATATTATTGGTCAGAGACCAGCAGAATACTTAAAAAAGATGGGATTCTCTTCATTAACTCCTGGGGATTATGAACAATTATCAACAGCTATTGGATCATTAGATAATGGAGTTACTGTTGAAGAAAACACCAATGCATTCGGTACCTTTGCTAACAGTGGGCAATTTATTGATGCATATATGATTGAAAAAATCGTTGATAAAGACGGAAATATTCTTTACCAACATGAAGTAAAACCGGTAGAAGTATTCAGTCCACAAACTGCTTACCTCACAATAGATATGATGCGTGATGTAATCAATTCAGGAACAGCTACTTCCGTTAAAAGTAGACTGAAATTTTCTTCTGATTGGGCTGGAAAAACTGGAACTGGAACAGATTTCCACGATGCTTGGTTCGTAGCTGTAAATCCAAATGTTTCGTTTGGTATTTGGAATGGGTATGATACACCAAAATCTCTAAAATCATCTGGTCTCAATTATAGCTTACGAAATACCTATTTATGGGCTGATCTCATGAATGCAGCTTATGATGTAAATCCAGCTTTAGTTGACCCTGCCGAAAGCTTTAACATGCCTGGTGGAATTGTGAGACGTTCATTCTGTGGTATTTCTGGTTTGCTCCCTTCAGATGCATGTTCAAAGGCTGGCTTAGTTCAAACCGACTTATTTAATGCGAAATACGTACCGACGACGGTTGATGACAGCTTAGTCCAAGGAAAATACGTTACCATCGGTGATAAAAAGTATTTAGCACTAGATTCAACTCCAGCTGAATTTGCTCAAACTGGAATGATATTAAACCCTGATTATATTGAAAAACTGTTTGGAATTAAGACAGGAGTTCAAAATCTGATTCCGAAAAAGAATAATAGCAATTGGGCAAATATTCTTCTTCCAGATGATAAACTCTCAGACAATGGAAAGGCACCATCTCCTTTATCAATAGGTGTCAATGGCAATCAAATTACTTGGGGTTCTCACCCTGAAAATGATATTGTTGGATATCGTGTGTATTTGAATGGAAATAAAGTTGCTAGTATTAAAACCGGCTCTGCCCTTTCTTTTAGTGGTGGAAATGGGAAGTATTATGTAACCGCGGTTGACATTGCAGGACAAGAATCAGCACCTTCGAATGAGGCAGTAGTCGGGCCAAAGGAAGAGGAAAAGCTTGCTGAACCACCAGCAACAGACCCTGGAACTGGAACAGACCCTGGTACAGGCGGTGAAACCGGATCAGGAAACGGAAATGGAAATGGAAACGAGACAAATCCTGGAAACAACGGTGGTAATGGTTCAAACGGATAACAAAAAAAGCAATCCTCACAAATGAGGATTGCTTTTTTCTTAATCTTCCATTGTAGAAAGATCACCAGTAGGTAAATCTAACTCCCACGCTTTTAAGACGCGACGCATAATTTTACCACTTCTAGTTTTCGGAAGTTTATCACGGAATTCTATTTCACGAGGTGCAGCATGAGCCGCTAATCCTTTTTTCACAAATTGACGGATATCCTCCTTTAATTCTTCCGTTACTTCATATCCATCTCTTAATGCAACAAATGCCTTTATGATTTCGCCTCTTACTGGATCTGGCTTTCCAATAACACCTGCTTCAGCCACTGCTGGATGTTCGACCAGTTTGCTTTCGACTTCAAAAGGTCCAACACGTTCACCAGATGTCATAATCACATCGTCAATTCTTCCTTGGAACCAAAAATAACCATCTTCGTCCATATAGGCCGAGTCACCCGACACATACCAACCACCCGGCATAAAATAAGACTCGTATTTCTGCTTATTTTTCCAAATGGTATGCATCATGGATGGCCAGCCTTTTTGAATGGCTAGGTTACCCATTCGATATGGAGGCAGCTCATTCCCTTGGTCATCAACAATCGCTGCTTTTACTCCTGGGATTGGTTTCCCCATGGATCCTGGCTTGATTTCCATACAAGGATAATTACAAATTAATTGAGCACCCGTCTCTGTCATCCACCATGTATCATGAATTCTAAGCTGGAATACCTTCATTCCCCAACGAACGACCTCTGGATTTAAAGGCTCACCCACACTTAAAATATGCCTTAAGCTACTTAAGTCAAAGCGCTTTACCACTTCATCTCCGGCACCCATCAGCATTCTAAAGGCAGTTGGAGCACTATACCAGACACTAACGCCGTATTCTTCAATCATTTTGTACCATGTTTCTGGATTGAAGCGACCACCTACTACGACATTAGAAGTCCCTGTTAGCCATGGCCCAAAGATTCCATAGGAAGTTCCAGTTACCCAGCCTGGATCAGCTGTACACCAGTACACATCGTCTTCCTTAAGATCTAAAACCCATTTTGCCGTTTGATAGTGTTGAATCATTGCATTATGTACATGCAGTACACCTTTTGGTTTTCCAGTTGACCCAGATGTATAGTGGAGAATGAGTCCGTCACTAAGGTTTACCCATTCAATGTCTAGCTTGCTGCTTGACTCTTCAAATCTCTTTTTAAAATCGATAAACTTTCCTTCTTCTTTAATATTTTCTCCCACTAAGAAAATCGTTTTTAAAGCAGGAAGTTCATCTACGGGGACTCTTTCAAGAAGTTCTGGTGTTGTTACAAGAACCTTTGCCTCACTGTCTTCCAAACGATCTCGAACAGCACCTTCCATAAATGCTTCAAATAATGGCCCAACAATAGCTCCTAGTTTAATAGCACCTAAAACAGCAAAATACAATTCAGGTGATCTCGGCATAAAAATGAAGACACGGTCCCCTTTTTCCACATCTCCAAATGATTTTAATGCATTAGCAGCTTTGTTTGAGTATTGCTTCATTTCTTTAAACGTGTACTTTTCATTACGTTCTGCATCTCGGTAGTAAAGAGCTACCTTATTTTTACGGTAGGATTCTGCATGTCGGTCAATCGCTTCATACGCAAGGTTTACTCGACCTGTTTCAGACCATGAAAATTCCTTTTCCACTTCTCGCCAGTCGAATTGCTTGTACATTTGATCATAGTTTCCTAGATTAAATTCCCCATTGACTACTGATAGCGCTTCCACTTTCATCAAACCGTATCCCCCTTTGTTCATGCTTACTGTCATTATATAACAGAAAATTCTTTTTCTCAATTTTTAAAATATTTGTTTAGGAAAATATTTATGTCACAAAATCTTTTTAAATTTAACAGAAAATTTAGTGAAAGCGCTTAAATCAGGTGTTTTTCATGTATAATATTGATTACAAAAGGTATTTTCATTGGGTGGTGTATAGATGGAACATAGTAAAATATATAATGCAAAAAAATTAAAAACTCCCCATGGTGATTTAATTATTGAAGGTCCTATTTCTCCTGAAACCTTATCAGGTTATGAATTTCATCATGACTTAGTTGCTTTTCGCCCCCCAGCGCAACAGCATCAAGCACTAATTGAAATCGCTGCTCTGCCAGAAGGAAGGATTATTATAGCAAGGGACCGTCATACAATCGTTGGTTATGTTACCTACTTATATCCAGACCCCCTCGAGCGCTGGTCTGAGGGGAAAATGGAAGACCTAATTGAATTAGGTGCCATTGAAGTTATTCCTAAATACAGAGGTTGTAGTGTAGGGAAAAATTTACTTATTGTCTCTATGATGGATGATGCAATGGAAGATTTCATTACTATAACAACTGAATATTACTGGCACTGGGATTTGAAAGGTACTGGCTTGAACGTGTGGGAGTACCGCAAAATCATGGAAAAAATGATGAATGCCGGCGGTTTAGAATATTTTGCAACTGATGACCCTGAAATTAGCTCTCATCCGGCCAATTGCCTTATGGCTAAGATTGGAAAACGCGTTCCCAATGAATCGATTGAAAAGTTTGATCGATTAAGATTTATGAATCGTTTCATGTACTAACTCTTATGTTTCTAAAAGAGTGAGGTATTGATAGAAGGGGAGAAATAGTATGATAGTCGAAGAGATTATGAAATCTGACGTCTCAACTTTAACCTCTGACAGCACGATAGCAGACGCCATTCAAATGATGAAAACAAAGCGGATTAGACATCTTCCAGTAATAGATAAAAGCAATCAAATCATCGGATTAGTGACAGACCGTGATATTAAGGATGCAACGCCGTCCATCTTTTATTCGTCAGAACACAGTGATGTTCTTCAAAAACCAGTAAAAGAAATTATGAGAACCAGTATAATAACTGGACATCCTTTAGACTTTGTAGAAGAAATTTCAGCTATTTTTTATGAACACCATATAAGCTGTGTCCCAATCATAAAAGATCAAAAGCTTGTTGGAATCGTAACGGAAACAGATCTGTTACATACGTTGGTTCAATTAACTGGCGCCCATCAACCTGGTTCTCAAATAGAAGTAAAAGTACCTAATCGAGCTGGAATGCTTTGTGAAGTTACTGCAGTAATTAGTAAGCGAAAAGCCAATTTACTTAGCGTGCTTGTCTATCCAGACAAAAAGGATGAAAACTATAAAATCTTAGTATTGAGAGTACAGACGATGAATCCGGTCACTCTCATTAACGAATTAAAAAAAGCAGGATATACGGTCCTTTGGCCAAATCTGCCAGGGATTACAACATGATCGATGATTCTGTTTTTATCTTTTCTGAAGAACAGTTAAAGTACAAATTCAACTCCAATCATCCTTTTAATCAGCTTCGTCTAAAAATTACTCTAGATTTATTAAAACAATTGAATGCTCTATCTGATCATCAAATAATTCAACCAAGGAAAGCTAGCGATGAAGAATTACAACTAATTCATGATCCTAGTTATATCAATGCAGTAAAGCTTGCTGGTCTCGGTCAACTCTCTGCTGAAAAAGCAGAAAATTATGGCCTTGGCACAGATGATACTCCAATATTCCCAAATATGCATGATGCAAGTTCCTGGCTGGTTGGGGGAACATTAACTGCGGTTGACTATGTCATGACAGGGAAAGCCAAACATGCACTGAATCTTGGTGGTGGCCTACATCACGGTTTTAAAGGAAAGGCTTCTGGCTTTTGTGTCTATAATGATAGTTCCGTAGCTATAAAGTATCTTCAAGAAAAATACCATGCAAGAGTTCTTTATGTGGATACAGATGCTCACCATGGTGATGGGGTACAATGGTCTTTTTATGATGATCCAGATGTTTGTACATTGTCCATACATGAAACAGGAAGATATTTATTTCCTGGTACAGGGAATGTGAATGAACGAGGGCAGGGTAAAGGCTATGGTTTTTCCTTCAACATCCCTGTTGATGCCTTTACGGAAGATGAATCGTGGCTTGAAGCGTATACCAAGTCATTAACAGAGGTTGCAGCTTTTTTCAAACCAGATGTGATCGTAACCCAGAATGGTGCTGATTCTCATTATTTAGACCCTTTGACCCATTTATCAGCTACCATGAAGATCTATCATGAAATTCCTAAGCTTGCCCATCGTATCGCCCATCAGTATTGTGATGGTAGATGGATTGCTGTTGGTGGTGGGGGCTATGATATTTGGAGAGTCGTTCCTAGAGCTTGGTCATTACTCTGGCTTGAAATGACCAATAACTCGGAGCTTTCGAATGATCCATTACCTATACAGTGGATACAATCATGGCAGTCAAAAGCCTCTGTCCCTCTACCAAAACACTGGGACGACCCAAGTGATTTATATCCACCCATTCCTCGGAAAGCTGAAATTACTGAAAAGAATGCACAGACAGTCGAAAAAGCTTTATATCCGATCCGTAACCATAAAAAGAGTATTTAAAAAGGCTGAAATTTATCAGCCTTTTACTCATTAATCCGCTATATCATTGATGTTTTTGACACTCTTAAATTACCGAAAGTTGACGGTATTGCCTGTCCGGAAGTGGTCGAGTATAATGTCCATGAATATATTCCGGAGAAAGGAAAAGACGACTCCCATAATGTATAACTGCGCCAA